>CAYRXH010000027.1:0-29175 GCA_964428185.1 uncultured Bacteroidales bacterium
TGCTCTGTATCAATCGAGATACATCAGAAGGGATTTTTAGAAGAAAGATATCAAAAAATTCAGAGTCCTCAATTTTTTTGAAAATATTAGTTCATTTCAAAAAAAAGGCAGTACATTTATTTTTTTTAGAAATTACTCATGAAACTGGCTATAATAACGGATATTCATGAAGACAGAGTGAATCTGGTCAAGGCCTTGCGGATGATTGAAAAGGAAGCATGCGATGAAATTGCGTGTCTTGGAGATATTGTGGGGTTCAGTACCCCGTTTTAAAAATATCATGAAACCCGTGATGCCAATGAATGCATCAAACTGGTCAGGGAACATGCAAAATATGTGGTTGCGGGCAATCATGATCATTATGCCATTCGGAAACTTCCATCTGTTGTTCCTGGTTTTGATTTGCCTGAAAATTGGTACAGTTTGTCATTTCAGCAGCGTTTTGCAGTTGCAGGTCATGGGCTGTGGTTATATGAAGAGAATGAACTTTCAGCATTGCTGACAGAAGAATCTGCCGACTGGATCAGTAAACTGCCGGAACAAATACTTATTCCTGCAGGAGAAAGCACTATTCTGCTCAGCCATTTTCTGAGTCCTGATATCACAGGGATAACAACAAATTTTTTGGTTAAAACCAGAGATTTTTCTTCACATCTTGAGCTAATGAACGAGCATCATGCGCATCTGGCTTTTTTCGGTCATACGCATCAGTGTGGACTTTTTGTGGTGATGAAAGGAAATGGAGTCCCTTTTATACAGAAAAAAATTAAAATTTCACCACTGCTTTGCGGAGGAGGAGTACCTGCACTTGCCTCCTCATCAGGCTTTTCAGGGTTCGCAGTGTGTGATACTGAAAAACAAATTATTAAGGTTGTTTCAGTAAATTCAGGGTTAAAATTACTTCAGACATAAATTTTGAAAACATATTCTGGTTTTATGTTTCAGTTTTTTATGAAAATAATTCTTCCGGCAGTTATTGCGGTCATTCTTTTTGTACTGACCTTGTTTTATATTGTCATTCCTGTTTTTGAACAGGCAATTATGGACAGAAAAAGGGAAATGATCAAGGAACTGACAAATTCAGCAAGTAGTATTCTGGAAAAATATTACACCGACGAAACCGAAGGAATACTTGACAGAGAATAGGCTCAGCTGACTGCAATTTCAAGAATTCAGTATCTCAGATATGGGGATGATAACAAGGATTATTTCTGGATTACAGATATGCATACTACAATGATCATGCATCCCTATGTTCCCGAGCTCAACGGAACTGATCTCACTGATTATGAAGACTCTCACAGCAAGAAAATGTTTGTTGAATTTGTGCGTGAAGTGGAAGACGACGGGCATGGGTTTGTTGAATATATGTGGCAATGGAAAGATGATTCAGCCCATGTGGTACCAAAGCTATCCTATGTTAAAAAATTCGATCCCTGGGGATGGATTATCGGAACTGGCATTTATATTGAGGATGTGAGAAAACAAATTTCTGAACTCTCCTCGCGTTTGTTATATATCAGTATCATTATTGCTTCAATTGTTGCATTAATTCTTACTTTTATTTCTCTTCAGTCATTCAGAATCGAGAAGAGAAGACTCAGGGCAGAGCAGAATCTTCAGGAATCGAGGGAAAAGTATCGTTCTCTTGTTGAGGCTCCAACAGAAGGATTGGTTATGATCAGTGATAACAGAATTATTTTTGCCAATGCTGTCTTTCTGTAGATGGCAGAAATGAACAGTGAAGAACTTACTGAAATGAAGTGGCAGGATGTATTTGTTTTATCAGATGAGATGAGAGAACAGATAGAGAATGGACATACTGACATAGATACAACTCCCTTTGAAAGTGAAATTATTTTGCCGGATAACAGAAAACGGGATGCTTTGATGACAATCAGCCCCATCTTGTTTTATGGCAAGAGAGCTGTTATTTTTTCCATCAAGGACATCAGTTCTGACATTTTGCTGAAACGTAAGTTGCATGAAAGCAGGGAGCGGTTTAAAGCCTTGATGGATAAACTGAATGCGGGAATTTTTCGTACCACTCTTGATTCACGGGGAAGATTTATCGAAGCAAATGAAACTGTTCTGCAACTTTTGGGTTTTGAAGAGGGTGAGCAATTGAAAGGAAAATATATTAT
Organism: uncultured Bacteroidales bacterium; assembly: GCA_964428185.1. Lineage (GTDB taxonomy): Bacteria > Bacteroidota > Bacteroidia > Bacteroidales > DTU049 > CAYMAZ01. The sequence goes on from CAYRXH010000027.1 coordinate 2,145, forward strand.
TGTTTTTTTCGCGGAAGAAGAAGACAAGAGAAATTTCAGAAATAAGCTGCTGGAATCTGGATTTGTCAGAAATCAGGTAATTCGGTTGTTGAAAAGTAACGGAAGTATTGTCCATGCGATGGTGTCGCTTGCAGTTATCGCAGATGATGTTGGTGTTGCAGCATGGTGTGACGGAATTATTGAACCTGTCAATGCGATCAATTCAGCCGCTGCCGGAGCAGGGACTGTCATTAATCTGGAAGAACTTAGGGCTATGTTGTTGAATATGAACACAGAAAGGTTTGTTCGCCCGCTTCAGGCTGTGCCCCATGGTTACAGTATAACTGAGGCAGCTCATTTAATGAATTCCCTTGATAGAAGATATTTGCTGGTGACGGATCAGGAAAGTAACATTCTTGGCTATGTGACAGATCATCAACTTGCAGTTGTCATGACTGTTGATCAAAATTCAGATGCAACAAGCGGAGTGTATTCTGTCATGAATGCACTTGTACCTATTATTTCTTTATCTTCCACTATGATTGATGCGAGAAAAAAGTTCAGGGAGACAAACAGTGATCTGTTGTTAGTGATAGGAGAGCAGAAAAAGCCTGTGGGAGTGATTTGTTCTACAGATTTAATTGAAACGGATGAGATGAAGATCATCCGCTTGCTTGCTGAAATGACTGAACCCAGAAGTGTTGATTCGCTGAAGAAAGTCCGAAAGGAATTTGTTTATATCATTGCTTCTCTGGTTACACATAATATCCATTACTCTGTTGTTTTACAACTTTTATCAGAAGCATTTGATGCTGTAACAAGATGTCTGTTTGAACTGGCATTTAAGGAAATGGGCACACCTCCCGTTGATTTTGCAATGATTGTTATGGGGAGCGAGGGGAGAAAGGAACAAACCCTGAGTACAGATCAGGATCATGCATTTATTATTGATGATTCGGAAGGGATGAGTCAGGAAGTATCAGATTGGTTTCTCAGACTTGGCAAATGGATGAGTTTGGCTCTGAATGAAGTCGGTTACCGTTTGTGTAAGGGAGATAATATGGCTTTGAATCCTAAGTGGAATCAGCCCCTAAGCGTATGGAAAAACTATTTTACCACATGGATTAATAACGGACAGTCCAAAGTTTTGCTGGAGATTAATATTTTCTTTAATTTTTGCCTCTGTTATGGCAAAAAGGAATTGCCAGAAAGCCTGCAGTCTCATATCTCCGAAACTTCGTCAATGAATCCTGCATACCTTCATCATCTTGCAAGAAACACTGTTCAGGCAAGATTAACAGTGGGAGAAGTTCATGATATTAAAGATACTGTAGCAGCAATTGTCAATTTTGCAAGAATTTATGCCTTGCAGCAGGGGATTAATGAGAAGAACACAGTTCAGCGTTTTGAAAAGCTTGTTGAAGCAGGAGTGATGAAAGAGAATTCAGTTGCTGAAGGCAGGAAGGCTCTGGAGTTTCATACAGGATTGCGGCTCAGGCATCAGGCAAAACGTATTCTGAATGATGAACCTCCTGATAATCAAATACAAGCAAAACAACTTACTGAATTTGAGCAGGCAGTGTTGAAAAAAGCTGTCTCCACCATTTCAGCGATGCTGAGTAAACTGAATTTTGATTTCAGATTGGGGATTTAGGGGTATAAAGGTATAAAATCACGAATCATGCTCCAAAGGAGTCCCCTTGGGAAAGTAGAATAATGCTCCAAAAGAATCTCTATGGGAAATATTGAAGTTTTTTTACCAGTCACATGCAATCTTATCACATCACATCACAAAGTGATAAATAGTGATCCCCTTCCCATAGGGAAGCCTCTGGCTTGAGAAATGGAAGCCTTTGGCTTAATCTTAAAATCAACTAATATTCCAGTTTTAATAAAAGTTTAGAGTATTTAACAATCAATTTCTAATACCTGAGTGATGTTTCATAGGAAGATACCTGAATAAAAAAGAGCATGGGATTTTCCGTGCTCTTTTTTAAAAAAACATTGAATCTGTTAATTATGATTCAATTTGCTTTGCTTTATTTTTCTGGGAGAGCAGAGAAACAATGATCAATGCTAGGAACGAAGCCGGAATTGAGAAGATGCCGGGATTATCAATTGGAAGAATTGCATCTGCAGGATTCAGTCCGTATTTTTCGAACATAGAAGGTGATATCAGAATTAGTCCAACCGAAGTAATAATTCCAGTGATAATTGAAACGGACACACCATTGGATGTTGTTTTTTTCCAGAAGAGAATCATCAGGATTGCAGGAAGGTTGGCAGAAGCTGCTACGGCAAAAGCAAGACTGACAAGAAAGGAAACATTCATTCCTTTGAACAGAATGCCAAGTAGAATGGCCACAAGGCCAACGCCAAATGCTGCAATTTTGCCGGCCCTTACCTTAGCCGCGTCAGACATATTTTTCTTCAGATAGTTATCGATGAAGTCGTGAGCAATGGCTCCTGACGAGGCAATAATTAGCCCGGCAACTGTACCCAACACCGTGGCAAAGGCAATTGCAGTGATGAATGAAAACAATCCGATTCCGAAATATTTGGCGAGCAGAGGGCTGGCCATATTTGAGCTTTCAACATCGATGACACCGTTTATCATAGCACCGAGCCCCATATAAAGGGTGAGAATATAGAAAAATCCTATGGCTGCAATTGCAACAATGGTAGACTTTCGAGCATCGCGCTGACTTGGAACGGTATAGTATCTGATGAGTACATGTGGAAGAGCCGAAGTGCCGAAAAACAATGCAAGCATCAGAGAGATGAAATTGATTTTCTGCCATAATGTGGCACCTTCCAGTTTGAGCAAAAGACCTGGCTTCAATATATCGGTGCCTGAAGTAGGATTCTGGCTCCAGACATTGACTTTATCATCTCCGTCTGTAAATGTATGTTTAGCATATAGAATAACTTCGCTGTTGCCAAGTCTTTCAAAAAAGCTAAAGGGATTGAGTCCTCCGGTGCTATCAACCTCCTGTCCTTTTTCCACAATTTTGCTAAGGTGGCCAACTTGATAAAACTTCCTGTCAGATTTAGGTGCTCCATTGTACAATGTTCCTTCGGGGGTGTGAACAATAGAAAGCATCTCGAGCAGTTCATAACCGCTATCTGTGCTTACTACCTGAAACCAACGTTCAAGTCCTTCCCAGATAATTTTTGCATATTGATTGTCCCCATCTTGGAGAGTGTACAAAATTTCAGCCTGAACAGTGCTATCACTTATAATAAGTTGATCGTTTTCCATGCTTGCATGAATCACAGCTCCCCTGTGATAATCAGGAGATGGATTGAGTTTAAGCCCGTTATTAAGAATATACGCTGTGAGCATTACTGAGGAAATAATTAAAAGAGCCCCTTTAATAAATTGAACATAGGTTGTTGAGGTCATCCCTGCAGTAGCAACAATGAGGATAACAATAGACCCTACTATGAGCACGCCTATATAATGGGGTAGCCCTAGTAGTGGAACGACAAGGTCGCCTGCTCCAACCATTTGAGGGATCAGATAGAAAATTGATACAATCAGAGTTGAAATTGCAGCTGTGAGTTTTATTGACCTTGAATTGAATTTGGCATCCAGAGCATCAGTGAATGTGTACTTGCCAAGTCTCTTCAGCGGTTCGGCTACAATAAACAGTGCAACCACCCAGCCTGCAAGATAACCAATTGAATAAATAAAACCATCATAGCCAGAAAATGCAATCATGCCGCTTATTCCAAGAAATGATGCAGCTGACAGATAATCACCTGCAAAAGCGATCCCGTTGACAGCATAGTGAATTGAACCTCCAGCAGCATAATATCCGGATGCTGATCTTGTTTTTCGGGCTAAATAAAATGAAATCCCGAGAACCAGTGCAACAAATGTTACAAAGATCAGAATTGCCCATATAGATACATCATAAATCATAATTATACCTCCTTATTCATTTTATCTTCATAACCAGAACATACCATATGATAAACCCATCCCATGATGATGGCAATGATGATCAGACCAAATCCATACACTATGGCAAGGTTCAGTCCGAATGCAATCTGTTTGCCCATCAGTTCCGGCTCAAATATTCCAATGGTAGTGAAGCCTGCATAAATAAGCAGGTAAATAAAAAAAAGTTTGATTCCGAGAGATGCCTTTTTCTTTGAGGCTTTATCCTCAGCAAGCTTTGCAGCTGGTCCGTGTAACATAAAATTCCTCCTTTTTTTAAGTTCAGAAATTATTAATTGCCAAAAGTAACTAATAAAGTTTTAAAAATAAGACTAAGAAAGTTGTAAAGTAACATTGTTTTTTATCAAATTTATAAAAATCATCTATTTTTGTAAAAAAATTATCTTGCATGAAATTTAATCAAGAAGTTAATTGTGATAAATGCCAAATGGGTTGCGATATTTTCAGGGCTTTATCCAGTAAGGGTAGGGATTATGCTGATATCAATCCAATACATGTTTCCTACAAGAGACATGAAATTATTTGTAAACAGGGAAATCAGGTGATACATGCAACCTATCTTTTAAAGGGTACAGTAAAATTATACGTTGAAGGTTTAAACAACAGAAATATTATTTTATTCATATTGAAGCCACATAGTTACATCGGTTTTCTGTCCTATTTTGAAAACCCTGTATTCAACTATTCTGTTTCTGCTCTTGAAGACAGTGAGATATGTATGATTGACGTGAATTTTATTAAAAAACTCTATGTTGAAAATCCTGATTTTCTCATAAAACAGAATGAGGTACTTGGAAAATCTATTGCTTCAATTATGAAAAAGATTATTACCCTCAATCAGAAAAATATCAGAGGGCGGTTTGCAGATAGTTTGCTCTATTTGTCGAAACTTCATAATGACTTGACATTTAACATGTTATTAACCAGAAAAGAATTGGGTGAGTTGTCAGCAATTTCAGAGGAAAACACTGTAAGGTTACTTACTGAATTGAAAAAAGAAGGAATTATTGATGTTCAGGGAAAACAAATATCAATACTGGATGAAAAGCTTCTGAAAAAAATCAGTGAAGTTGGATAGTATTGATGTTGCTTACTTCTTTTGAAGGAAGGAACAAACATCGGTTAATCCGCAATTCTGACAATGGGGATTTCTTGCGGTACAAACATACCTTCCATGCAAAATTAGCCAATGGTGTAAAGATGATAATATCTGATGATCTATAACATTGTCAACAATTTGCTTTTCAACAGCCAAAGGAGTTGTTGCTTTCTTGTTGACAATGCCAATCCTGTGAGAAACTCTGAATACATGGGTGTCAACAGCCAGAACGGCTTCATCCTGAAGAACAGATAGCAGCACATGGGCTGTTTTCCTTCCTATACCAGGGAGGGTTGTCAGTGTTTTCACATCACGAGGTAAGTAACCCTTATATGTGCTTATAACAGTTTTTGCAAGCTCACTGAGATGTCTGGATTTGTTGTTCGGATATGAGCAGCTTTTTATGAAATGGAAAATTTCTTCTGTTGAAGCGGCAGCCAATTCCCTGAAGCCAGGGTATTTTTGAAATAATGGTGGAGTAATTATATTGACTCTCTTATCAGTGCATTGTGCCGAGAGTATGGTAGCCACAGCAAGTTCATATTCGTTTTTATACTGCAGCTCTGTTTTAGGAGCAGGCAAATGAACTTTGAAATAATCAATGATGAACTGAAGTTTTTGTTTTCTGTTCATTATTCTTTTATATTTGCATGGTCAAAGGAATTTTATGAAGACTGTAAAACTACTGTTTTTTTTTGGAATCGTTTTCTCTTCCCCATGTATAGCTCAAACCCATTGGGTTGTTTTTACAGATAAAAAGGGTGTGAAATTTAACCCCTTTGAATATTTTGATCAAAAGGCCATTGAAAGAAGGGAAAAAATAGGCTACAATTTGTATGACATTTCTGATTTTCCTGTGAATGAAGATTATATTACTGGAGTGAGGGAACTTTGTGATTCTGTATCCTATTGCAGCAGATGGATGAATGCTGTCAGTTGCTGGGCAGATCATGAGGCAGTGCAGAGAATAATGTCATTGCCTTATGTCAAATCAGTGAATCCCATAATTTCAGAAATGCAAGTTTGCAATATTGATGAGTGTGTCTCCAAAATTGATACTTTTATTTTGAATAATCAGCTTCAGGTGATGCAGGGTGATTTGTTCAGGGCCGAAGGAATAGATGGAAGAGGGGTGAGAGTTGCGGTTTTTGACGGTGGCTTTCCCAATGTGGATACCCATCCTGCATTTGAACATATTAGAAAAGAAAACAGAATTATAAAAACCTGGGATTTTGTAAGAAACAGGGAGTTTGTTTATGATTACAATTCTCACGGAACAATGGTGTTATCTTGTATTGCAGGAATATACAACGGACAGTGGATGGGGCTGGCCACAGGAGCAGAGTTTTTGCTTGCCCGAACGGAGCGTAAAACTGAACCTTTTTCCGAAGAGGTAAACTGGGTTGCTGCCCTTGAATGGGCAGATAAAAACGGAGCAGACATTGTGAACAGTTCATTGGGATATACATATCAGAGATATTTTCCTTATCAAATGGATGGACAAACTGCTTTTGTTTCAAAAATGGCAAACACAGCTGCAACAAAAGGTATTCTGATAGTTAATGCTGCAGGAAATGAAGGAAACAGTGACTGGGCAATCATTGGAGCCCCTGCCGATGCTGACAGTATTATTTCTGTTGGTGGGATAAATCCCTATACCGATTACAGAATCAGATTTAGCTCTGTTGGCCCTACTGCTGATATCAGAAGAAAGCCAAATGTTTCAGCATACGGACAGGCTGTGGTTGCAAGGAATAATGAATTATCAACTGCATTTGGAACTTCATTTGCAAGTCCACTTGTTGCAGGTTTTGCAGCTTGTGCAAAACAAGTGTTGCCTGAATTGTCTGCAATTGATCTTAAGAAAACCATTGAAATGTCTGGAAATTTGTATCCCTATTTTGATTATGCTCATGGATACGGTGTCCCCCAGGCCTCTGAGATACTTTATCCTGACAGAAAACAATATCCGACATTTACTGTGAGCAAACAAAATCAGGATTTGGTTTTTGAGGTGACTCATTATGCTGATTTTGATATAGAATCTGCTGAAAAAACCAGATATGAGAATTATCTTTATTTTTCTTTTGTTGCAGAAAACGGCAGCGTTTGCGAATGGGGTATCATTCATGTGAAAACAGATAGTTTTCCGCTTACCATAGGAAATGGTTGTGAAGGGACAAAAGATATTGTTCTTCATTACAGAGGATATACTCAGACACTCAATCCTAAACAAAATGATGAAGAATAGATATTTGCTGATATGTGCTTATTTGTGGCTATGTAATTCTGCTTTTGCACAGGATGTTGTTTTGTGGGATAAAATGACAGATAATTCTGAAAAGGCAGGGAAAGGAATAAATTCTTCCTCATATAATCATTTTTTTGCAGCATGGGGTTTGTGTGTTTCTTTATTAGATAATGAAACTAATGTTCGTCTGCTGGCGTCCAATGATTATTCCTTTGGGATCAGACAGATCTATAAACTGAACAATCATCTTGCTGCCGGGTATAATGTTTCTTATGTTAGAAGTATTTTTTCAGTGAAACAGGTTCCGGGGAAAAATGTTCATGATACAGTTTTACACAATAAAGAGAATTTTCTGATCAGTCGTGGAGATTGTTCTCTGTATTTCAGAGTAAATTTCGATCGCAGACGGGGTGCATATATGGGACATTTTCTTGATTTGGGAGTTTGGGGTGGAAGAAATTTCATGAGACAAAGAATGATAGAAGATAAATCGGAAAATGAAACCACACTGAGAATTTGGTATAAAAGAGTTGAATATATTGAAAAATATAGTTATGGGGCGTACGCTGCTCTTGGACTGAACAGGTATCTCATATTTGCCAGATTCAGATTGTCAGATTTGTTTGATGTTACTTGCAATTTTTCCCAATTGCCTGCTTTTACTTTTGGTCTTGAAATAGGTTTACACAGATAATGGATATGAACAGCATTCCTTTCAGGTGTGTTATAAACAATGAAAAAAGCAGGGCTATTTCTATCCGGCCGGATTTTAAATCTGAAGGCATCGAACGCTATGGGAAACTTTATCCTGATGGACGTTATGTTGGCCTTGAAGTGATTAGAGTGCTTGTTGAAAAATGGAGGCTTAGTGCAAGTTGTTGACTGATATGTATGGAAAAGTTTAAAATTCCTGTCCATTTGTGTTGTGGAGCAGGAAAAGAAGGTGCTAACATGTAGAAATCTAAAAATCTTCAATGATATTTGAAGTATCCCGATTATTTTTTCAGAATCATTGAAACTCCATCTCTGAGAGGAATGATCACAGTTTCAGTTTCAGGGTATTTGCTTACGTATTCATTGAATTTGGCAATTCCACGGGTTTCGTTGTCAAATTCTGAGGGAGCAGCGGTAATTTTGCCATCCCAGAGAACATTATCTGCCAGAATTATCCCTCCCTTTTTCAGTAGCGGAAAGACTACTTTGAAATAATCTGTATATTGCTCCTTGTCTCCATCAATAAATACCAGGTCATAGGTTTCTGTCAGCTTGGGGATCAGCTCAAGGGCATCTCCGATAAGGAGGGTTGTTTGATCCATAATTTCTGCCTTTTCAAGATGTGATAGGATCGTGTCTTCTAGTTCAGGGTTGATTTCAATGGTAGTGATTCTGCCGTTTTTGTCAAGGCCTCTGGCAAGACATATTGTAGCATACGCAGTGAATGTTCCGATTTCAAGAATGTTTACTGGTTTGCTGATACGACTGATGAGTTCGAGAAATCTGCCCTGCACTTTCCCTGAAATCATCCTTGGATAAATTTGATGAAGAAATGTCTGCCGTGTGATATATTTCAGTATTTCAGGCTCTTCTGAACTCATCTGTTCAATGTATTCCCAAATGAGCGGATTAATTATATTCATGTTAAGCGTTTTTTTGGTTGATATACAAGAGTACTGATCTGTTGAGGCATTATCACTTCATTGGCAATTTCAAGCATTTGCGATGCGTTCACTTCTTCAATCTGTGATCTGATCTCTTCAAATGAAGGGACTTTGCCCGTGTACAGAAAAACTTTTCCTGCTGATATAATATCTGCTCTTGCTGAATCAAGAAAAATTGCAGTCTGGCCGATGAGTTGTTTTTTTGCAATATGAAGTTGAAGTGTTCCCACTTTTTGTTCTCTTAACTTTTTCAATTCTTTATGAATAATGGAAAGCGTTTTATCAGGGTTACCGTTTTCTGCAGAGAAGTAAACAGACCAATAGCCGGTATCTGCAAAAACATTATAAAAAGCATCCACAGAATAGGACAAACCATACTTTTCTCTGACCACGAGGTTCAGGCGTGAATTAAATGCCTGTCCTCCCAAAATGTTAATTAGCAGACCAAGAGCATTCTTCCTGGGGTTTTTTACATCGTATGCAGGGGCTCCCATTGCTACATGGGTTTGGTGGGTATTGATTTTTTTTGAAATATTAAATACTGTGTTTTCAGAATTGCAAAAAACAGTGCTGAGCGGTTTTTCAGATGTTGATTGTATGTATTTCCCGAAAGAATTCTGAATCATTTTATGAACCTTGCTGAATGATTTGTTTCCGTAGTAAAGAATAACTTTTCTGGATCGAAGAAAAATATTATGATAAAAATCAAGCATCGTATTTCTGCTGATGGCTTTCAGGCTTTTTTTATTTCCAAGAATTTCCCTGTTGAGCGGATGGGAACCAAAAAGTTGTTTCTCAAAATCTTCAAGTAGAAGATCTGCAGGGGTATCCTTAAGCATAGCAATTTCATCAAGAATAACATTACGCTCCTTGTCAACCTCCTGTTCAGGAAATACAGATTCAAATATGATTTCAGCAAGTAACCCAATAATTCTGCTTCCGTATTCTTCAAGAAAAGAAGCATGCAAAACAAGTTCCTCCTTTGAAGTAAATGCATTCACGTCACATCCCGTGTTTTCAAGCCCTGAAAGTATATGATATGTTTTTCTCCTGTGTGTTCCTTTGAAAATCAAATGTTCCAGAAAGTGAGCAATACCCTCAGGAAAATGTTGTTCATGACGGGTGCCGCATTCAGTAAAAATTGCAACATGGGCAACAGGACTGCTGATTTGTTTGTATATCAGCTGACAACCCGGCGCAAGTTCACTAATAATGTAGTTCATGAAATATTAAAAAAAGATGAAAATTACTTCAGCAAAGTTCCCAAAAATAATTGTAACTTTGACATAATAAAAAAACCGAAAAATGACACGCTTCTCTGAATATCTCAATATTTTTCTCATTTTTCTGCCCCTTGTATTTGCATTGCAGCTACTTACCTATAAAAATGCCTATAGTAAGCCCAATCGTATTTTGGGTTCATATATGATCCTTTTATCATTTTATTATTTTCTGAACAAAATTGTCGTTACAGAAACTCCTGTGTTTATGTATCTGAATGCAATACTTGTGCTTCCGATATTTTTGGCATTCAATCCTTTCTATTTTTTATATGTGAAGTCATTGACTAATGAGAACTTTTCATTCAGATTTCGTGATATTCTTCATTATCTTCCTGCCATCGGTTTTGCACTGTTTTTAATCATCCTGTCTCTGGTCCCCAAAGACCCAGATTCGGAATCTTATGAAACAATATACCTGCTGAGGGTTCCTCTTGCTGTAGCTATTTATTATATTCAGGTAATTGCATACACTGTGCTCATGATTTCACAATTGCAAAAACACAAGCGGAATCTTGATCAGTTTTTCTCCTATAAGGAAAATATCTCCCTGAACTGGTTGTGGTTGTTTATATTCATTTATCTGCTCTTTACGGCATTTGATGCTGCTTTGTATTTCGCACCACATATCTTTGATGCTTATTCTAAACAAACTTATTGGGTAATGATGACTTTGTTTGTGACTTTTCTTGGATATTTTGGCACAAAGCAGGCTGATATTTACGTTGGAAAGATTAAAACCTTCAATGCAATTGAAAAGAATGAAAAATTTGCAGAAGAAGAATCTACAAAGCAGAATTCTGTTACAGCAATAAGTGAAACAAAAAGTTCAAAGTATGAAAAATCATCTTTGTCCGAAGAAATGAAAGAGGTTATTCTGAAGGATATTCTGGTGCTTATGGAGCAGGAAGAGCTGTTTAAAAACCCTCAACTTGTTGTGGATGATATTGCTGAAAAAATTTTTACAAACAAGAAATACATCTCTCAGGTAATCAATGAAAAACTGAACAAGAACTTTTACCAGTTTGTGAATGAGTTTCGGGTAAATCATGCAATCAAGTCCATGGATGATCCCAAATATCGAAATTACACTCTTGAAGCAATTGGAGATGAGTCTGGGTTCAATTCCAGATCATCGCTGATTACAGCATTTAAAAAAGTTACCGGAAAAACACCTTCCGATTTTAAAAAACAACACTGAATCTGAATGTTCATGAATCTGACAATAGGAATCAACAGTGTTTTGTTTCTTGACAGGGATGGGGTCATCAACAAGCAAATTCCTGACGATTATGTGAAAACTCCCAGTGAATTTATTTTCGAAGAAGGTGCACTTGAGGCATTGAAGCTTTTGGCACCCGTCTTTCCATCCATTGTAGTTGTTACAAACCAGCAGGGAATTGGGAGGGGAATCATGACAGAGGATCAGCTTCAGGTGGTTCATAGCCACATGCTTCAGAAGGTTTCCGAACACGGAGGAAGAATCGATGGTGTTTACTATTGTCCTCACAGATCCGACCAGGGATGTCAGTGCAGAAAACCTGCAATCGGTATGTTTATAGCAGTGAAAAACAAGTACCCTGACCTGACTCCTTTGTCATCAGTTATTGTTGGAGACTCATTGAGTGATATGCAGTTTGGACGGAATGCGGGAATAAAAACTATATTAATTTCTCATTTAGTGCAAACAGATTTACAGGCTCTCAAACTGGCTGATGAACAATTTGGCTCTCTTTTTGACTTTGCAAAACAAATTTACAATTCATACGTTTCTAAAAAATAGTTCTTTTTATGGGCAAATATTTTGTAACACTATTGATAATCAGTTTTCTGGCTTGTTCTTCACTTTTTGCTCAGGATATCAATAAATTTGATGAGAATGGCAAACATCATGGCAAATGGATAAAGTATTATGATGGAAAACCGACAATAAGATACGAAGGTCAGTTTGAACACGGAATACCCTATGGAGAATTCAGATACTATTATGAAACCGGAAAATTGCAGACAATTGCCACTTATTCAGACAACGGAAATGTATGTAATACTGTTTCATATTTCGGAAACGGCACAAAACTGGCAGAGGGAGAATATATAAACAAACAGAAAAACGGCAAATGGGTTTATTATGATGGCTATGGCAATATAATTTCCATTGACAATTACAAATCAGGTAAAAAACATGGCCAATGTCTGACCTATGTTCCTGCAGGACAGCTAATAGAAGAAATTTATTTTGATAATGGAATTCAGGATGGTAAATGGAAAAGGTATTATGAAAGCGGAGGACTTCACTTTGAAGGTAACGTTGTTCAGGGAAAATGGGAAGGAGTTTATGTTTTTTATTATCCAGACGGGAAAAAAATGGCTTCAGGTGTTTATTTGCATTCTCTGAAGCAGGGCGACTGGTTGTTTTATGATGAAAAGAGTCAGTTGATAAAGGTTGAAACTTACGAAAATGGTAAAATGACAAATAAAAAAGTGTTTCAGAAAGAGAAGGATACTGAATATATTGAAATGCAGGAAGCTGAGAAAATTCTTGAAAAAATGGAATCAGGAGCCCATGACGGCCCCCCGAAAACACCTTTTGATTGATATGCATGTTTGTGGCTTTTGTATATTTGGTCGCAATTATTGAATAGTTTTTGTAATTTTACAAAGAACAAATGATACATAGGAAATCACTGAAATGAAATTACGGAAACACATAATGATAATCCTGACGTTGATTGTTGCTGCGGTTTTGGTTATGTGCAGCAAGGTTGATACCGAACCCTATGATGTTGGGTATGACTATTTCCCATATTCTCCCGGTGTTTGGCATCATTATGATGTTGATTCAACAGTTTGGGATGACTTTACAGGTGATACCTATTATTATAATTCTCAGATACTTGAGGTTGTTGAAAGTTATTTTACCGATCAGGAAGGAAATCAGGCTCTGAGAATTGAAAGGTATTTCCGTGACAGTGATACCTGTGATTGGCTTATTTCTGATGTGTGGCATGCTAATCTTAAACCGGCCACTGCTGAGAAAGTTGAAGAAAACGTACGTTTTATTAAACTCGCTTTTCCCGTCAGGATGAATAACAGTTGGAATGGAAATGCCCTAAATTCGCTTAACAGCGAGGAATATGAGTATTATGATATTGATGTGCCTTTGAGTATTTCAGGGATACTTTATGACTCAACTGTTACAGTACTTCATCAATATAATGTGAATCTGATTGAAGAGGATATCAGATATGAAGTTTATGCCAGAGGTGTTGGAATGATTAAAAAATATACCAAAACAATAACCAAAAATATTGCACAGCCTGATCAGATTGTCAGCGGTGTGTTGATTGAATATAGATTAAGAAATTACGGATTTTAATACTTACTGAAAATGAAACATTTAAAAATTTTATTAATACTCGTAGTGCTGTTTCTGATTATTGCTGAAGCACAAGCACAAACCAGTCCTCTTCCCAAGTATAGGGTTACATTTACTAATAAATATAATTCACCCTATACTTTGTCCAACCCCTCGGCATATCTTTCTCCCAGAGCCATTCAGAGGCGAATTGCTCAGGGAATAACCATTGACAGTACAGATATTCCTGTCAATCAGAATTACATTGATGGTGTTCTTGCAATTAACGGAACTCTTATGACACGTTCTAAATGGTTTAACTGTATTACTGTGGCAATCAGTGACACTTCACTGATTGATTCCATTGAAGCACTGCCTTATGTGTCTAATGTTGTCAGGCTTTATCCTCAGGGTGGAGTCAAAGTGTCAAAAAATAAAAGACCGGTGATGAATATTCAGTCAGTAGATGAGGATTTTAATCCATATCGTGAAAACATGCTTGCTGCATCTGCCCGACATAATGATAAGGATTTTACCATTAAAGCATTGAATTACGGGATGGGATTTAATCAGGCTACAATGATTGGTGTTGATTATTTGCATGCTCTTGACTACACCGGAGAAGGGATGGTTATTGCTGTGCTTGATGCAGGATTTTACAATGTCAACACACTGTCAGTTTTTGATAGTCTCAGAAGTGCCGGCAGAATTCTTGGAACAAAGGATTTTGTAAATCCTGGAGGAGATGTTTTTGCTCAGAGTACACACGGTATGGCAGTTCTGTCAATCATGGGAGGAAATATTCCGGGTCAGCTTGTTGGTACAGCACCTCATGCATCCTATTGGCTTTTGCGGTCTGAAGATGTAGCAACTGAATTCAGAATTGAAGAGGACAACTGGGTGGCTGCAGCAGAATTTGCTGACAGCGTAGGTGCTGATATTATCAACTCATCATTGGGATATACTGAGTTTTATGACCCCTCGCAAAACTATACCTATGCTGACATGAATGGAGTGACTGCAAGGGTGTCAAAGGGAGCTGATATGGCATTCTCAAAGGGGATTTTCGTTGTCAACAGTGCCGGAAACAGCGGAAATTCGCCATGGCGCTATATTGGAGCACCTGCTGATGCTTTCAATGTGCTTTCTGTTGGTGCGGTTGATGAAAATGCTATTATTGCTTCTTTTTCATCTCACGGGCCAAGCTATGACGGAAGAGTAAAACCCAATGTTTCTGCTCAAGGACAAAATACTGCCGTTGTTACAGGTTCAGGAAACATTACAACAGGAAATGGAACCAGTTTTAGCAGCCCGGTTGTTGCAGGTGCTGTTGCATGTCTTTGGCAGGCCAACCCAACACTGACCAATACCCAACTCAAATCATATATTGAACAAAGTGCATCCCTCTATCCTTCATGGGATACTCTTTACGGATACGGTATTCCCAATTTTGCTGCAGCACATGTGCTTATAGCCAGCCATGCACAACCCGAAGATCCATTTATTCTGGTCTATCCAAATCCGTTTGATGATGAAATTTTTGTGATATTTCAATCTGAAACACCTCAAACTGTAAGCATTGAGATCATTGACAATAACGGAAGGAAATTGGCAATTCAGGAAAATATTCATCTTGAATCAGGATACAATAATATTTCACTTGTCAAATTAAAGGGAAAATCCAAGGGCTTATATTTTCTAAGAATTGTTAGCCAGACACAAGTTTATGTCAAACAAATCTTGAAGATTTAATTAATGATTCTTATTGCCGACAGTGGTTCAACCAAAACCATCTGGGCCGCCATTGTTGTTGACCGCACACCATTGCTTTTCCAAACTAGGGGATATAATCCTTATCACATCAGTTCTGATGAAATCATGCGGGATTTAATAAGAAATTTGCCTGATGAAGTTAATAAGTCTCATATTGAACATGTGCATTTTTTTGGGGCAGGTTGTGCCGGAGAGAAAAGTATTGCTGTCGTTGAGCAAGCTTTGAAGGGAATTTTCAGATTTGCTCAGCTAACGGTATCTTCGGATATTCATGGGGCATCTTTGGCTTTGTTCGGAAAAAAAGCTGGACTAAGTTGTATTATCGGTACAGGAGCAAATTCTGCAATTTGGGATGGTTCTCTTGCAAAAATAGTCCGGAAATCACTTGGTTATATTCTTGGTGATGAAGGCAGTGGGGTTTCTATTGGAATTCGCTTTCTCAAAAAATATCTCAGAAAGGAGTTCTCTGCTCCTCTTATGAACTATTTTCAGTCTGCTATCGGTCTTTCAGATGAGGAAATTCTGAATGTAATATATAAGGAGGGAGATGAAAAAAAATTCATTGCCTCTTTTGTGCCTCTGCTTAATGGAAGAATCAACCATCCTGAAATAAGAGAGATTATTCAGGCTGCTTTTTCAGATTATATAAGTACTTTTATTTTGCCAGTCCCTGATTATCATATCTATAATCTTGGATTTTGCGGTTCACCGGCATTTTATTATCAGGACATACTACAGAAACAGCTAAGTATTCATGGGTTATCTGCAGAAAAAATTATAATCCATCCCATGGATGGCCTGATTAATTATTTCAAACAAATAGTAAAATAGCCTGAATATCAGGATTATGCTCAGGCTTTTCTTAATACATCAATCAATGATGTTGGTAATGGAATTTTATTGTGCCGTATTCTTAGGTAGGGTGAATTTGTTGCACCAAAACTTTTGTAAAACCTTGCCAATTGTTCATCATTACTCCCTTCAAAGTCAAGAATCAGGTTTTGCTGGCTATGCTGTTGAATAAAATGATCAATGATCCTGTGCATAGCATTGATACTCCTGCCGCTATCACTAACTGCACTAAAGATCATCACCGCCCTTCCCATTGCAATGAGGAAAACTGCACCAGCTGTCAATGTGTTTGTAGAATCATATAGAGCAAAGATTTCAGCCATATTATACTTTCTTGCCTGATAGATTAACCGGCTGAACATTTTATATGATTGATCATCCAGATTTTTTATGTTTTTGCCTCGGTTTGCCCTGAATAGGCTGATGATTTCTTCGTGATCTGAAGAGTGGGTGATGTGTATTCCAGTATTTACCTTTTTAAGATTTCTTTTCAGATTTTCTGAATATGACAGGAAAGTCTGATTGTAAGGCAAGATCAGATTGAGAAGAAAATTGTTGTTTTCACAAATTTCAAGCCCCGTGATAGATGATACCTTCATCAGACTGTTCATATTCATGTCAAACCATCGGAATCTCTGTGTTGCTAATGAAATGAATTCCATGCTCTTTTCGGGTGTTATCAGAGACTTTGAAAAGAGTCCAAGTTGCTGTGTCCATTTGGGTTGAATACAATACGAGATGCCCATTTTACGGCGTGGGATCAGCGGAAAAACAGAAGCATAATCATCTTCAACAAGTGCATCCCACTCACTCGCAACATTGTTCAGATACCATGATAAGGCATAAATGAGGCCGTTGGGAGAAGAAATAATACAGTTATCCCATGAAGAAAAGTTAATTTCAGAATGGCGAAGATATCGGATCATGATGCAGGTGTGTTGATATATTCTTTCATTAATTTCACCATAGGCATAAAAACATTCTCATTCCACCCGCTCCATTTTCCAGTGTTGCTGAGACTTTCATTATGCCATAAAGGAATAAATTCTCCGTGATTATCCATGGTGATTCTGATGATCTCCTGCATTTTTTGCATTGCCTGCGTTGGAGTCAGGTTCAAATATTCTCTGAGGGTACCGTCCATCACTGAAATGGGGTGAGTTTTCAGCGGAAGAGATTTATTGAGTTCCAGATCAAAAATTCTGAATGGTCTGCATGTGCCTGCTCTCCATCCTATCTGATCTGCAAAGCCCATGGAGTAATCATCACTGATGCCTGCTTCTGAAAGAATGCGGGGAGTTTTTGGAATATGAAGTTTTAGAAAATGTTGCCGGCTTTTTCTGATCGCTGTTCCTATTATATCTTCAAGAATAGCCTTTTCTTCAATGATCATTTCCTTGTTCTGTCCTCCGGAATAGGACGGGTGAATGCCAATCTCAGCAAATTCGGAAAGATTCCTGACCAGATGTGAAAATTCTCTGCTTTTCACTCTGACTGCTTTGTCATACCTGCCCTCAGACCTCATCTGAAAAAAGAAGATCATGGGGATTTGCGTCGTTTGAAAGAGCAATTCAAGATTCTGATATATATCAAAAGGATCCTTTTTTTTGCCTCTGAGTACTGAAATCCTGTTTGCAAATTTGTTGAAATTCCCGCTCAGAATATCTTTTGCAAATGCCCCAGATTGTCTGATAAAAGGTTTGTTCCTGAACGCCCAGGCAATGTCAATGTCAAATGAAAGCAGAACAGATGGTTTTTTTGGCTGATGCTGAAGATCAGGGTAATGATGTACAAGCCACCGTGAAATCAGAGAGGCATTTATATCTGCAAGTGGCTGATAAGCAGAATTATTCTGAAATGCTGCAGAAGCTTCTGCAGGAAAACGTCCATGAGAGTCAGGTTGTTGATAATGGTATTCTTCAGCCCTCGATAACATATAGAAACTATCACAGAACAGATCCCGGGATAAGTGTTTTTCGGTGATTTTAATATTTTGAGAAAAATCAGGTTCTGTTTCGAAAAGTGTATCGTTTTCAATATTCTGACTGTTGAAAATGTTGGGAATATTTCTTAAGCCTTCATGTAAATAGGAAAATTTAGGCAGATCAGAGTCAATAAAACTTTTCAAATCTTCAGCAAAACGAATTTGAAATCCCTGAAAATCACAAAGAAGAGTTTCAATTATATATTGAGTTCGTGCTCCTTTGTGTTCAGCAAAAACAAGAATTTCATTGTTCATTATTCTGTTTCGGATTGATGAGAAAAAACAAGATAAAACAACATACTGAAAAAAGAATATATAACGCAAAAGGAATAAAAAAGTATATGATGTATTCAGGTGCAGGGAATTTGTTAAATCCATAAAACAAAACATACCATAAAAAGAGTTCTGCAAATAAAAGTACAAGAAGTCCGAAACCAATTGACAGTTGTTTGATTTTTGTAAGCCTGAGCATTCTCAGCATAACAGGAACTGCAATGGCATATACTGTCAGTGAAACCAGAATTGTTTTCAAAGCAGTATCTGATTGGTTTCCTTCGCCAGTGTATTTTCCGATAATAATTAAAATGAGAGTAATAACCGAAATCAAAGAACCTGCAATGATAATTTTAAAATATTTCAACATAACGGGAATATATAAAAAAACACTATGGATGTCTCTGGTTCTGGATAAGCCATGAGCAGATGCGACTTGCGCTGTTTCCATCTCCGAACACATCGGGGAATTTTGTTGGCGGGTTTTTCAGAAAATGAAGAGTTTGTTCCCTGATCTTTTCGGGACATGCATCAGCAAGGCTTGCAGCATGATGGTGAAGTAATTCTGTCCACTCAGTTTCTGCCCGGAGGATCACACAGGGCTTTTTCAAAAAATACGCTTCTTTCTGAACACCCCCCGAATCAGTAAGTATGATCTCAGCATTAGCTTCAAGTGCAGTCATTTCAAGGAAGGATCGGGGCTCAATCAAATGGATAAAACTGTTGTTTTGAATTTTTTTTCTTATTGTCTCTCCGACAGGATTTTCTTTCAGTATTTTATCTGTGCGTGGGTGCACCGGCAGGACAAAACGCAATTGTTCGTCAATGGCTATCTCAGAAATGGTACTGAAGATATTGAGAAGTCTGTCAGGATTGTCAGTGTTTATTGGTCTGTGAATAGTGCAAAGCGCAAATTTGCTGTTGAGTTTCAGTGTATGAATAATTTCAGAGCGACTGACCGCTTGTTGTTTGAAAAACAGAGTGTTATCATACATCACATCCCCTGATTTAATCACTGCCGGATGATTAATACTGAAAGGCCCGGCCGCATGAATATTAAAACCTTCTCTGGAAAGATTGTTTAGGGCAGTGTCAGTCGGTGCAAAAAGCACAGTTGAACAATGGTCGCAAACAATTCTGTTCAGTTCTTCGGGCATTGTTTTGTCAAATGAACGTAGGCCGGCTTCAACATGAGCAACGGGAATTTTGAGTTTTGCAGAGGCAACTGCTCCTGCCAGGGTAGAGTTGGTATCGCCGTAAAGTAAACACCAATGAGGTTGTTCATGGATAAGAATTTTTTCAATCCCCGAGATCATGGTAGCTGTTTGCTCACCATGAGAAGCAGAACCTGCATCAAGATTATAAACTGGTGCCGGTAGTTGCAGCTCTTTTATGAAGATATCAGACATATTGTAGTCATAATGCTGTCCTGTATGTACTATAATTTCATTGATTTCGGCTGAATAATCATTCCTGATTGCGCGACTGATTGCTGCAGCTTTAATAAATTGGGGACGGGCACCAATGATTGTTACAATTTTTATCACAATGTATTATTTTTCTAAAACACCTTCATCAGCAAAACTATAATAATTGTCGATACCACAAATAACATGATCAAGTAGTTGAATATCAAGCAATTTTGATCCTTCTCTGAGTTTTTTTGTCAGGTTGATGTCTGAATTGCTGGGCAAAACAC
The DNA here is from genome assembly GCA_964428185.1 of uncultured Bacteroidales bacterium. Classification (GTDB taxonomy): domain Bacteria; phylum Bacteroidota; class Bacteroidia; order Bacteroidales; family DTU049; genus CAYMAZ01. The sequence continues at coordinate 22,315 of CAYRXH010000027.1, forward strand.
CTCCAGATGGATGATTATGACAAACAATGATATTGACTGAATTATGTTCGAGGGCCAGTCTGAATATTTTTTTCGGGTCAACAATAGTTTGTGTGGTTCCGCCTTCTCCAATGAGAATTCGGGTAAGTATCTGATTTTTAACATTGAGAAAAATTGCCCAGAACTGTTCATGTTGCAGTCCGGCAAGAACTCCCTGCATGTAATTGAAGACATCTTTGCTGCTTTGGATCACTTTTTGTTTTCTGACAGACGATTCCCTGTATCTGCGCCCAAGATCAAGGGCTGCAGCAATGCTGACTGCTTTGGCACGACCAACTCCCTGATATTTCATCAGTTTTTCGATGGACGCACTGCTCAAAAGAATAAGGTCATGGTCAAAATCTTTTAGGATTCGTTTTGCAAGATCAAGGGCAGATTCTGAAAAGTTGCCGCTGCCAAGTAAAATGGCAATCAACTCTGCATCTGATAAAGCTGTTCTTCCCTTCATGAGCATTTTCTCTCTTGGTCTGTCTTCGGGTGCCCAGTTTTTAATGGAGTATGAATTGCTTTTTCTGGCCATGGATGAACTCACTGAATTACAGATTAAGGATAAGAGCTATGAAATCGGCAATATGAACAGGAACAACAGGGAGTTGATTTTTTCGTGCATACGATTGCAAGTGGAGCAAACATGAAATCTCAGAGGAAACCAAGTACTGAGCTCCTGAATCTATCACGTTTTCAAGTTTTTCTTTACCCATAGCAGCAGAAATATGATGATTCTTGAAAGCGAAAGATCCACCAAAGCCACAGCACACATCATGATCACTGAATTCTTGGATATTAACACCTTTTACGGTTGAAAGGAGCTTGAATGGTGCATCTGTCCGTTCATAGTCTCTGAGTCCGCTGCAGCTTGTATGAATAGCAATATCAGCATTATGGGATGCATTGAGAGTCTGTATGCCTGCTTCATAATAAAGAAAATCCGAAAACTCAAATGTTTTTGGAATTAGTTGTTTCAGCTCATTATGTTGAGAAGAATTGAAAAAAATTTTTGGATAATATTTTCTGATCATCACAGCACAGGATAGACTTGGTATAATTATCGGATATCCGTTGTTAAATTCTTTTATAAATTTTTCTCCCAGTTCCTGTGCCTGTTCGAAATATCCGTTTTTGTATGCAATCTGACCGCAGCATGTTTGTTCTTCAATATAATGTGTTTCAATACCAAAGTGGTTTAGAACCTTCTCAACATTGACAGCTGTCTGAGGAAAGATCTGATCCATGATGCACGGAATGAAGATATTTACGGTCATTTTGATGAAACAGGAAGTTGTTGATTGCAAATATACAAGTTTTGAGAATTCATAGAGATGTTTTGCCAATGTCCCGTTAATAAAGAAATTTGTATATTTTCTCTATAAATCCTTTTACATTAGATGTTTGTGTGTAAATTAAAATATTCATGTAAATTTGTAATCAAGATTTAATATTCTGCAAAGTGCTTTTTTGTGCTTTTTGAGGTGCTGAAAACTGTCACCTCTGGCATCACTGATGCTGTATCATTTGGAGAAACTAAATTTTTTTCACGCCTAAAAAAATATGAGGGAAATTTGGTTATTTAAAAAAAATTTTTATACAGAAAAATTACATGACAAATAGGAAAAAAGCAAATCATAGACTTCCTGTTTGAAGATATGCAGGAATATTCTGACCCCGTGCCTGATATTAAAAAATGTCTCAATTATTCACTCTGGATTTCAGATTCATTTGGCTGATTTGTATTGCCGGCCTTGGATCATGATATTTAGTTTGGTGCTGTCATCGTAAATAAAACCGGAATGGATGGATATATTCCCGGCAACATCCATGTTTATATTGCAATTCATAAAGACAATAGAGGGTAGGAAATAGTGAAGAAGTTGCTTGAAAAACCGCTTGCCTCTACTGATGGTGCAATAAAACTGCTGAACTCAAAATATATTGACAAACAGCTGGTCGATTGACAGAATTTATTCTTTTTCCCTCATCAGTAGCCGTAAGAATTTTAATGGCTTCAATATTTTCAGTGCAAATGCACTTACAAGTGTCAGTGTTCCGCTCAGTGCAAATGCATGCAAAAGGTTGTTGGTCAATGTGTTGATGAAATAAATTCCGATGAGCATGATAATCAGCTGTAATAATAAAGTCAGGAGGTACCTCATGTCAGGCTTCATTTTAAACAGTAGTACAACATAGATAAGTTGTAAGAAGGCCGTAATTCCCTGTGTCGTCAGGGAAACTGCAGCTGCCCCCTGTTCTTTGTATAAAGGAATAAAAATCAGGTTCAGCACAATATTGAGCAGCATCCCGGAAAAGGCTATGATATTGAGTTTTTTCAGACTTCCGTTGGCTGTAAGAAGGGTGCCGAAAATATAAGTGGTTGAAACAGGAATAAAACAAAACATAAGGATTTTGAAAACTCGGGCAGCTTCCTTTGTATGACTATGGTACATGACTTCCATGATCTGGGTGCCATAAAATGCAGAAAAAACAGAAACAAAGGTGGAAAAAACAAACAACAGGCTGAATGAAATCCTGATGATTGGGAAGATATTGTCTTTTGTTTTTAACATCTTGGAGAAAAGAGGGAGCAAAATCACTGCAAATAAATATGCGATCATGTTAAAGGCATCCAGCAGACGATAGGCAGCAGCATATATTCCTGCATGCTTGTTTCCGTTGTCAAGAAGTCGCTCTATCATTACAGAATCTACTCTGTTGTAAAATGTCATCAAAAGAATGAGCAAAGCAAAGGGGAAACTCTGCTTCAGAATGAGAATGAAAAAAGGGACATTCCATGTGGGTCGTCTGAATTTTGCTTTCAAAATAACAATACAGAGGCAAATGATAAAAGTGCCTGTATATGCTACAGTTTGTGCATACAGAAACCATTCTATTTGAAATTTGCCTTCAAAAACATTTCCCCAGATCAAAACAGAACACAGGATAATCATCAGCAGGCGGTCAAGTACTGAAAGCAGACTATCAGTTTTAAACAGTTGCAATCCTGAAATGTTTGACCGGAGATAAAGGATGAAGGAAAGTAGAAACTGATTGAAGGATAAAAACAACAGAAAATGAAACTGCCGGCTATCGTATCCCAGCAAATAACCTGTGGTGAATGTAATCAGCAGATAGAGTCCTGCAAGCATGAATTTAAGCATGGAAATTCCTGAAAAATGCTTGTTCAGCAGATGTTCATTCTGAGCAATGTTCCGGTTGTTGTAATTTGTAATACCTAAATCGAGAAAAATATTGAATAAAAAAGAAAAATTAAGCATTGCAAAATAGAACCCATATTCGGAAGACCCGGTCAGGTTCTGAATGGTCCTGTCAATCCCCAGTATCCAGATTGCTTTAATAATCAGATTGATTGCGAGCAGGATAAAAAGGCTTGTAAGAAATTTCTTTTGCATTTTCAGTAAACAGAGTCTTCTAACGCAATAACATTCGCAAAAGTACATTATTATCTTGATCGCTTCAAATTTTCAAGGGGGAATTTTTGTAATTTTGCAGACAGAACCGAAACAAATGACACTTGACAGGTTTTTTGAGTTATTTGAGGAAGAGCTGAGATTGTTTCCGCAACTTACAGATTATCACAGATTTATTAATAATCCAAAATTGTATCTTTTCCGCAAATCTTACCTTGTTCAAAGGTATGAGTTCATGCTCAGGCATATTTCAAATCCTCCCTCACACATCCTGGATCTCGGATGTGGTTACGGCACTACTTCAATTCTGCTTGCCCTTCAGGGACATCAGCTGCATGGAATTACTCTGGAATATTATTATGATCAGATTGAAAAGAGGCTAGATTATTGGTCTGCATTCGGAGATATTTCCTCACTGAAGTTTGAATATTTCGATTTTTTTGATTTACCCGAAGAAGAACAATATGATTACATCCTGTCAATTGATACTTTGCACCATATTGAGCCCTTCCGTGATGCAGCTCAAAAACTTCACCGCTTGTTGAAACCATCCGGAAAACTTATTGTTAGTGAGGAAAACGGGAATAATATCATTGCCCGTATGAAGCATTTCAGAGAACGGGGGTTCAGGAGAATTGCAAAGTATTATGATGAAAAGCTTCAGAAGGAAATTGTATTCGGGAATGAAAACACCAGAAGTCTGTCAGCATGGAAGAAGGAATTTTCAGGTACTCAGTTCAGATGTATTGAAGACAGTGTTGAATACATCAGATTTTATATGCCCGGCAAATACAGGAGGATGGATACAGAGAAAATTATTGACAGTGAGAATAAGTTATGGAAGAAATCTCCGTTACTGAGAGAATACTTTTTTTTCGGTTTTAACTTTGTGATGCAGAAATAAATTATGAAAATTGCTGTCAATGTCCGATTGCTGGAAAAAGATCACCTGACAGGGATAGGAGTGTTTACTGTAGAAACTATGAAACGCCTGGCAGCAATGCATCCCGAGCATACATTTTATTTTATTTTTGATCAGAAACCGGATAGTGATTTTATTACTTCTGAAAATATTATCCCTTGTGTAACCGGAATAAAGTCACGACACAGGGCTGTTTTGCTAAAGTTGTGGTTTGAATATATCCTTCCTCCTTTACTGCGAAGAATCAAGCCTGATCTTTTCATTTCTCCTGATGGTTTTATGTCTTTGAGAACAGATGTACCTACGCTTATTGTTATTCATGATATAAATTTTGAACACTTCCCGCAGCATCTCCCGAGATCCATTACAGCATTTTACAGAAAATATACCCCCCGCTATGTGGAAAAAGCCAGGCGGGTTGTTACAGTATCTGAATATTCAAAAAAGGACATTGCAGACACATATGGTGTCAGTTCACAGAAGATTGATGTTGTTTACAATGGTGCTGATTCGTGCTTTTGCCCTACCAATGAAGAGGTTAAGAAAGAAATCAGAGAGAAATATACATGTGGTGAACCTTACTTTTTGTTTGTCGGAACAATTCATCCTAGAAAAAATCTTGCAAATCAGCTGAGGGCATTTGATTTGTTTATGCAGAACCCGGACGTTTTGCCTCACCGGTTTCTGATTGTCGGTGAACGATGGATATGGGACAAGGCCCTTCAAGAGACATATGATTCAATGAAGTATCGCAACCATGTTGTTTTTGTTGGGCGTCTTCCTTTTGATGAACTTGGTAGGGTGTATTCGGCTGCCACAGCCCTGATGTATGTTTCACTGTTTGAAGGCTTTGGAATTCCAATCATTGAGGGATTCTATTCTGGTACTGCAGTTATCACCTCAACATCTTCATCGATGCCCGAGGTGGGCGGAGATGCTGCAGTATATGTCTCCCCTGATAATCCCGAAGAAATTGCAATCGCAATGTACAACATTGCATCTGATGATACATATCGGAAAATGCTGATTCAGAAAGGACATATAAGAAAACAGTTGTTTACATGGGACAGAACTGCGGAACTTTTCTCTGAGTCAATCAAAAAGCTGCAATCTGAGATTTGAGGTGGGGCTCAATCGAAATTTGTCCTGAGAAATTTGGTTTTATGATTCAGAAGCAAATCATTATCCATGAACCATTCCAGGAAGGCATCCCACTGATCTTCATTGTTTTCAAGCCAGTTGTCAAATTCGGTCTGTGCCCCCGGAGAAAAGAGCCAGTAATTATATGCTTCAAAAACATTTGCATCAATCATTGATTTGTGATAATCAAACAATACATTTGGATATTCAGTATTAAACCCGTTTTCCCAGTATAGATCAATAAAAGTATGTCTGATGTCATTGATTGTATTCAGATTGATTTCTTGAATGCCAATTGTCGAAAGCATAATCAGTGGTTCATAAACAAGCACACCCCAGGGTAGTTGTATCTCGTCTGGATTTTTCAGGTCCTCAGGGGTAACATAGAGAACATTTTTGCAAAGACTGACTGTACAGCCTGTGTCGTTAAACGTTATTTCAGACTCAAGAGTTTTGTACATCATTTCCCTGATATCAATTGAGCGGTCGCTCATTGGTTCAAGATTGGCCAGAATTTCTCAGTAAAGAAGTCCCCATATTTCGAAATCAGTGAGCATAAAAATATACGCGAGTCGGTGATAATTTGAAGCATATGTAGGATCAACATTGACTCCCTGTTCCCAGTATTCAATAGCTTTGTCATACAGTTCCTGCATAAACATAACAACACCCTGCTCAAGATAGAGTCTGCCTGAGTTGGGGAATTTTTTCAGACCGTTCTGATAGGTCTTCATGTCCTTTTCTTTATCCCCGTTCATACTGTATGAATTTCCCAGCATCTGCCAGGACTGATCAGTTGCGTCAGAAAATTTGATACATTTTTTAAAATATTTAATTGCGGTGACATAATCATCTTTCCAGACATATGCCAGCCCTATCTCATAATCATAGATATGACTTTTTTCGCCGAGGGATTTTGCCTGCTCTAACAATAGAATTGCTTCATCCAGTTGCCCGTTATCCATGAGTTCTACAGCCTCTTCGGTGAGCCGTTCTGCTTGCGCCTGATCTTTCTGGGCAATGGAAGATAATGGCAGAATACAGATAACAATAATTGGAAAAATAATTTTTTTGAATGTCATTGCGCAGAAATTTTCTATATTTATTAACTCAACTAAATTAATAAAATTTTAAGAAAAAGGAATTTAATAACAACTCAACATTCACAGATTGAATTATTAATGCTTGTGGTTATGGGTGTAGGTATTTGTATATCAAATAAATAGTGGTTTTGAACAGATGATTTTACTTCCTGTGACATTTCCTGGAAATACTGCATTTTGATTATCTTTCTTCTAAAAATCCCTTCTGATGTATCTCGATTGATACAGAGCATTT
>CAYRXH010000028.1:0-29101 GCA_964428185.1 uncultured Bacteroidales bacterium
TTCGGAATCAGGCAGATGACTTGCTGGAGAATTAAACAACTGGTAAAGGATATCAAGAAAAAAACAAAATAACTTAAACAAAATCGTTGTGAATGCAAACATTTTAATTGCAATACAAAGTAGATTCAGTCCGATGATTTTTGAGGATAGATCAATTGATAAGGAAACACTAAATGTTCTTTTTGAGGCAGCCACACTGGCAGCATCTAGTTATAATGCACAGCCATGGCGTTTCATCTGGGCCGAAAAAGGAACGGATCAGTATGAACTGTTGCGTTCATTTCTCTCTGACTATAACCAGAACTGGACTTTAACAGCACCTATTCTTATGATAACTGTTGCACAAATTTTTACTGAAAATGGAGAAAATAACTATTTTGCTCTTTTTGACCTCGGACAGTCAGTATCATCCATGGCAATTCAGGCATCTTCTATGGGTATTCAGCTTCATCAGATGGGTGGATTTGATATGGGAAAGGCTGCATCTGAACTGGATTTGCCTTCAGGATATTCGGTGGGATCAATGATCGCACTGGGCTATCCGGGTAACAAGTCACTGCTTGAAGTCCACTCTGCCAAGCGTTCAAATGAACCACGAATCAGAAAGTCTGTAACTGAAATTAGTGGCGGAACTGATTTTTTCAGAAAAACATAAATTTCATAAGCCATCGCCATTTCTTGTTTAGATTTGAACAATTCATTATCAGGTTGAAATCAAAGATTGTGATTTTAACAAATGTATTTCTTACTTCTTATTAATAAATAATTCTGAAATTTTTGTTTTAATCTGTTTTTTTTTCAAGAATAAATGACTGATAATCAAGATATATGTTTTAATATCTATATGTATGTGCTGACTTAATTTACTGTTAATCAATAAATTAAAGACTAATGTTGGTGCAAAAAAAAAATATTAATTTTGCTTTCTAAAACAAGAAAAACATGTCAATCAAAAGAAAATCAGTTGACCTGAAGAAGCGAATGCAGGATGCATTGCAGGGTGGCGGACAGAAAGCCATTGAGAAGCAGGTAGCCATGGGTAAAATGACTGCCCGGGAACGAATTCTAGCCTTACTTGATCCTGATACATTTCATGAATATGATTTGTTTGTAGAGCATGCAGGGAAGGATTTTGATATGGATAAGAAATATCTTCCTGGCGACGGAGTAATTACTGGAACAGGAACTGTGATGGGGCAACCGGTATGCATATATGCTCAAGACTTTACAGTAGCCGGTGGCTCACTCGGGTATATGCATGCCAAGAAGATCACCAAAATTATGGATCATGCAATGAAACTGAAAGTTCCCATTATCGGAATCAATGATAGCGGTGGAGCTCGTATTCAGGAAGGAGTGAATTCATTGGCAGGGTATGGTGAAATTTTTTGGAGGAATTCCATAGCTAGTGGTGTGATCCCACAGATTTCAGTAATTCTTGGTCCTTGTGCCGGAGGTGCTGTGTATTCACCTGCGCTCACAGATTTTGTATTTGTGGTGGATAAAATTTCAAAAATGTTCATTACAGGGCCCGAAGTTATTAAAACTGTTCTTGGTGAAGAAATCTCAATGGAAGATCTTGGCGGAGCGCGTGTTCATGCTGAAACAACAGGTAATGCCCACTTTTTTGCCGAATCAGAAATTGAGTGTTTCGCACAGATAAAAAAATTGTTTGAGTTTATTCCATGGAATAATACAAGAAAGGCAAAGCCATTTCCTGTAAAACAACCCAAAACAAGAACCTATAAAATTGATGAGATTTTTCCGACAGATGCCAGAAAACCTTATGACATCAGGGATATTATCAAGGCCCTTGTAGACAGTTCCGAATTCTTTGAAGTGATGGAGTTATTTGCTCCGAATATTGTTATAGGATTTTCACGAATGAACGGTGAAACTGTTGGTATCATTGCGAATCAGCCATTGGTGCTTGCTGGTGTACTCGATTGCGATTCAAGTGATAAGGCGGCTCGTTTTGTAAGATATTGTGATGCTTTTCAGATTCCTATTCTTACCATGGTTGATTTGCCGGGGTATCTTCCCGGAGTTGATCAGGAGCATGCTGGTGTTATCCGTCACGGAGCGAAACTGCTGTATGCATACAGTGAAGCAACTGTTCCAAAAATTACACTCATTCTCAGAAAAGCGTATGGTGGTGGATACATTGCCATGGCATCTAGCCACCTTCGTGCTGATTTTGTTCTTGCATGGCCTACTGCTGAAATCGCAGTTATGGGACCTGAAGGCGCTGCCAACATCATTTTTAAAGCAGAAATTCAGGCAGCTGAGAATCCCGATGAAATGAGAAAGAAAAAAGTGGCCGAATACAAGAAAAAATTTGCCAATCCCTACGTTGCTGCCGCATATGGTCATGTTGATGCAGTGATCGATGCAGTTGATACCCGTAAGTTTATCATTCATGCTCTTGATATTGCAGCCAACAAATCTGTTCATGTACCCCAGAAAAAACATGGAATTCCTCCATTTTAAAAAGTACTGTTATGTCCAAGAAAAAAACCGAAAGGCCAAAACCGGCTGATGTAAAATATGACAATGCTTCCGAGTATGTGACTTTTGTTGTTCATACTGCAAAATACAGAACCTTGCCAACAAAAAAATATCTCAGCAGAAAAAAATGGGTTAACCAGGAGCCTGGAAATATTCTGGCAACAATTCCCGGAACAATATATAAAATTTATGTAAAAAAAGAAGGAAAGGTTAAGAAGGGGCAGTTACTTCTCGAACTGGATGCAATGAAAATGTACAACAAACTTCTGTCTCCCATTGATGGGGTTGTGAAGGATATTCTGGTAGAGGAAAAGCAGAAAGTTCCCAAGAACCAGTTATTGCTGGTCATTGAATAAAAAAAAAGAGGCTCCTGAAGGTGCCTCTTTTTTTTAGGAAAATTGGGATTATTTCAACACTCCCAGTTCTTTTCCGACTTTTGTGAAAGCTGCAATACACTTGTCAAGATGCTCTCTGTCGTGAGCTGCAGAAACCTGAACCCTGATACGGGCCTGGTCTTTGGGAACAACAGGATAGTAGAAACCGATCACATAGATGCCTTCTTCCAGAAGTTTTGCTGCCATAACCTGTGAGAGTTTCGCATCATAAAGCATCACAGCCACGATAGCACTCTGAGTAGGTTTGATATCAAATCCTGCTTCTTTCATTTTTGAAGCGAAATAAGCGATATTGTCATGCAGTTTATCCTGGAGAGTATTTGTTTCAGACATCATTCTGAACATCTGGATTCCGGCCTGAACTACTGCAGGAGGAAGTGAATTTGAGAACAGATAGGGGCGTGAACGTTGGCGTAGCAGTTCAATGATTTCTTTTTTACCAGTTGTAAAACCACCAATGGCGCCACCGAAAGCTTTTCCAAGAGTTCCTGTGAGAATCTCGATTTTGCCCATGAGGTTGAATTTTTCTGTCACCCCTCTTCCTGTATGTCCGACAACACCTGCCGAATGGCATTCGTCAATCATAATCATGGCATCATATTTTGTAGCCAGTTCGTAAATCTTGTCAATGGGAGCCACATTGCCGTCCATTGAGAAAACACCGTCTGTAACAATAAGACGGAAACGATGCTTCTGTGCAGCAATCAGCTGTTTCTCTAAATCTTCCATGTCAGCATTGGCATATCTGTATCTTTCAGCTTTGCATAGTCTTACTCCATCAATGATTGATGCATGGTTAAGTGAGTCAGAGATAATGGCATCTTGCTCATTCAGCAGGGGCTCAAAAACACCACCGTTGGCATCAAAACAGGCAGCATACAAAATTGTGTCTTCTGTTCCGAAAAATTCTGCGATAGTGCGTTCCAGTTCTTTGTGAAGATCAGTGGTTCCACAGATGAAACGGACGCTTGACATTCCGTAACCATGAGTATCCAGTGCTTTTTTTGCAGCCTCAACAAGTTTGGTATCGTTGGAAAGTCCAAGATAATTGTTGGCACAAAAGTTTAATACTTTCTGGCCTGAATTCAGTCTGATCTCTGCTCCCTGAGGAGATGTGATGATACGTTCGGTTTTAAATAAGCCCGCTTCTTTAATGTTTTCAAGTTCTTTCTGAAGAAATTCTTGTACTCTGTTATACATACGACTTTAATTTTTAATGTTGTGCAAAACTACATCATTTTTTTAAAAATTTTTTCCAAGCCTTATTTTTTTTTTTGACTGATATATCATGATTTATATCAAGACATTTTTTAATATTTTTCAATTCCGAATTATAAATTTAAAGCGATTGAACAATTAAAAGATTTTAATGTGTCAGACTGTCTAAAAAAATTTCAAACAGGCTTGTTGATTTGTTTCCAAGTCGCTAATTATTTCTCTGGCTGCGTATCTGTTTATTTCTTGAGAGTGAATAAATTATTCTCTTATTCGTATTTCTGCTGCTATGCTATATTCTTTAAGTTTGCAATGTACAATTTGGAAATTTCCCTATAACATTTCTGTAATAATTGATGTTATTGCTGTTGTCAACTTAATAAAATTTCAACATAGACTGATTGAACCTGTACTTGCATTTTCCGTTCCTAAACTGAAGTTTTAGTGTGTAGTGCACATTTTCATAATTTGCAAAATCCTCTGAAAATACAATGTGCATGACAATTACTCCCTGTTTGCGGTTGGCAAGTTGAATAGGTGAGTTCATCGGTGTGACGATGAAATTCTCGGCAATCCATAACAATGCTATGTCGAAGAGTTATGCACTGCTGTAGTTTTCATTTAAAAGTATGATGCCTACGAGCATATTGTTCTGTCTTTAATACTATTCAGACTTTCATGTGCTTTTAGTAACTAAGTTGATAGGATCTAAAGATAGTATAACAGGATTTTTGTTTTCATATATAACGATTCAAAAATGAATGCCTTCTAGTTTTATGACATAAGATTAGTCAGAAGAAAATGAAAGTAAAATTCTGTCAATTTTGGATTTGAATTGTTGATAAACGATGTCAGGAATTATAATCATCAAATCGCTGATAAACTGTTATCCTGCAACCCGTTTTTTTATAAATATCAGAAAATCTGTTCCAACCCGAACATATTATTATATAGTAGCATAACAAATTGTAAAGAGTTTTAAAAAAATTTACCTGATTGATCTGATTTGTTTTCTGCTGAAAAGAAGCTGATATTGAGGAATCAGCATAACGGCTCATAAGCAAAAGATGAAATTCAATGATTTTGAAACCGTTCAGTAAAATAATTTCATAATCACAAAAATCAGGATTGATGTCATCATACATTTCAGTAAGAACCATAAAAGAAGGTGATTGGATTGAGAAAGAGCAGGGGTGGAAGCGTTTGAATACAATATTTCCAATTCCGGAACCTGAGTTCAGGTAAAGATAAGATGCCAACGATTTTCAAAGGGAAAGGGTTTGTATATTTATTCAGATTTTAAACAAAAAAGAGCAGACTCACAGCCATGATTACCATTCCGGCGATCACACCTCCTATGGCAATATGATGTTCTCCGTATTCTTCGGCAGTGGGGAGCAGTTCATCAAGGGAGATGTAAACCATGATGCCGGCAATAGAAGCAAAGATGATTCCGAAGGTGGAGTCGTTGAAGAAGTTGCGAAGTAGGAAATAACCTACGATAGCTCCAATAGGTTCTGCAAGACCAGATAAAAAAGAAAGCAAGAATGCTTTTTTTCTGCTTTTTGTTGCATAATAAACTGGTACAGAAACAGCTATTCCTTCAGGGATGTTGTGAATGGCAATGGCGACAGCAATACTGATCCCAAGTTTGGGGTCTGAAATGGCACCGATAAACGTGGCAAGACCTTCAGGAAAGTTGTGAATGGCAATGGCCAGAGCCGAAAACATGCCCATTCTTAGCAAACGCTTATTCCCTTCGGGACTGACATTGTCTTTGTTGATATGCTTGATTTCGTGAGGATTTCCGTATGAAGGGATCACTTTATCAATGATTGCAATAACGGCTATTCCTGCGAAAAATGCAAGAACTGTATAAAGATATCCAGTTTTTTCGCCATGAACAAGCGAAAGTGAGATTTTTGCCTTGGCAAAAATTTCAACCAAAGACACATAAATCATAACCCCGGCAGAGAAGCCAAGTGAAGCAGCCAGAAAACGCGGACTAAACTGTCGGGATGCAAATGACATGAAGCTGCCGATACCGGTTGAAATGCCTGCAAGCAGTGTCAGCCCAAAGGCAAAAAGAATGGTTTCTGTTGTCATAAAGTTCCTGAACTGATAGTGAACCCAATTTCTGTTGCAAATGTAGTAAAAAATGTATCTGAATTATATGAATGTTGTGATCAGAATTTTTTGATTGACAAATAAAAGTTTGCCGGAAAGAAAAAAACAACATCAGCAGACGATTCTTTTGTAAGTTTGCAAAAAGAGCCACCCTTGAAGACTTTTCTCAGGATCATTCTAGAAAGTATTTCTTTTGCAGTCAATGAGCTGAAGCTGAACCGCACAAGAACTTTTCTTACGTTGCTGGGAATTTCGATTGGTATATTCTGCATTATAAGCGTGTTTTCTGTGGTTGATTCCATGAAAAAAACTATTAAAACAAGTATAGAATCTTTAGGCAGTAATGTGCTTTATATTCAGAAATGGCCGTGGGAATTCAGTGCAGATTTTGCCTGGTGGAAATATATGAAAAGGCCTGTCCCTACTCTGGAAGAATACAAGGAAATCAGGTCCCGATCCAAAACTGCTGAAACTGTGGTTTTTATTTCTTCAACAATTAAGACAGTAGAGTATAATGATGCTAAGGCAGATGAAACTGTTATCGTTGGTATAACAGAGGACTATCCGCTTGTGCAGCCTATAGATATCGGAGAAGGGCGTTTTTTTACAGAAAGCGAACAAACAAACGGGGTAAATGTTGCTGTCATCGGTTATACTCTTGCCGATTTGCTGTTTCCTGCTATATATCCTGTAGGAAAATCTATCCGAATTTTCAATCAGAAAGTGAAAGTTGTTGGTGTACTTGCCTATGAGGGTGAAACTGGTTTTTCCAATTCACATGACAGAAGTGTGTTGTTGCCGGTGCAGTTATACAAGCGGTATATGGACATGAATGATGATAGGGATGCCAATAGCCTAATAATGATTAAGGTGAAAAGTGGTATCTCAAACGTTCAGGCAACAGATGAACTGACAGGCATAATGCGATCGGTGAGAAGGTTAAAGCCATCTGCTGAGGATGATTTTTCAATCAACGAATCCAGTCTGCTCACTAAGGGTTTTGAAAGTTTGTTTTCAATTCTTTCACTGGCAGGATGGTTTATCGGAAGTTTTTCATTGCTTGTGGGTGGATTCGGAATTGCAAACATTATGTTTGTTTCTGTGACTGAAAGAACCAGAATTATTGGAGTTCAGAAAGCAATTGGTGCCAAAAATCAATATATCCTTTTTCAGTATCTTGTAGAATCTGTTTTTCTGAGCATTATGGGAGGAGCAATCGGATTGATAATCGTAGCTCTACTTACCTTTGCAGTGTCTTATGCAAGTGATTTTTCACTTTTTGTTAGTTTTGGCAATATTTTAACAGCACTGCTCATTTCAGCTTTTATTGGCATCATTTCCGGCTTAGCTCCTGCTTTTAAAGCATCACGCCTTGATCCTGTTGAGGCAATCAGAAGGTAATATTTGCATTTTCCTGCCGCTTTGTTGTAATTTTGCCAAACATTTTAAAAGTATCGTTATGTTACGAAAAATTACAAATGTAAAATACTTGCAATGGCTGTAACATTATGCAGCGCTCCTCATTATTTAACACCACTGACTATCAGTGCTATGCACACACGGGCTTCGCAGGGGGTGATAATGCTGGGAACCGGTACATCCGGATTTGATGCGTTTGCATCATATTCATTTAATGATAAACTTTCGTTGCAGTCATCCATCATGTTTTTTGAACAAAATGGTAAGGACTACAGTTATTATGATACAGGAGTTTCATTATTTCAGTATAAAAAACCTCCCTTTCAAATGAGCTTTTCTGCAGGCTCGGGACTGGGGTTTGCATACAATGATCTGTCGGATATAAGTTTTTTTGTGAAACACTATGCATCATGTTTCAAGTCCTGGGGTCAGCCTTCAATTGGAATTGCCAATGATTTTTTTGATACTTACCTGAATACGAGAAATTCCTATTTGAATTTTTATGAGCTTTATGTTTCAGGGGAGCTACGCTCTCATCAGGTGGTTATGTTTGAGCCAACACTAGGTTTTCAGGGAGGGTGTAAATTTGTAAAGTTTTTTATGCATTTTGGAATCACTTTGCCTGCACCTGATATTGGAGATGTTTCTTTTGAACCCATTACAAGCATTTTGGTATGTATATTTCTTTTTCTGTAAAAAAAGTAGATTATTATGACAGCATCTGAAAGAGTTATTACCGGATTTGTTGAAAAACCATGCTTGCTCATTGACGAGCAGGTAGCCAGATCTAATATCAGCCGGATGGCTAAAAAAGCCCGCGAAAATGGTGTTATCTTCAGGCCTCATTTTAAAACCCATCAGTCGGAAACAATAGGAGAGTGGTTCTGGGATGAAGGAGTCAGGTGTATTACAGTTTCATCGGTTGATATGGCTGATTATTTTGCTGCTTGTGGATGGACTGATATCACCATTGCAGCCCCTGTCAATCTCCTGCAGATGCGAAAAATCAATCAACTGGCTTATGATATTGATCTGAATCTGGTTGTTGATAGTGCTGATACAGCAGCAGAGCTGAGCAGATTGCTTGACGATCATGTTGGAATCTTTCTGAAAATAGACACCGGTGCAGGACGATGTGGTTTGTCACCACTCATGGCAGAAGAAATTATCACTGTTGCCACAATGTTTATGCAGAGTCGTTACGGAAAATTCAGGGGATTGTTGGTGCATAGTGGACATACATACAAAGCTGAAGACAAAGATAAAATCGTTCGTATTTGGGATAATGATATGAACATACTGACAGAACTCAGGCAACATCTCAAAGGATATTGCGATCAGGACATCATTATTTCAACAGGTGATACTCCCGGATGCACTATTGTTGATGACCTGAGCTGGGCTGATGAAATCAGACCCGGAAATTTCGTGTTTTACGATCTGTTTCAGTGGAATCTTGGTGTTTGTGAAGTTTCCGACATTGCCTGTGTAATGGCTTGTCCTGTCATTTCTTCATATCCACGTCGTGGAGAACTGGTTATTTATGGAGGAGCAGTTCATTTTTCAAAAGATTTCATGATTATCAATGGGAAGACTGTGTACGGACTTATGGGCAAAGCAGAAAGAAATGTATCCATGACACCCGATTCCGAATCACCTTTGCTCAGGCTATGGCAGGAACACGGACTGATCAGTGTAAGTCAGGAAACAGCCATGTTAAAAATCCCAAGTGATATGGCTTTTGTCTTTCCTGTTCACAGCTGCCTTACTCTTGATGCAGTCAGATATGTGAAAACCACAGAGGGAAAAAATATTAGAGTGATGGGGAAGTAGTTGATTATAAGATTCTAAGATTGAGGATTGCTTTATGATGCAGTGCAGGTAACTAATGATTGCTTGCAAATAAATCAGAAGGGATATTTTTTGTTGAGTGAAAGCTGAGTGTAGATATTATTGGAATCAGTTCCATGAGATGATGTATTTTCTCACAATTTCAACAAAATTTCGTAATTTTGCAAGCCTAATTTTTTTAAAAAATGATTAGTATTACTCTTCCCGATGATTCAGTGCGAAAGTATGAGCAACCCGTATCTGCTCTTGATGTTGCCAGTGATATTCATCCGGGGCTTGCTAAAAAATCTCTTGCTGCCAGAGTAAATGATGATGTGGTTGACCTCACAAAGCCCATTGCTGTTGATTCAAAACTACAATTGCTCACCTGGGATGACACAGACGGAAAGGCTGCTTTTTGGCACACATCTGCACATCTTATGGCTGCTGCCGTAGAGCAACTCTATCCAGGTGTGAAATTCGGCATAGGTCCTGATATCGAAAACGGTTTTTATTATGATATTGACTTAGGTTCGCATCAGATCACAGAAGAAGATCTGCCGAAAATTGAGAAAAAGATGAAGGAAATTGCAGCTGGTGATTTTCAGATGATTCGCCGTGAGGTTTCAAAAGCCGAAGCCCTTGATTTTTTCGAGAAGAAAGGAGATGAATATAAAACCGAGCTGATTGGAGAACTTGAAGACGGCAGCATAAGTTTCTATGAACTGGGGACATTCACCGATCTTTGTCGTGGTCCTCATCTGCCTGATGTGTCAGGGATTAAAGCCATTAAACTGCTTTCGCTTGCAGGTGCTTACTGGAGAGGAGATATTACAAGAAAACAGCTTACCCGTATTTACGGTATCACTTTTCCTCAGCAGAAATTGCTTGACGATTATCTTGTATTGCTCGAAGAAGCAAAAAAGAGGGATCACAGAAAACTCGGTAAGGAACTGGAACTGTTTACCTTTAGTCAAAATGTGGGTTCCGGACTTCCATTATGGCTACCCCGCGGAGCAATGGTTAGAGAACAACTTGAAGCATTTTTGAAAAAGGTTCAGAAAAAATACGGATATCAGCAAGTCATCACTCCGCATATCGGAAACAAAAATTTGTATATCACTTCAGGGCACTATGAGAAATACGGAAAAGATTCATTTCAACCCATTGGTTCACCTGTCGAAGGGGAGGAATTTTTGCTGAAACCCATGAACTGTCCTCATCACTGCGAAATATATGCAGTGAAACCAAGGTCATACAAGGATCTTCCATTGAGGCTGGCAGAATTCGGCACTGTTTACAGATATGAGCAGAGCGGTGAACTTCACGGTTTGACCCGAGTGAGAGGCTTCACTCAGGATGATGCTCACATTTTCTGTACACCCGATCAGTTGAAAGAGGAATTCATCAAGGTGATTGAGATTGTTATGATTATTTTTGAAACCTTGAATTTTAGGGATTTTACAGCGCAAATTTCTTTACGAGACCCGGCAGACACCAAAAAATATATCGGAAGCGATGAAAATTGGGATAAAGCTGAGCGGGCTATTATTGAAGCTTGTTCAATGAAAGGACTTGATGCGGTTCAGGTGCAGGGCGAAGCTGCGTTTTACGGTCCCAAACTTGATTTTTTGGTCAGGGATGCCATTGGAAGAAAATGGCAGCTTGGAACTATTCAGGTTGATTATAATCTTCCCGACCGTTTTGAACTTGAATATATCGGTTCAGACAATCAGAAACACAGGCCTGTTATGATTCACAGAGCACCATTTGGCTCCATGGAGAGGTTTGTTGCTGTATTGCTTGAGCATACCGGCGGAAAGTTGCCTTTGTGGATGGCTCCCGACCAGATAATTATTTTGCCCATAAGTGAAAAATTTCATAATTTTGCAGCCGGAATTTTAGAGACACTTGAAAACGAAGGGTTCAGAGTATCAATAGATTCCAGAAACGAAAAAATTGGAAAGAAAATCAGGGACGCAGAAATGGCAAAAATTCCTTATATGGCGGTGATCGGAGAAAAGGAAATGAACGAGAACCTTGTGTCAGTTCGCAAGCACGGACAGGGGGATCTTGGTGCAATGCCTATTGAAGAGTTTATCAAGAATATACATGAAGCCATAGATAAAGAACAGTCAGCATAATTCAAACAAATGTTTCACTAATATAGGAGATTGTAATATAGCAACGCAGCCACACCCAAGGTATCAAAATAGGCATAAACAAGAAGAGCCTTACCGCGTGAATGAACGAATCACGTCACCCATGGTTAGAGTAATTTATGACGGAGACGACAGAGGTATTGTCAGTCTTCGTCAGGCACTTGAAATGGCAGATCAGGCAGGACTTGATCTGGTTGAAATAGCACCAACGGTTCAGCCACCTGTTTGTAAAATCATTGATTACAGAAAGTTTCTGTATGAAAAGAAGAAAAAACAGAAGGAACTCAAAGCAAAAGCAGCCAAGGTGGTTATTAAGGAAATCAGACTCAGTCCCAATACAGATGAACATGATTTTAATTTCAAGCTGAAGCATGCCATCAAGTTTCTACAGGAAGGAGCCAAAGTGAAAGTGGATGTGTTTTTTAAGGGAAGATCGATCATCTATAAGGAGCAGGGAGAAATTATCCTGCTGAAGTTTGCCGATGAACTGATGGAGCATGGCAAGGTGGAATCACTCCCCAAACTTGAAGGAAAGAGAATGATTATGATGATTGTTCCGAAAAAATAAAAAAACTTTTAAACTTTATATAAATTAAAAACTGTTATGCCTAAATTAAAAGTAAAATCCAGCGCAAAGAAGAGATTCAAGCTGACAGGCACAGGCAAGGTGGTCAGAAAACATGCTTACAAAAGTCATATTCTGACAAAAAAGTCAACCAAACAAAAACGAAATCTGACTTACAAAACCCTTGTTTCAAGTGCTGATGCCAAGAATGTGAAAGACATGTTGTGCATCTGAGAAAAATCAATTGTTAAACTGTTTGTTGCTCACTAAGTTCTCGAAAGAGGCGCGCAAACACAAAAAAAAGGAGGTAATTATGCCACGTTCAGTCAACGCAGTAGCGTCTAAGCAAAGAAGAAAAAAGGTCCTGAAAAGAACAAAAGGCTATTTTGGCCGCGGTAAAAGTTTGATTTCAGTTGCAAAAAACCGCAATGAAAAAGGTCTCGCTTATGCATACAGAGACAGAAAAGCAAAAAAGATTCATTTCAGACAGCTCTGGATTCAGAGAATCAATGCAGCATGCCGCATTAACGGTATTTCCTATTCAGTGTTCATTGATAAGCTGAATAAGAATAATATTGCTATTAACAGAAAGGCACTTGCCGATCTGGCAATGAACAATCCGGAAGCCTTTGCTGCAATTGTCAATGAAGTAAAATAATCTGTTGAAAGAAAGTAATGGATACGGGAAACTGAAAGGTTTCCCATTTTTTTTATTGTGACGCAATTGACCAGACACCTAGAAAAAGCAATCTTGCAGCGTCTTCCATGGTTTCATAGGTGAGCAGATCTTCTGTGTCCTGATGTTTATGATAATGGATTGGGTTAACTTTGCCGGAAATACCGAAATGTACTGTGGGAACACCTCTCATCAGAAATACAATTCCATCTGTGCGTGGGCGCCCTTTGACGGGACTGTTCTCGGAAGTTGAGAAACTCCGGTGGATATATGCTGAATTCATGTACTCAAAATGCCTGAGTAGTTCAGGATATGATTTGCCTCCCCAAACAGCGAGACCGGTTCCGTTGCCTACCATGTCAAGATTGATCATAAGTATGATGTCTTCAAGAGGAACTTTAGGATTTTCTGCAAAAAACAAACTCCCAAGCAGTCCGCATTCCTCACCGCCAAAAAGGACAAACATGATACTTCTTTTTATGCTTTCTTTCATAATGGCAAGAGCTTTTGCTGCTGCTAATACATTCGCTACTCCAGAGGCATTATCCAGAGCACCGGGCAGCACAAATCCCAATGATCCCTGCCCGTCAAGATGGGCGCCGATCAGAATTACTTCTTTTTTTAACTCAGGATCGGATCCTTCGATAAAACCGATTACATTGGCGGTCTGCCCGCTTTCGTGACGTACCACATCAGTTTTTATTTCAGCAGTTGTGTTCAGTTCAAATGAACGGGGTGTCATGGTGGCGGAGATTTCTTTCAGTACAGTATCATAATTCATGGAATGAGCTTCGAAGATATACCGTGCAATATCGTTGTTGATAGCAGCATACAGAAAGTTATCAAAAAAAGGAGTGCCCGGACTTGCAATCATATCTGTGATGAGTACTCCGGAAGCACCAAGCTCGTATGCATTGGAATATTTATAGTGATGCCAATTGTAAAAAGTCCACATTGCTAATGTGTCACTGTTTTTTCCTTTATATGGAACATCTCCTGCTATTAGTACAATCTTTCCATTAACATCAATTCCAGCATAGTCGTCATAATTCATTTCAGGATATGTGATGCCATGTCCCACAAAAACCAGCGGAGCATTGATTTTGCCATTGTCAGGATTGGCTCCGGGATAAAAATCTTCTCCGGGGATAAGAATTTTATTTGTTTTTCCTGTTTTTAGGATTACTGAGCCGCTGCTGTTTATTTCTGTCCATGGGCGGTCAAAGTATTGAAAATAAGTATTATTGTCTCCATAAGCTTCGATTCCCCATTGCTGAAAAAGATCAGCTGCCCATTGTGCGATGTCCATATACTCCGGTGAACCGGCAAGACGACCCTTGTATTTGGGATAAACCATCTCTTTGACCCAGTTCTGGATATCATTTGATGAGATACTTTGAAAACTACTAATCAGTTGTTCAGGATGTTGTGCTATGCCTGGAATATTTGCTGTAAAAAGCAGGGAGAATAATAAAAGTAAAGTTTTCATTGCAGATCAATTCTTTAATAATGAAAATCCAGTGTAAGGTAACAGAACTTCTGGAATGTTTATTCCGTCGGGAGTCTGGTTGTTTTCAATGATGGCTGCAACAATTCTGGGCAGAGCAAGGGCACTACCGTTGAGTGTGTGAGGTACAAACGTCTTTCCGTCCTTATCTTTTGCTCTCAATTTCATTCGTGTACTCTGAAACGTTTCAAAATTTGACACAGAACTCACCTCAAGCCAACGTTTCTGTCCTGCTGCCCACACTTCAAAGTCATAAGTCATGGCCGATGTAAAACTGATATCACCACCGCATAATCTGAGAATCCTGTACGGAAGTCCAAGACTTTCAATGAGTCTGCCAACATACAGACACATTTCATCAAGGGCAGTATAGCCGTTTTCTGGTTTTTCAATCCTGACAATTTCAACTTTGTCAAACTGATGAAGACGGTTGAGTCCCCTCACATCCTTCCCGTAGGAACCTGCTTCCCTGCGGAAACATGCTGAATAAGCAACCATTTTCACAGGGAGTTCACTCTCTTTAAGGATCACATCACGGAAAATATTTGTCACCGGTACTTCGGCTGTAGGAATAAGAAACAGATTATCAGTTTGCAATTGGTACATCTGTCCGTCCTTATCCGGGAGCTGCCCTGTGCCAAAGCCCGAGTCTTCATTAATCAGGTAGGGGGGCTGCACTTCAAAATACCCTTCTTCTACCCCTTTATCGAGGAAGTACTGTATCAGCGCTCTCTGCAGCTTGGCCATCTTCCCTTTGTAAACGGGAAATCCTGAGCCTGTGATTTTACTTCCCCACTCAAAATCAATTAGTTCAAGTTCATCACATAGTTCCCAATGTGGTTTTAGTTCTTTGCCAAATGCAGAAAGATCAGCTTTTTCTTTAACAATTTCATTATCATCGGCACTATGCCCGAACCTGACATCAGGATGAGGTAGATTCGGAATCAAGACCATCAGTTCGTCCTGCTTTTTTTGCAATTCCCCAAGTTTTATCTCCAGTTTCTTTGTGATCTCCTTAATCTGTGCTGCTTTTTTTTTCAGTGGTTCTGCTTCAGCTGCATTGCCCGCTTTAAATAACAAACCTATCTGTGCCGAAAGAGCATTGGATTCAGTAAGGCAATTATCAAGTTTCTTTTGTGTTGTTCGTCTTTCCTCGTCGGTTGACAAAATTTCATCAATCAGTTCAATGCGTTTGAAGTTCTTAACGGCAAGTCTTGTTTTTACTTCTTTAGTGTGTTCTCTGATGTAGTTTATGTTTAGCATGAAATGTAATTATTGATAGGAAAAGCAAATTTAGTGGTATTTTAGGATTATTATTTCTTTTTTTTGGGTGGAACTTTATCGTTGATAATATATATCAATCTCATGCTAAGAAAATTATTGTATTGTTTTCTATCCCAGGTTTTAAAATCAGTAGTGAAGGTTCTTATTCTGATATGATTCAGCGAATATGAATATCTAAAGTTGATCCAAAGTTTCCACCATCCTCTGAACCGTATATCAACAAAGATATTGAAGTCATCTCTGTCGTATGGTCCTCTTTTGTCTTCCCATTCCACAAGCCTCCCATATTCTATTTCTTTCCCTGAAGTCAACCTATTGTAAGAAAATCCTGCCCCTGCAGTGACCACGTCTTTATCATTATAATGTATACTTACGGGTATATCCAGGTAATTAAGTCTTAAATTATAGAAGGGGAGCATATCATAGGTGAGGACAGTATCGTAGCTGAGCGGGTATTTTTTATATGCTCCCTTCTGATTGAAGAGGGTTTCAATAGCAATGCTCCATGATTTTCCAAATGGAAGTATCGCAGTGGCACCCACATTCCAACCCGGTTTATAAAATCCAGACACTTCATCACCGTCAACCTGTGACATATTACCTCCAACGATTAGCCCGCCAAGAATGTTTTGTCCTGATAAAAGAACATAAGGAAAGAAGAAGACCAAAAATATTACCAAATTTTTCATAATCCTTTCATGCTTAATTGAATTCTACGACGTTTATGATCTATTGATACGACTTTGACTTGTACTTTTTGATTGATTTTCACCACCTCGTTTGGATCTTTCACATATCTGTCAGCAAGCTGACTGATATGGACAAGACCTGCATCGTGTAGTCCAATATCAACAAATGCACCAAAGGCAGTGATGTTTGTAACAATGCCGGGCAAGACCTTTCCTTCATACAGATCCTCTATATCTCTGATTGTTTCGTCAAACTCAAACATATCAAATTCTTCGCGGGGGTCGCGCCCTGGTTTTTCAAGTTCCTGAAGAATATCCCGAATGGTAGGAAGACCTGCTTTATCATCAATGAATTCTTCGGGTTTCAGATGGTCCAGAAATTTCTTTTTTCTGTCTTTCTCCCTCAGAAGTTCATCAAGCTGAATTTGCAGTGTTTGCATCATTTTTTCTACGATATAGTAGCTTTCGGGATGTACGGCAGTTGAATCGAGTGCGGTGTCACCATCCTTAATCCGCAAAAAACCCGCAGACTGCTGATAAGCTTTTTCTCCAAAGCGGGGAACTTTCAGTAATTGTTCGCGTCTGGAAAACCTTCCATTTTCGTTTCTGTAGTCAATGATACTTTTTGCCAAGGATGGTCCTATCCCGGATACGTGAGT
Source organism: uncultured Bacteroidales bacterium (assembly GCA_964428185.1). Classification (GTDB taxonomy): domain Bacteria; phylum Bacteroidota; class Bacteroidia; order Bacteroidales; family DTU049; genus CAYMAZ01. Next base: position 17,037 of record CAYRXH010000028.1, read on the forward strand.
CAGCAGTTCTTTGCTGGCAGTATTCAGATCAACGCCAACTCTGTTGACACAACTTACTACTGTGTCTTCAAGACTTTTCTGAAGCTCTTTCTGGTCAACATCATGCTGATACTGACCTACTCCGATTGATTTGGGGTCAATTTTCACAAGTTCCGCAAGGGGGTCCATAAGTCTTCGACCTATGGAAACGGCTCCTCTCACAGTAACATCGTAATCGGGAAATTCCTCCCGGGCAACTGAAGATGCTGAATATACTGATGCTCCTGACTCATTCACCATAACAACTATCACTTTCCTGTTGAACCGGATGTTTTTTACCAGTTGTTCTGTCTCTCTGCCGGCGGTGCCATTCCCGATGGCTATCGCTTCAATTTTGAATGAATCCACAAGCTGTATCAGCTTATTGATGGATTGTTTGACTTCCATTTCGGGAGGGTGGGGATAAATGGTTTCATTATGAAGCAATTGCCCGAGTTCATTCAAAACAACTAACTTACACCCTGTTCTGAATCCTGGGTCAATGGCAAGAATTCGTTTGTGCCCCAGAGGTGGTTGCATGAGCAGTTGTCTGAGATTTTCAGCAAATACTTCAATGGCTTTTGTGTCGGCACTTTGTTTGGCTTCGTTCCTCATTTCAGTTTCAAGTGATGGTTGCAACAGTCGTTTCCATGAATCTAAGCAAGCCTCTGAAACATGCTGCCCCGATGCATTTCTGCTTTTTACATAACGCTTTTCGATGTGTTGTATTGCATCCTCAGGAAGGGGGGAAATACTGACTTTCAAAAAACCTTCGTTCTCTCCCCTAAAAACTGCAAGTATTCTGTGAGATGGAGCTTTTGAAAGTGGTTCAGACCATTTGAAATAATTCTCGTATTTGACTCCTTCTTCTGCTTTGCTTTTAACTGCTGACGAAGAAATAACAGCCTTCTGTTGAAATAGAGAGCGTAATGAGCGACGAAGTGCTGCATCTTCATTGATCATCTCGGCAATGATATCCCTTGCTCCTGATAAAGCTTCTTCAACAGTGTTAACATTTTTTTCAGAACTGATATATTTTTTTGCTTCTGTTTCAGGATCATTGTTCACCTGCTTTAAGAGAAACAATGCTAGTGGTTCAAGACCTTTTTCTTTAGCAATGCTTGCTCTGGTTTTTCTTTTTGGACGGTAGGGAAGATAAAGGTCTTCAAGCTCAACCAGACTATCAGTCTTCAATATCTGAGCTTCCAGATCTGGTGTCAGTTTTTCCTGTTCACGGATAGATTTAAGCACAACTTGACGTCTTTTTTCCAGTTCCACAAGCCGTGCATACATATCACGGATTTTGATGATCATCACTTCATCAAGACCACCTGTGGCTTCCTTGCGGTATCGTGAAATAAACTGGACAGTGGCTCCGTCTTCAAACAGTTTCAGAGTGTTCTGAATCTGACGCATGGACAGCCCCAGTTCCAATACCATCTTTTCAATATTGACATCAAGCATCACACGGAAATTTGAACAAAATTAGTGAAAAAACATACACAATGACAACAAAATCACTAAACTTGTATTCAAAATATCGTAACCAGATTTCAAAACCAAGTGGAAAAGGACAATGTGAAGATAAGTATTGCTGAACCTTTCTGATAAAATACAATGGATAGTGTAATGAGTAAATAAAGAGGTTTGTCTTTTACTTCAATGGATATTCAATCTGAATCAGTGAATCCAACTCAGGAGTGAAAGAAATGATCATTTGAACAAAATTTTGAATATCAATGCTTATTGAATCAGGATTGTCATAAATAAGACTGAAAAGAGTGTTTGAATGATGATCCAGAAAAGTCAGAGTTGAAGTAGTTGAACCAGGCATGTCTCTTTGAAAACGACCCTGCTTAAAGTCGGAATTTTTAATATGGTCCAAAAGTTGATCCCATTGTTCCTGAGTTATTTGCTTTTCAACAGTTCCTATGGTATCACCGTAAACATTAACCTGAGTTTTCAGAATAAGTTTTTTGCTGATGCTGATAAGAAAACTCCTGTGGTATTGCGGAGGGATAGAAGAATCGATAAACTCATAAATGATTACCGCCGGAGAATCATAATTTTTCGTCTGGCTATTGATTTGAACTTCGGAATTAAAACATCCTGCCATAATTAATGTAAAAAATATTACTATGGATGAATAAACTTTTCTCATTTTTTTTGGTTTAATATTTGAAAAAAATGAAAAATATTTCTATTTTTGCAAAATTATAAATATAGTTTCTTATGAAAACAAAACAATTTTTTCTATCGTTTATTATTGTTGTTTTTGCGATAAACACTGTGTTTGCACAGAGTGTTAAAACAAAAGCTTCAATTTCCGGAAAATCTTCTGGAGTCATTACCCTTGGAGAAATTATTGGACAGACCATTACGGTTACTCCAGAAACGTTTACTGTTACTTCATTCACTATTAATGCTGCCTCAGGGGAGTCGATTATAAATGTTGATGTAACAGGAAACGTCGTTGATAAAAATGCGTCCAATAAGATTCGTACACTTGCCTCCGGAACCAAGATCACCTTTAAGAATATTAAGGCTATCAATGTTGCTGGCGAAGTCACTGTGCCGGATATGGAATTTACACTTGAATAAAGTATTGAATTTTTAGAATTTCTGCGGAGAAACAAACATGAAAAAAATTATTGCAGTATTTTGTGCAGTATTTGCATTTTCATTATTTCAATCACATGCTCAGACGGTGGAGGACTCTGAAACTTTTACCATCACTGTTTCAGGCAAAAGCTGTGGCCAGATTACATATGCTGACTTATCCGGACAACAGGTGCTTGTTGACAGGGAAGGATATGAAGTTGAAGAATTCACTTTTGTGTGTGTTTTAAATGGAAATGATCTTTGGGAAGGTCATGCAAATGGGAATCAGTTCCTCCAGTCATGGGATCCTGTGCTCCAGTCATTGACCTCAGGTCAGAATATTTCTCTGGAGAATATTAAAATCAGAGGCCTTGACGGAAGCCTGAGAGTGATTGATTCGGTGCAGTTTATCTTCCAGTAGGCTTGAATAATAAAATTAATGTAAGTTGTATAATAAAAGTATGAAAATCATACTTTTTTTTATTGGATTTCGTTACTTTCGTTCCACTTGTTACGTCAAATTTATATTTACTACTACACAATATAATAAATGAATAAATTATTACTGACAACGCTTTTATTTATTGCTTTTTCTTCATTTGTTGTATCTCAGAACACACAGAAATTCACTATCAGCGGTTATGTAACTGATGAGCAGACAGGAGAATCATTAATCGGCACCAATGTTTTTGTAAAGAATCCTGTTCGTGGAGCTACAACCAATGCATATGGATTTTATACACTCACCCTCGAAAAGGGAACCTATACGCTCTTTGCAAGTTTTATGGGCTATACTGACTGGTCTCAGGAAATTGTTCTGGACAAAAATATAAAATTAAACATTAAACTTACACCAAGTGCCATCACAACCAATGAGGTGGTGATTACAGGTGAAAAGCCTGATAAAAATGTTCAGAGTACTGATATGGGCACATTCGATATACCGGTTGAAATGGTCAAAAAGATTCCTTCCGTATTTGGCGAAGTGGATATATTGAAAACCCTGCAGCTAAAGCCTGGCATCCAATCCGGTGGTGAAGGATCCACGGGCTTGTATGTCAGAGGGGGAGGTCCTGATCAAAATCTGATTCTTCTTGATGAGGCAGTGGTTTATAATGCATCTCACCTCTTTGGCTTTTTTTCAGTGTTCAACGCTGATGCCCTTCAGAATGTTGAAATTCACAAGGGAAATATGCCTGCCAATTACGGTGGAAGACTTGCTTCAGTCCTTGATATTTCCATGAAGGATGGAAATAACAGGAAATATGGTGCGCAGGGTGGTCTGGGGTTGATATCTTCAAGATTAACTGTTGAAGGCCCCATAAAAAAGGATACTTCTTCATTTATCATTTCCGGAAGAAGAACTTATGTTGATGTGGTGATGAAACCGTTTCTGAAGAAAGACTCCCCAATGAGGGAATCGACTTATTATTTTTATGATCTGAATACAAAGCTCAACTGGAGGATTTCTGAAAAAGACAGGGTTTTTCTCAGTGGGTATTTTGGTCGCGATGTATTTGACCTTTCAAGTACTGAAGATAATTTTTCAAATGCAATTTCATGGGGCAATGGAACTGCGGTATTGAGATGGAACCATCTGTTCAGTCAGAAACTCTTTGCAAATACTTCATTGATATATAGTATATACAATTTTGGGTTTGAAGCGTTTCAGGATCAATATGAAATGAAGCTTGAATCAGGAATAGAAGACTGGAACGGAAAAATTGATTTTACCCTGATTCCATCTCCTTCTCATACAATAAAGTTTGGCGGAAATTATATTTTTCATATTTTTACGCCCAACAATGTGTCTGCAAAAACAGGGGGGGTGCCTCTTGAACTGGGTCCGGAAGTAAAATTGTATTCTCACGAGGGAGCCATCTACCTGAATGATGAGTTTGACCTGACAAGTCTGATCAGGATCAATGCCGGCCTAAGGTATTCAATATTTTCACATGTGGGGCCTTTTACCAGATATATCAAGGATCCCATGACCAATTTGACAATAGATTCTGTCATGTATGCATCTGGAGAGAATGTAAAAACCTATCATCATCTTGAACCCCGTTTGGCTGTCAGATATATGATCGACGAAAATTCGTCCGTCAAAGCTGCTTTTACTCAAAACTATCAGTATATCCATCTTGCGGCAGTCAGTGCTGTGTCTCTCCCCACTGATTTGTGGGTGCCCAGTACAGAGCTTGTCAAACCCCAATTCGGAACTCAGTATTCTCTTGGCTATTTCAGAAATTTTAATAAGAATATGTTTGAAGCATCGGTTGAAGTGTATTACAAAGATATGAAAGACCTGATTGAGTTTAAGGAGGGTGCATTGATTGAGGACAATATCAATAACAATACCGATAACAATTTTACTTTTGGAGATGGAACATCATACGGAATAGAGCTTTTTGTAAATAAGCAGTTTGGTAAACTGACAGGATGGTTGGGCTATACATGGTCGAAAACCACAAGACAGTTTCCTGATATCAACATGGGAGAAGAATTTCCTGCAAAGTATGATCGCAGACATGATGTTTCGATTGTTGCCATGTATGAAATTAATAAGCAGCTGAATGTGTCTGCTATCTGGGTTTATGCTACAGGGAATACAGCAACTTTACCCGTGTCAAGATATATCATTGGGGGGAATATTATTAACGAATATGGACCACGAAATTCATACCGGATGCCTGCATATCACAGACTTGATTTTTCTGTTAACTGGACACCGATTCCTAAAAAGAATAAGCGGTTTGAATCTGTTTGGAATTTTTCAGTTTACAATATTTACAACAGAAGAAATCCATATTATATTTACTTTGAAACCAAAGGAAATATCATGGATGGTTATATGGAAATCAAAGCAAAACAGGTTTCTTTGTTTCCCATTCTTCCTTCAATCACCTATAATTTTAAATTTTAAGTGTTATGAGAAAATATAAATCAATATTCTTTTTCGTTGCTTTTTTGACAGTTCTTTTTACAGCCTGCGAAAAAGAAGTGTACATTGATCTACCGGATCCTGAGCAGAAACTGGTGGTTGAAGGCTGGATTGAACAGAATCAGTATCCTATAGTTTCTGTCACCCGGAATTCTCCTTATTTTTCAGTTGTAGATTCTTCAACACTTGCTAATCTGTTTATTATCAATGCAAAAGTTATTGTTTCTGACGGGACTCAGAGTGAAGAGCTGCAACTGGATTTTTCCAATGCCCTGAACGGAGTATGGCCGTTTATATGTTATAAAGGGAGTACATTAAAGGGAGAAGTTGGGAAAACTTACTGGCTGACAATTTATGCTGAAGGAGATACCATTACAGGAAAGACAACAATACCTGAACCGGTAACGCTTGATAGTATCTGGTGGCTTCCTGATAGTATAAATAATCCAGAAAATGACACTTTGGGCTATATTTGGGCTTCTTATACAGATAATCCTTTGGTTCATAATTATTTCAAGCTTTTCTCCTTCAGACGCGGAAGGGACAAATCATTTGTGCCACTGTTCGGGTCTGTGTATGATGATATCTTTTTTGACGGCAAGAATTTCACATTTAGCATGTACCGGGGAGTACCTTCAATTTCAGATTCTGATTCCATTTACAACGATAAAGAACTATTTTATTACAAAAAGGGAGATACTGTTGATGTGAAAATTACCAGTATTGATATGGAGCATTATGAATTCTGGAGAACTATTGAACAGGAACTTTACACCGGAGGGAATCCATTTGTGTTTCCTGTTGTGATAAGACACAATGTTGAAGGAGCTATAGGAGTGTGGGGTGGATACGGTGCCACATATTATACTCTTGTGATAGGAGAGAATTAAAGTTTAAATCCCAAATCAATACCGAAAGTTTGAGCTTTCAGCCCGTCGCTTCTGTTGTAATTACTATATCTGAATTCAACGGACTTCATTGTAATTCTGTTATCCCTGATTTTTAACTTAAATATCCCTTTGTAAGGATAAAATTTCAAACCAATCCCGTATTTGATATTGCTGATAGCAGCTTGGTCCCAATCAGATGTATAAAACTCATTTAAAGGCGTCCATGTTGTCATATCCAGCTCATGTTCTGCAAAGGGTGCAAAATATTTGCTGGCTGTCTGTTCATGATACCTAAACATGGGATATAATGTCAACCAGGTAAGAACTTTTACAGGGATTTCAATGCTGGCAGTATTTGCTGTCATTCCAAAATCATCAATATAATGTCTGAAAAAAGTCCTTACAATGAAATAATCATTCAGATAATAATTGACCCTTATACTCATGGGGAGTTTATTTCTTTGTCTGGGTAAGTTTTCAGGAAACATTGTTTTCATAAACAATAATGAATCGGGTACATCAAATCCATCGTTGAAGTACACCCTGTGAAATGGAGTATGAAGAATGCCTCTCTGCGCAACGTAGTCAGTAACAAACAGAAAATGAAGTCTTTTATTCAGCACTTGCATCCAGGAAAAAGAAAAGTTGTATGTAAGTCTTGTATCACTGTCATAATCTTCAGGATTATTCCCATATCTGAATTCGTCACCGTTTCGGTATTCTCCAGGATAAATAAGAAGCCAGGTGTCATAATATAATGAGCCCTTGAAACCAAATTCAGTATTCAGATTTTTTGTTGCTCTGCTGAAGTTTAAGCCACTTGCGATGGAGCTGACGTCAAATTCTTTACTGTAGCCGGTCATTATACCCCATGATCTTGTTTTTGTTTTGTTGCTTCGGCTGTATGATATATCAGCATGACCTCTCAGATCTCTGCTGGAGGCAGATGAAAGATACTGTGAACTGGCAGAAGTGATGAATCTGTCAATTCTGTCACTTGAAGCTGAGGTGTAATAATCAGCGCCAATATTGACACCGATATTGTTGACAGTATCAAAGGGAACATTGACCATCATTACCGGAGCAAAACAGTTCAGTTCCTCGGTTCCGATTCCTCCGGTAACAGGACTGTGATTTCCGTCCTGTTCGTAATAATGAAACAGGAAATTGACTTCAGTTTCATCCAGCACTTTGTGTTGTGAGTAAACAATCACAGGAAGACACATTGTCAGTATAATCAATCTTAATTGCATCCGCATCCTCCTCCAGTTTTACCGCCATTGGCACCACTGGCACCCTCTCTGTATGATTCGGCAGATGTTTCAAATAATTCTCCCCGCTTAGGACTCAGCATCATATCTTCATCATTAAGATATGCTTTCTGATATGGTTTTACCTGAATACATGATGTGACAATAAAAAGAATTGTTGCAGAAAAAAATTTTAGAGTTTGTTTTTTCATCGTATTTAATTAATTGCCTATTGTAACATTGTGTTGTTTCTGTTTTTCTTCAGCTTGATAATAGTTGAGAATAATTCCGTCTGATGTTGATATCTGATCAGAATCATCAATGATGATACATTCAATTCCCTTCAACTGGTTAATAAAAAACAATCCTTCATCTTTTCCCATAACAAAAACTGCAGTTGCAAGTGCATCGGCCAATTCTGCATCAGGACAAATAACTGTTACACTTTGAAGCCCTCTGACAGGTCTGCATGTCCGTGGGTCAATAATATGCGTATATATAGTGTTGTCAATGATAAAATATTTTTCATAATTACCGGAAGTAACAACTGCAGCTTCCTGAATATTAATCCAAGCAATTGCTTGATCGGGTGAATCAGGATTGGCTATTCCTATTGTCCATGGTTTGTTGTTGTCTTGCTTTCCCCATGTGATCAGATCTCCACCTGCTATTACGATCCCTGATTCAATGCCTGTTTTTTTCATAACATCACGTGCTTTATTTGCAGCATACCCTTTGCCGATAGCTCCAAATCCGATTTTCATCCCTTTGTTTTTCAGCAAAACACTTGTGTCTGCTGGGTTTAGAATGATGTTTTTGTATCCAATTATACTCAGGATTGCACCAATTTCTTCGTCTGATGGAATTGTGGTCTGGCTTCCGTCAAATTTCCACAATTTTCCTGAACTTGCCCATGAAATATCAAAAGCTCCGTCTGTAAGTTCTGAAATTTTGATACAGCGTTCAATAATTCTGAATAACTCAATATTTACTTTAACTGCTTGTATCCCGGCGTTTTTATTGATCAGACTTACTTCAGAATTCTCATTGTATTCAGAGAGAAATGACTCAATACGCCTGATTTCTGCTATGCCATTTCTTACACCTTCATCGGCAAGCTGTTGATTATCAGCAAATGCGGTAATTTCAAAGCGTGAGCCCATCAGTAAAAGCTCAATATGAGATTGATATTGCTGAGCAAAAAGAGAATGAATGCAAAAGAAAATGAGTAAAAAACAAATTCTTAGCATAATCAGAATTTCATAAGTTTTCCACTCATTTTGTAATTGTCAGACTCAATCCTATATATATATATCCCATCAGGAGCTTCATTAGAATGAACATTCGAGCCATTCCAGGTCATAACAGTTGATTTTCCAGCATACATTTTTGAATCAGTTGAAAAAACTAGTTGTCCTGAAAGATTAAAAATTGAAAGCCTGAAATTTTCATCAACAGCCGGAATCATGAAGAATGCAAAATTGGTGAATGGATTAGGGAATACTCTGACATTCATTTCTACGCTGTTTTCATTTATGTCAGTAATTGCTGTATAAGAAAGGGTTGCATCCTTAAAATACGTTTGATCAGGGAAATTGATGGTTTTTGATGTGCCATCCTTGACAAATTCGTAAGTTGCAACAGGTCCCTGAACATGTTCCTCTGTAAACTCTACCCGTATCCTGTATGTGCCATCAGCCACAAGTGTGTTTGATAAATTTCTGCAATTCCAACTTACCGAATGGGTTGTATGATTCAAAAGTGTAGCTCCGGTTATCGCATCTGTTGTATTCATTCCGGATGCTACTTTCCATGTATAGAGTTGTTGAATCCTGACCCCAGCCATGACCTTAAAAGATTTAATAAATGTGCCGCTGGAATTTTCAACCCAGATGGCGAGAACATTTTTGGGTGTGTATTCTCCAGAATTGGTGACTGTTCTGACAGAAAAAACAACACTTCCGTCAGTTTGTGAGATTGCAGTGGGGATGGAAAATATCAATGCTAAAGCAATGAAAACTGGGTAAATCTTTTTCATAATTTTTTTGGTTTGTGATGTTTAATAATCTGTTCAATTTTTTTAATATATTCTACAGCAGATATATCCATATACCCAAGACAGCCCATTTCCGTGCCTGTTTTATCCACAATAACAACTTTGGGAAACATCCCGTATGGGTTGTAAATTTCTGCCATGGAATCATTGTATTTTTGCTGCTCTTCATTAAGTTTGTTTTTCTTGGATTTGGGGAATTCAAATAATACAGGAATAACATTCTGTGCAGACCATTGTTCAAATTCCTTAGTTTTAAAAACCTGATTGTTCAGTTGTATGCATGGCCTGCACCAGTCAGTTCCTGCAAACAATAATAAAATGGGATAACCGGTTGAATCAGATGCTATTTTGGCAACTTCCAGATTAGTGTACCAGTTGATGTCGGGATTCTGAGTAGATTGACCATTACAATGAAGTAATGATGCTATTCCGATTATCATTATGAAATTTGAAGTTAAAAGTTTCATAAGTATGTGTAGTTATTGTGTGATGCCTGAGTTTAACGAATTAACATCGAAATTATTTAAAAAGTTGCATTTGCAATGAAAATTTAATTTTAGTAAATTTGCAAAAAAATAATTGAACAATGGAACAAACAAAATGTTTGATTATCGGATCAGGTCCGGCTGGCTATACTGCTGCCATTTATGCATCAAGAGCAGATCTTTCACCGGTATTATATGAAGGCCTTCAACCAGGGGGGCAATTGACCATCACCACCGAAGTTGAAAATTTCCCAGGGTATCCAGAAGGTATTCAGGGTCCGGAACTGATGGCAAATTTTAAAAAGCAGGCCAAAAGATTTAATGCAGATATACGTTCAGGAATGATTACAAAAGTTGACTTTTCCAAGCGTCCCTTTGTGTGTCTTGACGACAGCGGGCGTGAAATTTATGCCGAAACGGTCATTATTGCAACCGGTGCCTCTGCCAGATGGCTGGGAATTGACTCAGAATCAAAATTTAACGGATTTGGTGTTTCAGCCTGTGCCACTTGTGACGGGTTTTTCTACCGCGGAAAAACAGTAGCCGTGGTTGGTGGTGGAGACACCGCTGCCGAAGAAGCTGCTTATCTGTCAAAATTATGCAGTAAGGTGTATCTCATACATCGCCGTGATGAACTGAGAGCCAGCAAAGCCATGCAGAACAAAGTATTTGAAACTGAAAATATCGAACCTGTCTGGAATAGTACGGTTGATGAAATAGTAGGAACAGAACAGGGCTTTACCCGCTCAGTGAATGGTATAGTTGTCAAAAATGTTAATACAGGCGAAAAAAAGAAAATTGATGTTGACGGAGTTTTTATTGCAATCGGTCACAAACCCAACTCAGATCTTTTTAAAGGAAAAATAGAACTTCATGATAACGGATATATCAAAACTGTTCCCGGATCCACAAAAACAAATGTGCAGGGTGTGTTTGCAGCAGGAGATATTCAGGATCATTATTACAGACAAGCTGTAACAGCCGCCGGAAGCGGATGTATGGCTGCCATTGAGGCCGAACGGTTTTTATCTTTTGGTGAATAATTGAATTTTCCCCGAAAAAAAATTTGCTGACGCATGAAATCAGCAGATTTTTTTCAATAACAAAAATAATTAGTATTTTTGTTGAATAATTTGATACAAAATAGTATGAAATATACAGTTCTTTTAATTTTCTCTTGTTTGGTATCTGTCGGAGTTTTTGCACAGACGTTGCAGAATGATGTTGTTGCTTCAGGAGGAGGGAGTGCAGAAAGCGGAACCATCAGTATTGAGTATTCAATTGGAGAAACCGTTATTGAAACAACAGAATCAACAGGAATTATACTCACTCAGGGTTTTCTGCAACCCATGCTTTCAGTAACATCTATTGATGAAGAAAATATGCTTTCCGGAATCAGTGTCTATCCCAATCCTGTGGGAGATGAACTCATTATCGAGATTTCCGGGGATTTTATTCATCCCTTGCAATCCATGCTTTTTGACATCAACGGGAAGTTACTCTTTGAAACTCAGTTGTCATACGGCACACATGCACTGAATATGCAAAAGTATGTTCAGGGAACCTATTTCCTGAAGATTGTTGATGTTTCTGCAGGGAAATCAATGAACTCTGAGATAATAAAAGTCAGGTAGGCATCAAACAATTGCTTTGTTCAGTGAGCCATTCCATTTTAAATATTACATGACTTCATACAGGAAAAATGAGGTAATTCTTCTCATAAGTAAGTGAGTCGAGAGAAGATAATTCATATTGTTAGGTCATTCACCCAAATCCGTCATTAGACTCATTATTTCTAATGACTGTCAATAGAAAAAGTTA
>CAYRXH010000029.1:0-28986 GCA_964428185.1 uncultured Bacteroidales bacterium
TTTCAAAAGAAAAATTCCTAAAATATGTTTTATTAATATATATATTTATTCATTCTTATAAAAAAACATTATAAAAATCTATCTCACGTAAATTTTATTCATTGCAAAAGAGAAAAAGAAAAGTTTTGCGTATTGCAGCTTAAATTTTTTTTTCTTTATAACTACTATTGTTATAAATTTGCGGCACAAAACTAATAAAACATGGATAAGCCAAAATACGAAACACTCAACATTCTCATTTTGCTGCTAACACTCATTATTACTTCATGTACTGGAATGAGACCGCTGAAAACCCAGTATTCTTATCTGAATAAAGTTCCTGTTTATTCTGAGAATTCATCTATAATTAAACAGGGTACGGAATCATATACATGCACAGAAGAAGCCAGTGACATGGTTCTGCCTGATACTAATGATGTAACCAATGAATTATCAGCTGCCAATCAATCAGAGCAGCAGGTTTATTCAGAAAATATTACAAAACCCATTTCGGAAAAGCTACAGATTATTACAGGGGTTAAAATTCCTTTCAAAAAGTCAACTAGGCAGTTCAACAGTTTTACTGCATCTTCTCAGGTTGACAAACTTTCACCACAAGTGGATCCATGGACTATAATTCTGTGGCTCTTGATTATTCTTTTAATTGCAGCCATACTTTCACTTCTCAGAATTGATCTGCTGACAATTCTAGGGCTTGTAGTCCTCATTTTATTGATATTTTTATTAATTGGATATTTATCATATTATTGATAAAGTTCGGTTTGTATATTTAAAATTTTATGTAATTTGCAGCACTTTTTGACACAATTCCATACATAATGACATTATTCAGTAAAAAATACACAATCAGGCTGTTAGCAATTATTGTCATTAATATGCTCTTCATTTTTCCTTCAAATGTTTTAGCATCCGGCGAGGAAAAACACGAAGAAAAGTTTAACGCAGGAGATATGATCATTGACCACATAGTTGATTCATACGAATGGCACATAGCCCAGATAGGAGAAACACACATTTCCATTTATCTTCCTGTCATCCTGTTTTACGAAGGAGAGCTGATGATATTCAGTTCAAAGAATTTTCATCACGGACACAGCAGCTATCGTGGGTTTAAAATTGAGACCGAAGGTATGAAAAAGGGGAAAGTGGTGAAAGTATTGGATGACGGGATAACAACTGACCCCGAAGCCTCGTTTCTTCTTGATATTTCAATAACCAAGAACGTCTTGGGAATATTTTTTACTACAATTCTGGTTCTGTTTGTATTCCTAAAAGTTGCAAAAAGTTATAAAAAGAACCCTGTATCGGCCCCCAAAGGCTTACAATCTGCAATGGAATTTATTCTGATTTTCATCAGAGATGAAGTTATAAAACCGGCCATCGGAGCAAAGCACTATATGAAATTTTCACCATTTCTCCTCACCATTTTCTTTTTTATCTTTTTTGCCAATCTGATCGGATTGATTCCCTTTTTCCCTGGTGGGGCCAATGTTACTGGCAATATAGCTGTAACTGCAACATTGGCATTGTTTACCTTCTTTACAATGCTGATTTCAGGAAAAAAAGATTTCTACAAGCATATATACAATACACCTGGTGTGCCCTGGTATATGAAAATCCCAATCCCCATCATGCCTGCAGTTGAAATTCTTGGGCTTTTCACCAAACCATTTGTATTGATGATTCGACTTTTTGCCAATATAACTGCAGGTCATATTGTAGCGTTGGGGTTTATAGCTCTTATTTTTATTTTTTCTGAGATGTCAGTTGCTGTTGGCATAGCCGTTACACCATTGTCTGTATTTTTCTATATTTTCATCGGATTGCTTGAATTGCTTGTTGCATTTATTCAGGCTTATGTTTTCACACTCCTTTCAGCTCTTTATTTTGGAATGGCTGTTGAAGAGCATCATCACGAAGAGCATCATCACGAAGAAGCACATTCATAACACAAAATAATTGTTAACTAAAAACTAAAAAACCATGTCAGTATTATCAGTTATTCTTGAAGCCGCATCAAATTTAAAACCCATCGCACAGGTGGGCGCAGCATTGGGTGCAGCCATTACAACAATTGCAGCATCAATGGGTATCGGAACAATCGGAAAAAGTGCACTAGAGTCCATTGCACGACAACCCGAAGTAACCGGAGACATCCGATCAAACATGATTGTTGCTGCAGCCCTTATTGAAGGTGTTTGCTTCTTTGCAATCGTTGTTTGTCTGCTTATATTATTTGTATAAAAATAGTTTGATATTTCAGGAATGATGTTTCAGGTTCAGTCCTGAAACATCTTATCTGTATATCATTGAATACAAAATCGAAAGAATATGGAACTGATTTATCCCGGACTCGGACTCATTTTCTGGATGACCTTGTCATTTTTGCTGTTATTATTCATTCTTAAAAAATTTGCATGGAAACCAATCCTGTCGTTGCTTCATGAAAGAGAACGCAAAATTGATGAGGCATTACATGCTGCAGATAAAGCCAGAGAAGATATGAAACAACTACAGGTTGACAATGAGAAGTTGCTGAGAGATGCCAAAGTAGAGCGAGAGAAGATTGTTGCCGAAGCTCGTCAGATGAAAGAGAAAATTCTGGACGAAGCCAGGCAGAAAGGGAGCGAAGAAGCCCAACGCATGATTGAAGCTGCCCGCGAAGCGATAAAATATGAAAAAATGGCCGCCATCACTGAGTTGAAAAACCAGATTGCATTGCTTTCGATTGATATTGCAGAAAAAGTACTGAATGAAGAAATGACAGTTTCTGCAAAACAAAAACAACTGATCAACAATCTGCTTGACGAAATTAATTTTAATTAATAATCATCCATGGCAAATCTGAAAAATATCAGAGTATCAGCACGATATGCAAAGGCCTTGTTTGATCTGGCTCTTGAGTACAACCTTCTCAGGGATATCAAAAATGACATGGAATTTGTCACTGAAACGGTTGAATCATCCAGAGATCTGCTTCTGGTGTTTCGCAGCCCCCTTGTCAATGTTGGGAAAAAAATTAGTATTCTTAATTCATTGTTTCAAAAATCCGTCACCGATCTTACTCTGAAATTCCTTGTACTGATAACCAGAAAAGGTCGGATTGTATGTCTTGACGAAATTGCCAATACGTATCTAAAAATGTATAAAAAACATTTGAATATTACTACAGTCAACATACAATCAGCCACCTCGCTTGATTCTGCCACAAAAGAAAAAATCAAGACTCTTATGTCTTCGCATACAGGTACTACTATAGACCTCAAGTCAAGCGTTAACCCTCAATTGATTGGGGGATTCAGACTTCTTTTTGAAGATTATATGTATGATGCAAGCCTGAAACAAAGATTTGTACGGATGAAAAAAGAATTTGAGAAAAATATTTACGAAAGGAAATTTTAAAAATAAACCACATAATCACATGGCTGAAATAAAACCCGCAGAAGTATCTGCTATCTTAAGAAAACAGTTAACAAGCATGGAGCTTGACTCCAACATTGAGGAAACAGGAACCGTGCTTCAGGTTGGTGACGGCATCGCACGTATTTACGGTCTGAAAAATGTTGCATCAGGAGAAATGATTGACTTTGATAAATCAGGAGTTCGTGGTATAGTTCTTAATCTTGAAGAAGATAATGTTGGTGTTGTGTTGCTTGGTGATTCCATAGATATTAAGGAGGGCGATCTGGTAAAACGCACAAGACGTATTGCTTCAATTGACGTTGGCGAAGGCATGCTGGGTCGTGTGGTCAATACCATCGGTGAACCTATTGACGGAAAAGGACCTTTAAGCGGACAGTTATATGAGATGCCTCTTGAGCGGAAAGCTCCCGGTGTTATTTACAGGCAACCTGTGAAAGAACCTCTACAAACCGGGATCAAAGCTATTGATGCCATGATTCCCATCGGAAGAGGACAGAGAGAGTTGATCATCGGTGACCGTCAAACCGGAAAAACTGCCATTGCTCTCGATACGATCATTAATCAGAAAGAATTTTATGACAGAGGAGAGCCGGTCATTTGTATTTATGTAGCAACCGGTCAAAAAGGAAGTACTGTTGCACAGATTGTTAAAGCCCTTGAAGAAAAGGGAGCACTTGCATACACAGTTATAGTTTCAGCAACAGCTTCAGACCCGGCTGCACTCCAGTTTTATGCACCCTATGCGGGTGCTGCCATCGGCGAATTTTTTAGAGATACGGGCAGACATGCATTGTGTATTTATGATGACCTTTCAAAGCAGGCAGTTGCCTATCGCGAAGTATCTCTGCTCCTGAGACGCCCTCCCGGACGCGAAGCATACCCTGGTGATGTTTTCTATTTGCATTCACGTCTTCTTGAAAGAGCAGCAAAAATTATTGAATCTGATGAGGTAGCTCAAATGATGAACGATATTCCGCCAAGCATCAAAGATCTGGTCAAAGGCGGCGGATCACTCACTGCTTTACCTGTTATTGAAACGCAGGCTGGTGACGTTTCTGCATATATTCCTACCAATGTTATTTCTATTACTGATGGTCAGATTTTTCTTGAATCAGGTCTTTTCAATGCAGGAATCAGACCAGCCATCAATGTCGGTATCTCCGTATCCCGTGTGGGAGGAAATGCGCAAATCAAATCGATGAAGAAGGTGGCCGGAACCCTAAAACTTGATCAGGCACAATATAGGGAACTTGAAGCCTTTTCAAAATTTGGATCTGATCTGGATGCTGCAACCAAAGCGGTGCTTGACAAAGGGTCTCGCAATGTTGAAATTCTTAAACAACCACAATATTCACCCATGCCGGTTGAAAAACAGATTGCCATCATTTATTGTGGAACCAAAGGGCTGTTGGCAAAACTTCCTCTGCACAAAGTGTCCGAATTTGAAACACAGTTTCTCTATAAACTTGAAACCCAAAGATCTGATATCCTCAATGCTCTCCGAAAAGGGGACCTTGTGGATGAACATATTAGATCAATTGAAGAAATGGCAGCAGACTTAGTTAATCAAATGATTGTGTAATTCAGTAACCTAAAGAAAAATCATGCCCAGTTTAAAAGAAGTTCGTATCAGAATTGCATCTGTCAACTCTACTAAACAGATCACTTCTGCCATGAAAATGGTTTCTGCTTCCAAACTCAGACGAGCTCAGGAAAGGATTCTCGGACTCAGACCTTATTACCGTGAATTGAAATCACTGGTTCATCAGGTCATTTTTGATATTCCTTTTGATATCCGGTCTCCTTTCTTTGAAAAACGATCAGGAGGCAGGTGTCTTTTTGTTGTGATGTCTTCAAATCGCGGTTTATGCGGAGTATTCAATTCAAATGTGCAGAAATATACTGTGCAACTTCAGGAACAGAATGAATTCAGAAGTTATGCCTCTGAAAACAAACTCGATTATTACGTTTTCGGCAAAAGAATAGGTGATTTTCTCAGAAAAAAACAATGCAATATCATCGAAAGACATGATGAAATTATCGAGAAACCTCTCACCGAAAATGTTTTCACACTTGCTGAGGAAATACTCAATCGCTATGAAAATGGAGTATGGGATGAAGTATATCTCATTTACAACAATTTTAAAAATCCCGCAATGCAGGAAGTAACTCATGAAAAACTTCTTCCTCTTGATATGCCGGATATTCCTCAAGAATATTTTTATCCTGAAATTGGCTTTATCTATCAACCTGACAATCAATCTATTGTCGAAGGATTAATTTCTGATTTTTTGAAAGCCTCCATCCTTAAGGCAATATTGGAGACATCTGCCGGTGAACATGGTGCCCGTATGACAGCTATGCACAAAGCAACTGACAATGCGACAGAACTTCTCAAAGACCTGAGACTGACATACAATAAAGCACGTCAGGCAGCAATTACGAAGGAAATCATTGAAATTGTAAGCGGAGCTAATGCCCTTGAATAATCTGCAATACTGACAGATTTTTCATTGGAATGTTTTTTGATAGTCAAGGTCGTCTTTTACTATACTATGTAAAAAAAATTAAAAAAAGGAGGAAATTATGTTATCTTCAAAAATAGAAAAAGCATTTAATGAACAAATCAATGCAGAAATGTATTCTGCATATTTATATTTGTCTATGGCCGCTTACTTTGAGGGCAAAAACCTGCCTGGTTTTGCAAATTGGATGCATGTTCAGTTTAAAGAAGAATGGGCACATGCCATGAAATTTTTCAATTTTGTTGTTGAACGTGGTGGAAGAGTGAAATTGGATGCTATTAAAAAACCAAAATCCGATTGGAAAAACGCTGTTGATGTTTTTAATGAAACCCTTGAGCATGAAAAACACGTTACTTCACTGATTCACAATCTAATGAATCTGGCACATCAGGAAAAGGATTATGCCAGTGTAAGTATGCTTCAGTGGTTTATTGATGAACAAGTTGAAGAAGAATCCTCGGCAAGTGCACTTCTTGAAAAATTAAAAATGATTGAAGGCAAAGGCGTCGGAATGTTTATGATTGATAATGAACTTGCTGCCCGTGTATTTGTTGACCCAAACCAACAGGCATAATACATTTTAGCCAGTATTGAAAAAACCGGGGCGCCCCGGTTTTTTTTATTTCCAAAACAGGAATTCTTAGTAATTTTGTTCTGAAGCACATTAACCATGCCCAATCTCATAAAAAGAAAATCTCTGGTATTTCTGATCGCAGCAATCTGGGGTTCATTTGCACTCGTTTCAATCTCTCTGCTAGTCAGAATTCAGTCGTCAGATGCTTTGACAGATAACTTCACAAACTCACTTCTGATTGCAACACTAATTCTCCCATTAACAGCATTTTTGCTTATTGTGCAACAGAATAAAAAATCAAAGAATGAGCTGATCAGTTATATAAACACACTATTGAATAATACTACTGTTATCCCGCCGGCTGATTTTAAGGATGAACAGATTCGAAATATCCTTGAGAAGATTTCATTCAACGTCCAGTTATGCCGCAAACTCAATTCTGAAGTGACTGAGCGTGATATCTTCAGAAAGGGCTATTTTAACACCATGATCAACGGTCTGATTGTGCATGATAAGATGAAAATTTATGAAGTGAACAGAGCATTCTGTGAAATGACATCATATTCAGAAGAAGAAATTAAAACATTGACCCTTGACCGGATTATCATTCCACATGAGTCAATCACCGCAGGACTGAAAGAAAATTCTTCACGATTATATTACAGAAGCACATGTTTTCCGAAAAACAAAGGAAAATTTCCGGTTGATATTCAAATGTCATGGCTGAACATCAATCAACAGAATCTTCAGATTTCAATCCTTCGTGATCTTCGGGAAAAGAGAAAAATTGAGGAAGAGCTTCAGTCAGAAAGAGCACGTCGTACCCAAGCAATTTTTGATGGGCAGGAAATGGAAAGAAAAAGACTGGCAAAGGAAATCCATGACGGGCTTGGACAATCCCTGATTGCCATCAGACTTCTTATTGAGGGAAAGATTGCTGGCTCAACTGAAGTCAACAAAGAAGCTCTCGAAAAAATCAGGGGGCTCATTGACAGTACAATTGCAGATGCACGTATGATGTCAAACAACCTTATGCCATCTGTATTACATGAATTTGGTTTTGCGACTGCACTCAGACAATTATGTGATCATGTCAGACAAAGCTCTAAACTGGCAGTACACTATGATGTTGAATGTTCGAAGTTTATGCTTAGTTCCGTTCAAACAGTATATCTGTTCCGTATTGCACAGGAAGCTGTAAATAATATTCTGAAACATTCGAAAGCAACAGAAATGAAAGTGTTGATTTTTCAGACAGAAAATCAACTCTCTTTGATAATATCTGATAACGGGTCAGGGATGGATTCTGAAAAGATGAATAATAATTCAGGAAATGGCTTGTTTAACATTAAAGAAAGGGTGCAGTTACTTCAAGGGGAGTTTAACTTTTATTCAACTCCCGAAAAAGGCACTGAATTGCAAATAAAAATACCAAACTGGAGGTTGGTTAACCATGAATAACAGATGGAAAGTATTTCTTGTAGATGATCATCAGATCGTCAGAGACGGCATCAGGTCGCTTATTGAAGATGCCAATGACATTTTCATTATCGGCGAAGCTGGAGATGGGGATGAGATGATGAACATGCTTGAACCGGCACAACCTGACATTATTCTCCTTGACATTAATCTACCGGGTAAAAACGGAATCGAACTCATTCCTGATATTAAAGAAAAATATCCTTATATCAAAATTCTCATACTCAGTATGTATAATGGGGATGATTACATTTTCAACTCAGTAAGGGCAGGTGCAAACGGTTATCTCCCCAAGAATTCATCAAAGGACGAATTGCTTGATGCCATCAGACTTATTTGTGAAGGGAATGATTATTTCGGGGAACAGGTGCATAAAATCATAGTCAACAGCTATATCTCAATGGCCAAAGATGAGAAATCACCTGACAAGAAACAACAATTATCCTTACGGGAACTGGAAATCCTGAAGTTATTTGCCGAAGGGAATTCCAATAAAAGTATTGCCGACAAATTGTTTATCAGTGTGCGCACAGTTGAATCTCACAAAAACCATATCATGCAAAAATTTGGGTTTAAAAGCACTGTTGAAATGGTTAAATACGCCATAAAAAATAAGATCGTCGAAATATAAAGGATTTTTCAGAATGCGTGCAGTCATCCAGAGAGTGTGCAATGCTACAATATCAACTGACACCGGACATAGAGCAGCCATCGGCAGGGGAATTGTCATTCTTCTTGGAATAGAGGAGCACGACACATCAGAAGATGTGCAATGGCTCAGTGGCAAAATCTTCAGAATGAGAATTTTCCCTGACAACACAGGAATGATGAATCTCTCAGTCGGAGATATTCAGGGAGATATTATGGTTGTGAGTCAGTTCACTCTCCATGCATCAACAAAAAAGGGGAACCGGCCGTCATATGTAAAAGCAGCCGGACCAATGGAAGCGATACCGCTGTATAATCAGTTTATTGAAACCATGAATCTCCTTTCAGGCAATTCTGTTGCCACTGGTGAGTTTGGTGCTATGATGGAAATTTCCCTGGTCAATTCAGGTCCTGTCACCATTATTATTGATAGTAAAAACAGGGAATAAACTATCTTTTCCCATGCAGCAGCTATGAATCCTGAACACATCTATTTTAACAGCTATTCTCAATTTCTGAAATCTCATTTTGGGAATAGAATTCAGAAACTTTCAATGAACAGCGGGGGTACCTGTCCAAACAGAGATGGCAGTAAGGGGACAGGAGGTTGTATTTATTGTTTGAATGAAGCATTTACTCCTTCCTACTGTCAGTCAGATAAACCCATCAGGCTTCAGCTTTCAGAAGGAATAGATTTTCATAAAAAAAGATACAAAAGAGCTGATAATTATCTTGCATATTTTCAATCATTTACAAATACATATACCTCAGCATCTCACCTCAGAACCATGATGGATGAAGCAATGTCTGTCCCCTGTATTGCCGGAATAGTATTAGGAACTCGACCCGACTGCATAGACAGTAAAATCATTTCCCTTCTTGAAGAATACAATGGAAAAACTTTTCTAAAAATTGAACTTGGTATTGAATCAGTTTATGACGAAACCCTGAAATTTATTAACAGGGGGCATACTTTTCATGAAATCAGGGAAACCATCAGTCAATTACGTTCAGCGGGTATCAGAACCGGAGGGCACTTCATTCTCGGTCTCCCGGGTGAGTCCAGAGATATGATACTTCATACCGCAGAAATCATAGGTGAACTTGGTTTATTTTCTTTGAAACTTCATCAGATGCAGATTCTGATGAATACAAAACTTGCAGAACTGTATCATCAACAATCTGACATTATTGACCTTTTTGAGCTGTCGGAATATATTGACTTTGTGGTCAGCTTTACTGAGCGTTTGCATCCCGAAATATATATTGAAAGATTTGCTGCCGAAGTTCCGCCCAGGTTTCTTGTGGCACCCGACTGGGGAATGATACGTTACGATCAGATTCTTCAGAAAATTATCGGGCGTTTTAGGGATAGACACACCTTCCAGGGGAGATTACATAAATAAAAGCCAGAATGTGTTCATTATTTTTCCATATCCCGAATAATTTGAAGCACAATATCATTTGAAGAAAGGTTTTCAGCTTCAGCTTTATAGTTTCTTACAATTCTGTGTCTTAAAACAGCAGGGGCAATTTCCTGAACATCTTCAATATCGGGAGAATATTTCCCTTTGAGCGCAGCATGACATTTTGCACCGAGAATAAGATACTGAGAAGCTCTGGGGCCTGTTCCCCATGCAAGATATTCCTTTGCAAAAGGATGAGAATTTTCAAGAACCGGTCGTGTAAATGTGGCCAGTTTTACTGCATAACGGTAAACATTATCAGGTACTGGAATTTTGCGAATCAGTTCCTGATATTGAAGAATATCTTCACGACCCACAACAACCTCAGGAAGATATGAATGTTCAGTAGTGGTGAGCTTCACAATATTCACTTCTTCCTCGAAATCAGGATAGTCAAGCCAAAGGCTAAACATAAAACGGTCAAGCTGAGCTTCAGGCAAGGGATAGGTTCCCTCTTGCTCTATCGGGTTCTGTGTTGCAAGAACG
Organism: uncultured Bacteroidales bacterium; assembly: GCA_964428185.1. Classification (GTDB taxonomy): domain Bacteria; phylum Bacteroidota; class Bacteroidia; order Bacteroidales; family DTU049; genus CAYMAZ01. Next base: position 10,602 of record CAYRXH010000029.1, read on the forward strand.
AAAAAAGGTTCTTCAAGCTTCATTGTATTTCCGGAAACTGAAACTTCTTTTTCTTGCATGGCTTCGAGGAGTGCAGACTGGGTTTTGGGTGGTGTCCGGTTGATTTCATCTGCAAGGATAATATTTGAAAAAACCGGTCCTTGAATAAATTTCATTTTTCTGCTCTCATCAAGAATTTCTGTTCCGGTGATATCGGAGGGCATCAGGTCTGGAGTAAACTGAATTCTGCTGAACTTCAGCCCCATGGACCTGGCAATGGTGGTAATAATAAGTGTTTTGGCAAGACCGGGAACACCAATCAGCAAACAATGTCCTTTTGAAAAAATACTTATCAGAATTTTTTCGATGATATCATCCTGTCCTACAATTACTTTGGCAATTTCTTGCCTGATTATTCTGTATTTTGATGATAAATTCTCAAAGGTCAGAAGATCATTTTTATTTTCGCTCATAACAACAATTTTACCAGTCAAATTTAAAAGTGCAGTTTTTATACTGTTCAGAAATTTTAATAAATGTATAACTCTTCTTCTCAAAAATCCAGTCATTCAGAGCCTCCTGCTTTTTTTTCTCAAGGGCAAGTTCCTGAATCAGCGGGTAGTCATCCTGTAAATTGGCAGTATGAGGTGGTGTCTTTTTCATCACATAAAGAATTCTGTATCCACTGTTGTTCTCCTCATCTTTATAGGTAATCACATTAGAAATATGCCCTGGTTCAAGTTTTTCAATTGTAAACAACACTGATGCATCAAGATGAGAAGCAGGGAATTTGTTATCCATTGTATAGGAATTTACCATCAATCCTCCATTTGAAGAAGACTTATCAGTAGAATATTTTTTCACAGCTTCATCAAAGGAAATCTCACCTCTTTCAATCATCACATAAATACTGTCAATTTTGTTCTTTGCATTCATCATTTCCTGTACTCCCGGTTTTACCATGAGAAGTATATGTCTGACATTGACCAGTTCTCCCCTTCGTTCAATCAGCTGAAGAATATGAAATCCAGCCTTGGTCTCAATGATTGGTGAAATCTCTCCGGGTGTCTGAAGTCTGAATGCCGCAGCCTCAAATTCAGGAAACATCTCTCCTCTGCCAAAAAATCCCAACTCGCCGCGCTTCTTTGCTGAACCCGGATCCTCTGAATACATAACAGCTAGGGTACCAAAATCATCACCCTTGATCACCCTGTCACGCAGACCGATCATTTTCACCCTGACAATTTCTTTCACCTCATCCGACACCACCGGCATAATCACCAGATGTGCAAGCTGAAACTCAAGCTCAATTGTAGGAATTTCTTCGGCTGCCAAACCATTATAGTACTTTTTTACTTCGGAAGGTGTGACCTTGATTTCCCCTGTGATCTCCTGCTGCATTTTCTGAACAAGCAACTGATCTTTGATAATCTCACGAAACTCATCCTTGATTTCCAGAATAGATTTGTTATAATATTTTTCAAGTGCTTCGCGGGAACCGATCTGTGATATAAAAAACCGGAGTCTTCGTTCAAGTTCTGTTTCAACTTCATTGTCAGAAACTGTCAGACTATCATACTGAGCCTGAGAAAGCAACAAATTTTGAAGCATGAGTTCTTCCAGTATTTCACACCTCAGCTTGGAACCGCCTGTTTCACTCTGCATAACAGATTGAGCATATTGTGATTCAATATCAGAAAACAAGACCACATTTTTTCCCACTATTGCAACAACACCGTCTATGTGGGTTCCCTCAGGCTGAGTAAAGGCATTATGCCCTGCAAAAAACACAAGTGAAAACAGAATAAAATAAGTTTTAATGTTCATCTCATAAATAATTACAGTGATTTAAAAAATCTCAATACCTGAAGAACCGGCCGATGTCCTAAGTTTTTCCATATGAAGTTGCAGAATATCATTTTTCCTCTTTTGAAGAATAATTTCTCTTATAGTTTTTTCCTCCAGTGCCAGCGGAGATACTGATCCCTTTAGTTTAATATCCAGAACCTTCAACAGATAGACATACTCATCATCTACAATTCTGATAAATGTGTTTCCTGTTTCCATCTCTTTTCTCTGCTGGGCATTCAGCGGAATTTCCTTTAATATATCTTCAACAAACAGCCATGACTTGATATCGAGAAAATAATTAACGGCATACTTCCTGCAAAATTGTTCAGTTGCCATTGCATCAAATGGTTCCTCCACAATCAGCTTCTGTGCATCATCAACAAAAGGCAGGTTGGCATTGAGCTTGATATAAAGCACCCTCACAATATCTGCCTGCAAAATAAATTCATGCCTGTTGGCATTGTAATATTCATTCAGCTCCTGCATGGAAACCACTGTATCCAATTGACTGTTCAGAATCTGCTTTTCCCATTCAAAAATCATCAATGAATTTCTGTATTCTCTGATCTTTCTTGTAAAATCCTTTTGTCTGGCAGTGAGATGTTTTGACGCATCATCCAGAATCAGTTGCTGGTTAATCCAGGTACTGATGTATGTCTTCAGCAATGCAATGCTGTCATCAGGATTCATCCCGGGAGGAATCATCCCTGCAACCTCATCTTCATACAGGTAGGTATTGTTCACACGCGCCAGTGGGTTTCTTCCGCGTTCAGGTTCCCTGATGCATGATAAAAACAATAAACACAGCAACATGAACAAACCGCAGGAATACTTCATAAGTTTATTGATTATAAAGGGATTGCAGCACATCCTGATTGACATGCCAGCTGTATTTTGCTCTTAACTCTTTTATCCATTCCTTTTCCAGAAAATTCTGATATTCGTTGGTTACAACACCCTTCACTTCCCGAAGAGCCTTTGGTTCAGGATCAATAATCCGGTCTGTCTTTATGATGACAAACTTTTCGTCTTTTTTAAACTGCTTTAAAACTCCGGTTGATGAAACAGATGAGAAATAGGGATGATCTGCCTTGATGAAAATACCATACTCATCGGCAACATTGGTTTCTTCGGGAGAATTAAACTTCTCCATCACCAGAGCAATGTCAGTTCCTTTCTTGACAGCCTTTGACATTTCCTTGTAAAACCTCTTGGCTGTTTCCTCATCATCACAGAAATACACGGTGCCTTCAACCCGCTCTGGCCACATATAATTAGTTTTAATAGTTTCATAAAAATTCTTCAAACCGGCAGTATCTCTCAATGCCTTGCTCCAGACCATCTTGTCAGTCAGATCGAAAAGCAATATGCCATCATGGTACTCTTTCATCAGCATGGCAAACTGGGGATATTTCTTCTCCAAATTGTCATTTTCATAGGCAATCACCATCTCTTCAACAAAGCTCTTATATATACTTTGCAGATATGTTTCCTTGTTGTCATCACTTTCTATTTTGACATGTGTTTGTAGATATGTTGCAAAATCACGCTTAGTATGAGTGCGATCACCAACTTTAAACAAGGGATCATTGAGTGATGAAACCATATCTGCACGCCAGGTTCCTGCATACAGACTATCATTTACCGCAGCAATGAATTTTTTCAGGGCATCAGGATACTCTGTAAACCCGTTTTCCTGTTTGAGAGTTTCAACAAAAGCACTGGTAGCAGATTTGTATCTCACGTCTCTCATAATGCGTGTTTTTAGGTCATTTTTAATTTCATCAAACCCTCCTATGGGTTTTCTGTCTATCAGTTTCACAATATGATATCCGTATGGTGTAAGAATTGGTTTTGTCACATCGCCTGACTTCATTTCATACAATGGTGCTATAAACTCAGGTATCATTCTGAAAACACCAAACCAGGGCAATACACCACCTCTCATTCCGCTTCCCTTATCATCAGAAAATTCCTTTGCAAGGTCCTCGTATGATTCACCTGCTTCAATCCTCTTGTAAATATCATTTGCTTTCTGCAAAGCAGCTTCTTTCTCTTCTTCAGTTGCACCAGTGGCTACAGATATCAGAATGTGTGCCGTCTGAACACGTCCAAGAGAAGGCTTTTTGTCAGTCAGTTTTATGATATGATATCCAAATTCAGATCTCACTGGTAGTGATATTTCGTCAATCTTCATGGAGTATGCCACATTTTCAAAATCATATACCATATCCATGGCTGAAAAATATCCAAGATCTCCATAATTTCCCTGCATTGGTTGTGTACCCTGTGATCCCCGGGCTGATTCATCATCTGAAACTTCCCAGGCAACCTTGTCAAAAGATTCCCCTCCAATAACTCTATTTCTGATGTTCATTGCCTTTTTATAAGCTTTGAGTGTATCAGCAGGAGAAGCAAAAGTTGATACCTTAACAAGAATGTGACTTGCTCTCAGATCCCACTGCATCCGTTCCCATGCTTCACGGACAAGCTTGTCCAAAATTTCGGTTTTTGTAAGATAAGGTTGGGCAAGGGTTTTTCTGTATCCTGCCAGTTCAGTTCTGAATGATTCAAGTGTATCTAGCTGAAGTGCCATTGCTTCTGCCACCTTCAGTCTGAAATTAATATACAACTCCAGATACTCATCAATTTCTTCCCTGCTCGCCGACTTGGTTGTACTGTTTTTCATAAATACAGCCATAAATTCTTCTGCCGTAATTTCCTGCCCGTTAACAACCAGCAGGGGCTTGTTCTGTTGTGAAAATGATACACCAAAAAACAAACAGATTGCAAAAATGAATAATCCTGTTCTTTTCATACGTCTTCTTTTTTTTAAATTTCAGTTTTTTTTATCTTGAATAATTAGGAGCCTCTCGGACTATGGTCACATCATGAGGATGACTTTCAACAATGCCTGCATGAGTGATCTTTATGAAATGGGCCTGCTGCATTTTACTGATTGTTTCGGCACCGCAGTAACCCATTCCTGCTTTCAGTCCGCCCACAAGCTGATGCATGACCTCTGAAAGAGTACCCTTGTATGGGACTCTGCCAACAATTCCTTCGGGTACAAGTTTTCTGATATCATCTTCCATATCCTGAAAATATCTGTCCTTTGAACCCTGTTGCATGGCCTCAATACTTCCCATGCCACGATACATCTTGTATTTTCTTCCCTCATAAATAATTGTTTCACCTGGAGCTTCATCAACACCGGCAAACATGGACCCTGCCATGACTGTGGATGCACCGGCAGCGATGGCCTTGGCAACATCACCTGTATAACGGAGTCCTCCATCAGCAATGACAGGAACGTCAAAACTCTTCTCGATGAGTGCTGATGAAACATGCATGATTGCTGAAAGCTGAGGAACACCTACACCTGCCACAACACGGGTTGTGCAAATCGAACCCGGGCCAATGCCTACTTTGATACCATCAGCACCTGCTTCGGCAAGAGCAACAGCAGCTTCTGCAGTCGCTATGTTCCCAACCACAATATCTATTGAAGGAAATTCCTTCTTAAAAAGTTTCAGCGTTTCAATAACACCCTTTGAATGCCCGTGTGCAGTATCAATTACCAGTGCATCAACACCCGCTTCAACAAGGACTTTAGCTCTTTCCAATGCTTCGGAACCAACACCTGTTGCTGCAGCAACCCGCAAACGCCCCATCTTGTCCTTGCATGCATTGGGTCTGGCTTTGATTTTTATGATATCTTTATAGGTTATCAACCCAATCAGTCTGTATTCCTTATCTACCACTGGAAGTTTTTCAATCTTGTACTCCTGAAGGATATCAGCTGCCTTCTCAAAATCAGTGAACTCAGTTGTTGTAATCAGATTTTCAGATGTCATTGCCTCAGAAACCTTCTTGTTGATATCTCGCTCAAATCTCAGGTCCCGATTGGTCAAAATTCCCACAAGCCTTCCGTTGTCATCAACCACCGGAATGCCTCCTATCTTGTACTCCTTCATCATCTCAAGGGCCTGACCAACGGTGCCGTCTTTCTTGATAGTGACAGGATCAATGATCATCCCGTTTTCGGCACGCTTCACCTTTCTGACCTCATTGGCCTGCATCTGTGCAGACATATTCTTATGCAACACTCCGATACCTCCTTCCTGAGCCATAGCTATAGCCATTGTTGAGTCTGTCACTGTATCCATGGCAGCAGAAACAACGGGAATATTCAGAGGAACATTTTTTGAAAATCTCGTACTCACGCTCACCAGTCGCGGAAGTACTTCACTGTATGCAGGAATCAGCAATACATCGTCATATGTGAGGCCGGTACCGATAATCTTGTTTTCAGGATTTTCCATAGGTGTGAATTTCCCCGCAAAATTAATAAAAAAGTTTGGGTTTTTCAGAATAAAATTACCCCTCATTTGCTGCAAAACGGGATGCCTCTAAAAAATCAGTAGATTTCTGGAACACAGTAGTCCTGTAAGCACTCAAATTTATACACATGTTTTTGATAAGGCAACTGAAAGTATACAATCGGGAGGTGCTTCACCGTGAATACGTAATGGTTGCTTAAATACAAACTATTTCTAAACTAAGAATGACACAAATACCATGAATAATTTGGGTTTATTGGTGAAATTCGTGATTAAAAAAAAGTCGTATCAATTGGGTAAAATAATTCTTGATTTTTCCTTGCACCATGGCATTTCCTCTACTACAGTGGCAAGTGCGAAAGATTCTAAACACTCCGAGATACTTCGAGATTGCAAAATACATCCAATAAATAATATTCGTGCAGCAATCCCTCTGTATGACAAGCGATTGTTTAAGTTATAATAACAATATCTCTCATGAAATCAAACAATATATTTGTACCTTTTGATTTTCTGAGTGGCAGTTTTTTCAAAGGGGTCGGCTTGAGACACCACAAGTTTAAGAGCTGAGTAGCTGTTCACTCTTGAGTTAACAGCCTCCTTTAATTCTTCGAGCAATTCATTGATTTTTGAATCAATATAGGTATTAATATCGCCTTTGAAATTCTCATATCTTTTCTGTAGTTCTTCTTTATTCACATGAACAAAAGCCACAAGTTTCCCTTTCTGATCCACCACAAGAGATTCGGCAACAAACTCAAAACTATTTATCAGTGCTTCAATTTCCTCTGGATATATATTCTTGCCATTGGGTCCGATGATGACATTTTTCAGTCGTCCGCGGATAAACAAAAAACCATCGCTGTCAATAAATCCCAGATCACCTGTTCTGAACCAACCATCATCTGTAAAAACCTTTGCTGTAGCCTCCGGATCCTTGTAATAACCTTTCATGACATTGGGCCCCGAAATCTGGATTTCACCTTCTCCTGTTGTTTCATTCACATCCATGAGTCTTATGCTCACTTCATCAACAGCAGGCCCCGTTGATTGCAGTCTGACCATCAAGGGATTAACACCTGCAGAAAGTGGTGATGTTTCAGTGAGACCATACCCAATAGCATACGGAAACCGTGCCTCAATGAGAAATTTTTCCACTTCAGGATTCAGTTTTGAGCCACCGATTCCAAAAAACCTCAACTCATTACCAAAAGTCTGCATAAGTTTCTTTCCAGCAGAACGGTTGATCAGTTTTCTGAGAAAGGGGACTGAATAGATAGCCCTCATCATTGCTTTTCCCTTCACTGCCGGCAAAATTTTACTTTTATAGATTTTCTCAATGATTAGCGGAACCGCAAGGATCATGGTTGGTCTGATCTGCTGCATTGTCGGTATCAAAACGGCAGGAGTCGGTAATTTTTTCAGATACCACACTGATGCCCCGCAATACATTGGTAAAAGCAAGCCCAGAGTATTTTCATAGGTATGTGCCATGGGGAGCAGCGACAAAAACCGGTCTTCGGGCATGACAGGCTGAAGAATAGAAGCAGACACTGTATTATGAGCAAGATTTTTGTGAGTCAGCATCACTCCTTTCGAACTTCCGGTTGTCCCCGAAGTATAAATGATTGCAGCAAGATCATTTTCATCAACAATGCAGTCTTGAACATTATTGTCAATTTCTTCAGAAAACTTACCCCGGATCAAACCGAAATCATTGAGACTGACAACAGATTGAAGCGTTACTGAGTGAAAATTCTCAATCTTTGGTTTAAGCTGATCGGAAACAAACAATACCTTTGCCTCACTGTGTGAGAGAACATTTCCTAGCTCTTCATATCTGAAATCAGGTAACACGGGAACAGCCACAGCTCCCATTCTGAGAATGGAAAAATAGACAAGACCCCAATTGGGCATATTGCCTGAATAGATTGCAACTTTATCATTTGCTGAAACACCCAGTTTCTGCAACATCTGCATAATTTCAGATATGCGGACATCTGCCTCTCCGTATGTCATTGGCTTTTCATCTGAATAGCCAAGAAAAGGGCGGTCTGAAAACTTCTTCACAGATTGTGAAAGAAAAGCAGGGATTGTATAAAAAATGTCGGTTTTATGCATTTCAAAAAAATATTTTGCAAAGTTACGAAACTTAATGCCTCATGTATTCAATTTACGTTTTCTCATACTTAAATATATTTTTTTCATAACAGAAGACTTCATCAAAAAGGATACATAATTAAGAAAATATTTGTAAATTTGCACGCTCAATTGCGGATGTGGCGTAACTGGTAGCCGCGCCAGACTTAGGATCTGGTGCCGAGAGGCGTGGGGGTTCGAGTCCCTTCATCCGCACTTTTTTTTCAATATAACACTGAATCATGAACATTACAAACAAGCCTACAGGAGACTACACTGCTTCATTAACTGTTGATGTAACGCCCGAAGATTTTATGCCAAAGGTGCATGAGAATCTTGAAAAGATCCGTAAAAAAGCAAATATTCACGGATTCAGACCCGGAAAAGCCCCGATGGGTCTAGTCAAAAGACAGTACGGTAAATCTTCTATCCTTGAAGAAGTGAACCTATTGGCCTTCGAGAGCGTTTACAAACACATTGAAGAAAACAAGATCAGAGTGATTGGTCGCCCCCTGATCAATACCAATGAGACTCCGAAAATAGATGACATCACAGAAGAGCAATCCTATACATTTGTTTTTGACATCGGAATAGTTCCTGAATTTGAAGTCAATCTCAGTTCAGAAATCAGTGTTGAATACAGAAAAGTTGTTGTTACAGACGACGCACTTGATAAGGAAATTGAGGCACTGAGAAAAAGGCATGCTTCTTTTGACAAATCAGACACTGTGACTGAAGATTGTATGGTTACAGGACATTTGTCAGCTGATGATCCTGCTGTTGAAAAAACTCCGGAAAAAGAAGAGAAATCAAAAATATACAGATACTTCTACATCGATAAACTTGATGAGAATCCAAAAATCAGAAAAAAGTTTCTTGGTGCAAAAACAGATGAACAGATTGAAATTCCAGTGGCTGATATTGAAAATCGTAAAGCAATTCAGTTTTTACTTCCCGAAAGCATAGATCTTCAGAATAAACAATTAAAAATCACTTTTACTCCGACTGAAATGTACACTTCAAAGCCGGCAGAGATGAATACTGATTTTTTTGAAAAGAATTTTCCCGGTCGTAACATCAGCAATGAGAAGGAATTCAGAGATACATTAAAAGAAGAACTTGAAAGGCATTTCAAAAGGCAGTGTGATGATATCTTTCTGAATTCTGTGAAGAAAAAGCTGCTTGAGTCAATCAATCTTCCACTTCCTGCGGATTTTATCAAACGCTTCCTGCTTGAGACCAATGAGGATGAGGAAGAACAGAAACTGAATGACATTGAAGAAAAGTTTGATGATTATCTCGAACACATCAAATGGGAATTCATTCAGGGCAAGATGTTTGAAACATATCAAATTTCTATCGGACTTAATGATTTTAGAAATTACATTCGTGATTTTTACAGGGAATATCTGAATCAGGAAGAGGTAAGTGATGAAAATATCAATACTGAAATGTTGCAGCTGGTTGAAGATAATAAAAGAATGGACGGAATAGAAGAAAGCATCAGGAGAAAAAAAACGCTTGAATTATTTATGCAACATCTTTCAGTAAAAGAAGTTATCTTTGCTTCGTTTGAAGAGATGGCAGAGAAGGAGTCCAAACCTGCAAAGACAGCAAAATCTTCAGTCGCCAAAACTCCCAAAAAGAAAGCAGCTAAAAACGAACAATAAATCGTCAAATCATGAATCATTCAGAGGAATTCAGGAAATATGCAATGAAGCATCTTGGTATCAGCAGCAGCAGTGTTGATAGATACATCCGTTCATCAATATTAAAGCCATACATCATTGAAGAGAGGCAATTGAATGTTGCCCAGATGGATGTTTTTTCACGCCTTATGATGGATCGCATTATTTTTCTCGGATCAGAAATCTTTGATGAGGTGGCCAACATTATTCAGGCTCAGTTACTTTTTCTTGAAAGCGTGGACTCAGGCAAAGACATTCAGATTTACATCAATTCTCCCGGAGGTGAAGTGTATGCAGGCTTAGGCATTTATGATACCATGCAGTATATCACACCTGATGTTGCAACGATTTGTACAGGTATGGCAGCATCCATGGCAGCAGTTTTACTGGCAGCTGGAACTCATGGCAAGCGAAGTGCCCTTCCCCACAGCCGGGTGATGATACATCAGCCCATGGGAGGTGCCAGAGGCCAGGCTTCTGACATTGAAATCACTGCCCGTGAGATTCAAAAACTGAAGAATGAACTCTATGAGATTATTTCGTATCATTCGGGGCAGACATTTGAAAAAGTTGCTGCCGACAGCGACCGTGATCACTGGATGATTGCTGCAGAAGCGAAAGAATACGGAATGATTGATGAGATTTTAAAACGAAACGCCAAAAAAGAACGTAAAAAATAATCAGTTTCTGCTGATACTGCTTCATGAGTCCAAAAAAAGAAGAGATTTGTGCCTTTTGCGGGCGGCCTGAATATCAACTCAACATGCTTATTCATGGCGAGTATGCTGCCATCTGTGATGAGTGCGCACTTCAGGCGAAACTAATTGCCGACGAGGAACAGATACACAAAAATGCCAAACAGACTAAGGGGCTGACTTTAAAAAAGCCCAAAGAAATCAAAAAATTTCTTGACTTGTATGTGATCGGTCAGGATGAAGCAAAAATAACCCTCTCAGTAGCTGTTTATAACCATTACAAAAGGATCCTCAACAAGGACATCATCAGCAAGGATGACATTGAACTCGAAAAATCCAATATTATTCTGGTAGGTGAAACAGGTACAGGAAAAACATTGCTGGCCAGAACAATAGCACGCGTGCTTGATGTTCCATTTTCCATTGCCGATGCTACAGTATTCACCGAAGCAGGCTATGTGGGAGAAGATGTGGAAAACATCCTGACCCGTCTGCTTCAGGTTGCTGATTATAATGTTGCTTCCGCAGAACGGGGTATTGTTTTTATTGATGAAATTGATAAAATTGCCCGGAAGTCTGATCATCCCAGTATCACCCGTGATGTTTCAGGCGAAGGTGTGCAGCAGGCAATGCTGAAAATGCTTGAAGGCACCATCGTGAATGTACCTCCTCAGGGTGGACGAAAGCATCCAGAACAGAAGATGATTCAGGTGAACACCCAGAATATCCTGTTCATATGTGGTGGCGCCTTTGACGGTATCGAACAAAAAATTGCTTCCAGAATAAAAACCAACGTCATAGGTTTTAAGTCAACAACAAAACATTTTGACAGAAATAATCTGCTCAGATATATCGCACCTCAGGATATCCGGAGTTTCGGTCTGATTCCTGAACTTGTGGGGCGTTTACCTGTCATTACTCACCTGAACCCGCTGGATAGGAACACACTGGGAAGAATTCTCACAGAACCAAAAAATTCACTGATAAAACAATATCAGAAACTTTTTGAACTTGATGGCATTCAGCTTGAATTTGATAAAGCTGCACTGGATTGTATTGTTGACAAAGCCATTGAATTCAGGGTTGGTGCCCGCGGTCTCCGTTCTATCCTGGAAACTGTGATGATTGATGAGATGTACAATGCTCCTTCTTCACAGAAAACCTCCATAAAAAAAATATCTAAAAAATTTGTTCTGGAACAACTTGCAAAAAAATCAGAACTGGATTTGTCACAGATGAAATAAAAAAAAGCTGCATTGTGTTGCAGCATCTTATTTTGAGAAGATTTTTCCACTATTGCTTCATAAAGCTGAGAATACTGATGCGTTCGCCTTCTGTTATCTTAATAAAATACAAGCCTTGAGGAAATTCAGCAACAGAAATCTGTTTTGGATATTCATCTGAAACAATTACCTCACTATAGATCAGATTTCCTGAGGCAGAATAAATCATGACATCTCCTGATTTTCCACTTTCTGATAGAAGTGTGATCGTTTCCAAAGCAGGATTGGGAAATACTTTCACTCCCTTATACTTGAATTCATCTGCTGAAGCAACCGTACAATTAAACTGAGATGTGTATGTTGCAGTCTGGGCAATAACCCCTTCAAATACAGTTCGTTGCGGGCCGTTATCCTGAAGCATCCATGCAAGATACGGAATCAGTGCAGCGAAAACAACTTCATGCTGGTCGTCCCTGGTAATAGTAGGTTGAAGACTGGTAAACATCTCCCCGGTGGAACAGGCGTAATTATAATTTGCAAAATAACAATGCCCTCCACCTTTGATTGTTACAGATCCTTTACATCCTACAGGCATGTTATTATACATGGGTATCTGATGATCAGCAGGTGGTGTAACACCATCATTTTCTTTTATAAACACAAGAGCCGGAACAGTGACATTTGAGGCAGCTGCAATTGCAGACACCGAAGTTTCAGCAGGAGCAAATGTTACCAGAGTAGTTAAATTTGTATTATTTTCTGCTGCCAGAAAAGACGAGCCACCTCCCATTGAATGACCCATGATCGCTGATTTGCTGGTTAGTTTCTGATACAAAAAGAAGCCTGCATCTGACTGTCCATTACTCTTTATTTCGTTATTGAGAAACCTCAGATCAAGACCAAATGATTCATGATTGGGAGATAAACCACCCTCAGTTGTAGGAAAGCACAACACACACCCATGGGGGACAAGTGAATCAACAAATTTCATATACGCTTCATAACCCATTGAAAAGCCGTGACCAAAGACAATATACGGGAACTGACCTGTGGCAACTGCAACATTATCACCTGCAGTATTTGAGGGAAAATAAAAATGACAACCAATGTCTTTTGTACGGGATGGGCCATATAAATTAAGCTGACGGTGACCAATCTGATACGAATGAGCAAATATAAAAACGGGGGAAATCAGTAAAATTAAAAAAAATACAAGAGTTGAATTTTTTTCCATATAATTCAAATTATATTTTCTTCAATATTATAATAAAATTTTGTTAATTCTAAAGAATATATTTTGTTAAAAAATAAAAAAAAAGCGGTTCCAATTGAACCGCTTTTCAAATTATGAAGTAACAGATTATTTTGCAACTCTTTCAAGCCAGCGCAACATGAAAATCATTGTCAGCATTGAAATAAGACATACTGAAACAAAAACTGTCCAAGTAAGCCATAACGGAACACTATCATAAAGAATAGCACCAATAAACAGCAGCTGATTGCCGATTGCTGTCGCACCAAGCCAGCCACCCTGCATAATACCCTGGAGATGAGGAGGTGCTACTTTAGAAACAAATGAAATTCCAAGCGGGCTGATAAATAATTCAGCAACTGTAAGAATGAAGTAAGTTCCAATTAAAAGGAAAGGCGTCACTCTGTTAACATCAGGGAGTCCGCCCATTGCATCGACTTCAGATTTCAGAGGCAGTCCCATTGAGCCGAGAGTCATTACAAGAAATGCAATGGCAGCAATAAACATTCCGATAGCAATCTTCTTGGGAGTGGATGGTTCCATTCCTTTGCTGCGGAGCCATCCGAAAACACCCATAATAATCGGAGTCAGCAAAACAATAAATAATGGGTTAATTGACTGGAAAATTTCAGCACCAACAATGGTTGTAAAACCAAGTGGAATACGAATCATACTAAGGTCAGTATAATCTTTGGCAAAGTATGTAAGAGTCAGTCCGTTCTGATGGAAGGAGAACCAGAAGAAAATGACAATGCCAAACACAGCAAACAATGCATACAATCTTTGTTTGATTTCTTTGGTATCCATCACAACTGCAGAAGGATCAACACTATATTTAGATATTTTAGGTGCAGGAGTGGGGAATTTCTTCTTATTCGCAAGATAAATTACGAGAGAGATAAGCATGGCTATCACAGAAATTCCAAATGCATAATGGAAGCCCTCAGTAAATACATTGAGATAATCATTGGCAAAAGCTGTAATATCAGTAACAGGAGTTCCTGATACCTGAGTAGCCAGAGTAGATAATTTTTCAGAAGCCTCGGCAGTGATTGTTCCGTCAATATGTGCATGACAGAGTTCCGGGAGGCTTGAGTTATACTCGTATCCGAATCTGGCAAGCCAGCCGTTTCTCATCCCTACTGCAGCAAGAGGTGAAAACAAAGCACCTACATTGATAAACATATAGAATAATGAAAAGCCGGAATCTCTGTATTTTCCGTACTGTTCGTTGTCGTACATCTGACCAACCAGCGCCTGGAGATTTCCTTTAAAAAGCCCGTTTCCGAATGCAATGGTAAACAGCCCGATGCATGAAATAATCAGAAAGAGGGTTTTGTTGGGAACAGGGGTAGGTGTTGGGAACCCGAGCATGACATACCCGAATGCCATCACAAGCAAACCAATCAGGATTGTTGATTTGTATTTTCTTGTGCGGTCAGCAATCAATCCTCCCGCAAAAGCGAGAATATAAATTGAGAAATAGAAGATGGAATAAATGAGACCTGCATTTGTCCCGCTCAGACCAAATTTTGCCTGCAAAAACAATACAAGAATCGCCATCATGGTGTAAAAACCAAAGCGCTCGCCCATATTGGAGAGGGCAGCACCAAGAAGACCTTTTGGATGATTTTTAAACATATTTATTCTGTTTTAGTTAATATTTCAAAAAGGAAATGCAAACCTACAATTTTTTTTGAAATTTATTCCAAATTTGTTCTGCACATAATGCAATTTAAATTCATTCTTTAAAATGGAAAAAATTGTAAGTTTGCAATACAAAAAAAACAACAATAAAAAGCACCATTGTTCCATGAAATTAACCGAGAAAATTTTCAAAGGCAAAACTCTTGCTATCCTTTCCGGTGGAGGAGATACCCCGGCCATTAATTCAAGTATTGAATCAATCCGTAACCGAGCATCTATTCTGGGATTCAAGGTATACGGTATCCGTCATGGATGGAAGGGGCTACTGGGAGACGGGGATATTATTGACCTGACAAATCAGCCTTACGACGGAGTGTATGGTGGAACAGCCCTCAAATCAAGCCGAACCAATCCTTTTCCTTCTAAGAAAAATCCTAAAAACAGGGTTCCGCAGATTCTGAACAACCTGAAAAGATATAAAATTGATGTGCTTGTAACCATTGGCGGAGATGACACAAACGGAGCAGCAAAAAGACTCTATGAAACAGAAGGTATTCCTGTGATTGGTTTTCCAAAAACCATAGACAATGACCTGCGCACAAAAACCATACATTATTATAATGACCAGCAAATTGAAGCAGTGATATGTCCCGGCTTCCCGTCTGCTGCCCTTGGCATTATTGAATTCACCCAACGTATAAAAACCACAGCAGAGTCACATTCCAGAATAATGGTTCTTGAAATCATGGGACGTGATGCAGGATGGCTCACCGGCAGCGCTGCATTTGGCGGTTGTGAACTTGCTCTTGTTCCTGAAATTGAAATGACAGCTGAAAAGCGTGATTTTTTCCTTGAAACTGTGAAGGAAAGGTATATGCAAAATCCAAAGAAATTCCTTTTGATTGCCGTAGCCGAAGGGGTGAAATGGCATGATGAACGCACAGGAAAACCAGAATATGTGTATGCCAGTTCTGAAGTGGATGAATACGGACATCCCAGATTTGGAGGTATCAGTGGCATTATCGCTTCAGATATTTCACAGAAACTGAAAATTGAGGCTAGGGCGCAGATTACCGGGTATTATCCAAGGTCAGGATATTGCCGCCAGTATGACCTCAAACTCACTTCTACCCTTGCCGATAAAATCATTGACCTGCTGCTTCGCGAAGATTACGGAAAAATGCCCGTCATAAATAAAATCGTTCCTTTTTCTGAACTTGAAGAGTTCAATACTGCTGCCATTGATATGGGAAATATCGGGAACAAACCACTGCCAAATGAATATTACGATCTGAACAAATTCGATTTTTCTGAGATCTATAATGATTTTCTTTCCAAAATCGTTGGTGAAAGACAATTCCCCGAATTCAAATACCATTTTCCGGTAGTAGTACCTGAATAATCATGAAAAAAATCAGTCTCATCCTTCTGATTTCATGGATTGCTTTCTGTCATGCACAAAATGTCACACCCGTGCTTCAGGTTTCAAGCGATTCACTTATGAAACATACTGATTTCTTCAGTTTGCCAGACAAAATGGGCAGACTGCCTGGCACTGAAGGCTTTAACAAATCGGCAGACTATGCCATCACATTGTTCAAAAATTATAAGATTGAGCCTCTGCCGGGATTTGAACAGTTCAGACAGTATGTCCCACTTGAAAGCAATTTGATTCATGGTCCATGCGAATTTCATGTCATTCATTACAACAAAGGAATTGTAGAATCAGTCCACGGAGAGAATTATTCTTTCAGAGGATTTACAGGTAACGGGAAAATAACCACTGAAACAGTATTCTGTGGCTACGGAATCAGTGAAGAATGGTATGATGACTATGCAGATATTGATGTCCGCGAAAAAACAGTTTTGATATTCAAAGGGGAACCCACATTTGACAGTGGAAAGCAATACAAACCATTCAGTATCAGGAGCCGTGCACAAACTGCCAGGGAACATGGAGCAGCTGCAGTAATTTTTATTCCTGTTCCGGGAAGTGAAAGATCCAAACCCATAGGCAGTATCATGTGCGGAGAAGGTGAATATATCCCGGACATGCCTTTGCTACAGATTGATTTTGAAACCTGCGATCTTCTATTTGATGGAACAGGACTAACTACTGATGAGTTATATAGAGAAATCCGTACTAAAAATCAACCGGCTTCAAAACATCTGCCTTCTAAAATATCTATAAATATCTCATCTGAATACAAACCTGAAATTAAAAGCTATAATGTTCTTGGTCAAATCACCGGAACTGATCCTGTGCTTGAAAATGAATACATTCTGATGACAGCACATCTTGATCACGTCGGTTTTCAATGTGATGTTATTTATCCCGGAGCCAATGACAACGCATCAGGAAGTGCAGCGGTCATTGAACTGGCAAGGTTGTTTTCACTGCAAAAACCATTGCGAAGTGTTGTTTTTGTTTTATTCACCGCTGAAGAATCAGGCCTTGAGGGAGCTGAATTCATGGCTTCACACCTCCCTATTCCTGCAGAGCAAATTGTGGCAGTAATGAATTTCGACTGCATTGCTGTTGGCGACAGCATTCAGATCGGAAACGGCATTTCATGCCCTGAACTTTATCGGATCTGCAAAGGTTTTGATCACAACTCACTGATGGTAAGTCAGACATGGAAAGGAGGAGGTGCTGATCTTACCCCATTTTCAAGATTAGGAATACCCGGACTCTATTTCGTTTCCAAATACAGTTATACCCACCTTCACCTTCCATCAGATAGCATCAGCACACTGAATCCTGAAATTTTTACCAGACTGGTTCAACTGGGTTATGAAACTGCCCGATATGTTTCTGATGGTAAATATGCAAGAGAAGAGATTATTGAATAAGGCATTCTGCAAGACTCCTGCCAATTCCTCTGCTTTGAGAAATCTGCGGGAGACAACATTTTGCGGAAGAATACATGAATTGCTTTTTTCCAAAAATCTGATACTCCTATATACAATAAGCCTATAAAAATAATTTCGGATAAACCCAAATCCGTCATTGGAATTATTTGATAGTTATTTCTTTGGCGGTAGAATCTAAATGTAATGCTTTCATAACCAGCAAGAAAATCTTACAGCAAAAAAACAAAATTTTTTAATAGACATATAGCATCAAAACTATTGACAATCAAAATGTTACAAATGTTATTTTCTAATGACGGTCATTAGAAATAATGAGTCTAATGACGGATTTGGGATAAAGGGAGTTATCAAATATAGTAATGCTGAAATTCTTCTGATTCTCCCCAACTTCACCATGTTTCCGATAAACGCACCTGATTCGAAAAACACTCTATCATTTTGCAAACAATATGACTTTTAGTGCCTGCATTCAACGCAGTTCGGAAACGATGAGAAAGCATGGAAATTGTTGCAAAACGAAATCTTTCATGCCTGTCATTCCTGTGAATATAGCCAAAAGCACGGGAACACAGGATACAATAGTCATCAAAAATTACAACTGGTTTTTCAGTTTTAGTATCCATGCAGAATTCATCATATATACAAACTTACATAAAATTTTAATTACACATAAACGGGATAAAAATCCAGTCCA
>CAYRXH010000030.1:0-8352 GCA_964428185.1 uncultured Bacteroidales bacterium
CACAGTTCGCCTGTCGAAACCAGTCTGCTGCATACATTAAGTCCTCTGCTGGTAGCTCTTTTTGCAGTATGGATCTTAAAAGAAACCTTAACATTACGTAAGTTTGCGGGGATTATCGCAGGATTGGCAGGTGCTGTCATTATTATAGTTACTGGAAAACCACTGGATCTTTACAACCTCCATTTCACAGGCAACCTGATGATTCTTCTGAATATTTCTGCATACAGCCTCTACCTTATCCTAATAAAGTCCATGATGGAGAAATATTCACCGTTTCATGTTACAAAATTAGTTTTCCTAGCTGGCTTAATTACATATCTTCCTTTTGCTTTGTTTTCTTTCAGAGAATTTTCAATATCAGGTATTCAGACTCAGGAATGGCTATCTCTTGTTTATGTAGTATTTGGGACAACACTAATTACATATCTTCTCACAAATTTTGCTATCAGGCGACTGCCTGCCACAGTAATCGGGTTCTATATCTATATGCAACCATTTATTGCAACATCTATTGGCTACTTGTCCGGCAAAGAACAACTTTCTGCCTGGGGAATTGTTGCTGCAATTTTTCTCTTCACTGGAGTCTGGCTTGTAATAGGAAATAAAAAAAAGAAAGATTCACACAATCCGATCCGGATTTCTTGAAATAAATGTGCTCCAGTCTTTTGTGGATTTGGAAGAACCCTCCACTATGTTTCTAGATCCATGACAAACAGCCACAGCTACAGCATCACTTGCATCAAGCATCTGATTTCTGAAATCGAACCCATAGATGGTTCCAAGCATTCCTGCCACCTGCTCTTTAGAGGCATTTCCATTTCCAGTTACTGATTGCTTGATCTTTCTGGGGCTATACTCGAACACAGGCACCTGTCTTGCCAGTGCAGCAGCAATGGCCACCCCCTGAGCACGTCCAAGCTTCAGCATGGACTGAACATTCTTAGCATAAAAGGGACTCTCAATGCTTAGTTCATCAGGGTGATACTTGTCAATTAGACTGATCACAAATTTATAAATCTTGCCCAACTTCATATACATGTCTTTTATCTTGGCAAGAGACAAGACTCCGCAATCAATAATTTCAATTTTTGTATTTTTGTTGACAATTAGTCCATATCCCAGAGTATTTGTTCCTGGATCTATGCCTAAAATTATTTTATCCTGTTCCATGAATCTGCTTCAATGAATACAAAGTTAGCGTTTTTTTTGAATGTCATTCTTAGGGTTGGAATTCTTGGCGTTTCAATTTTTTTTCTCATTGTTCAGTTCCGTGCAAAATTTCAATCGGGATTGTTCCTTGATGAATTAAATGATTCCTTGTCACAAGCAGGGGCATCCACATTTATACTTCTTTGTTTTCTTCTTATGCCTCTCAATTGGGGTATTGAAATTGTAAAGTGGAAAATCCTTACAGCCTCATTCTCAACAACAACTCTGAAACAATGTATCAAAGGCGTTATTTCAGGAATAACAATAAGCATGTTCCTTCCAAACCGAATAGGCGATGTGGCCGGAAAAACACTCTGGCTCAATCCTGAATATAGATGGAAAGGCTTTTATGTCAATTTCTATTCATCTATAGCACAAATATCTGCCACACTCCTGTTCTCATCACTTGCAAGTATTTATTTTCTTTTATCATATTACAATGGAGTGACCAGCATTCCATATTATCAAGCATTTTATATCCTTCTCGTTTTGCTGACCATCATGTTATTGTTGTTTTATTTTAGACTTGGTTTATTGGGTAAACTCATTCAAAAAATACCATCCAAAAAACTCAAAAAATTTACTTTTCAGGCAGCTGTTATTGAAAAAATCTCTTTCCCCGTCAGAACTATTGTCATTCTCCTCAGTTTGCTCAGATTTATTCTTTATTCCACTCAGTTTTACTTTGCAATCAGAGCTTTTGGTTGTTCTGTTGCTTATATTGATTGCATGATGTTAATTTCTCTAATTTATCTTGCAATAACCATAATTCCCCAGTTTGCTATTTCGGAAATTGCCTCACGAAGTGCTGCCACGATTGCAATTACTGGATTATTTATCTCTGTCGGTGGAACTTTTTTATGTGTATATGAAACCCATCTTCTTCTGTCTGCTTCTTTTATGTGGCTAATCAATTTATTTGTTCCTGCAGTTGCCGGATTATCAATGATGCCTGCACTTGGATCTATTAATTCATCAAGATCATGATTGCAATTCTGATTATTTCCGCAATAGTATTTGTCATTTATGTGTCCATGATTCTTGCTTTTTCAAATGGAATTTATAAATTAAAGAAAAAACTGCCTGGTGTCACATCGTGTGCATGTGTGTCTATAATCATTCCCTTTAAAAATGAAGAGAAAATGTTATCTGATTTAATAAAGTCATTATTCACTATGAATCACAAATGTTTCAGGGTGGAACTGATTTTTGTGGATGATTATTCGACAGATAAAAGTGCAGAAATTATTCAACAGATCACTGATATTCCGGAAAATTTCAATATTCAATTGATAAAGACAAATAAGGATGGCAAAAAACATTCGCAATATTGCGGGGTACTTGAATCTTCCCATGATATACTGCTGTTTACAGATGCTGACTGCCGTGTTTCAGAGAATTGGCTCACTTCAATGTGCAGTTTGCTGAACAATGAAATAAAAATGGTATGCGGGCCAGTTGTAATGACAAAGAATCATGCTTTTGATTTTTTTTTCAGAACTGAATTTGCATCTCTTGTTTTAAGCGGCGCAGGAGCCTTTGGAATAAAGAGACCCATTTTCTGTAACGGAGCAAACATTCTTGTCAGAAAACAGGCCTATCTTGATGTCTGGAATTCACAGTCAGGGAAATTATCGGTTTCAGGAGATGATGTTTTTCTGCTCCATGCTATCATTAAGCAGTTTTCCAATAATTCCATTGTTTTTTCTTTTAACACTGATTCCACAGTTTTTACTGACCCTCCCAATAATCTTCCTGATTTTTTAAGACAACGCCAAAGATGGGCATCAAAAGCTCGTTTCTACAAAAATACTTTTACAATATTTACTTCAATCTGTGTGTTTATTATGTCAGCATCCATTATTTTGCTTGCAGTTCTTCCCTTTCCTCAAACATTGATGGCTTGCTGCATTGGTCTTTGCCTAAAAACTCTGGCTGATTCAATGCTTTTTTATTCAGGGAAGCAATTACAAGGAAACAAATATCTCTTCCTTTGGTCAGTTCCTTTGCAGTTTATTTATCCAATATATGTTATAATATCAGCTATCAGTTCAGTCTTATACAGAAATGCCTGGAAAAAATAGCAACACCTATCGGATGAAATTATGTAACAGCACTGATGCCATTGCAATATCTGAAGGATTTGTGATTTTAATGTTTTCGGGATTACCGTCAATCAGTGTTACCTGTCTCCCACTGGCCTCATAAACACCGGCATCGTCATTAAATGCCTCAGAGTACTGAATAGTATAACAATCTTTAAGCTCCAGATATCTAAAAAACTGCGGTGTCTGTACCAGACAGAAATGCTCTCTCGGAACAATTCTGCTGAGTGAACCACAGACCTCTCGCATTGTTTCATTAACAGCAATAACAGGAATGGCACTCCCCTTCTTTGAAGCAATATAGAATCCCTGCTGCAGAACTTCATTTTTTACAAGAGGCCTTACTCCATCATGAACTGCAATTACATGATCTCCCTCAAACTGAGAACATGCCCTCAACCCACTTTTAACAGAGTGAAATCTGGTAGGACCTCCGGAAACAACAGTATGAGGAATCTGGATAGAATAGTCTGAAACCAAAGTGTCCCATTGTTTCAGATGCTTTTCAGGCAACACCAGAATTATTTCAGTTTCTGAAGAATGTTCAAAAAACAACTTCAGCGAATAATACAAAACAGGATAATTATTCAGAAGCAGAAACTGTTTAGGGACTTCAGATTTCATTCTGACTCCTGAACCTCCTGCAACGATAATTGCTGTTTTTTTCACAGATTACTAAATAATGAGCATTGCATCCCCAAAAGTGAAGAATTTATATTTTTCTTCAACTGCAATTTTGTATGCTTTCATCAGAAGATCATAACCCGCAAAAGCGGCCACCATAATCATAAGTGAAGACCGAGGCATGTGAAAGTTGGAAACCATCGTATTGGCTACTCTGAAGTTGTAGGGAGGAAAAATAAATAAATTTGTCCAGCCAAGATAAGGCCTGAGTTCTCCTGATAATGTCACACTTGATTCCATTGTCCTCATCGTGGTTGTTCCAACGCCACATATACGTTTACCATTCAGCTTTGCACTGTTAACAATATCACATGTATGCTGATCAATAATAATTTCTTCAGACTCAATTTTATGTTTTGAAAGATCCTCAACCTCAATATTTCTGAAATTTCCAAGCCCTGCATGAAGAGTAATATCAGCAAAATCAACTCCCTTGATCTGCATTCGTTTTATAAGTTCCCTGCTGAAATGCATTCCCGCTGTAGGAGCAGCAACAGCACCTTCTCTTTTGGCAAACAATGTTTGATACCTGTCCTTATCCTCAGGCTCCACATCTCTTGAAATTATTTTAGGAAGAGGGGCTTCTCCCATTTCTTTCAGTATTGATTTAAATTCTTCATTGTCTCCATCAAAGAGAAACCTAATGGTGCGACCTCTCGAAGTAGTGTTATCAATAACTTCTGCTACCAGTTCATCAGAATTGCCAAAATACAATTTATTACCGACACGAATTTTTCTTGCAGGATCAACAAGCACATCCCATAATTTTGATTCAGCATTTAATTCTCTTAGGAGAAACACTTCAATTCTTGCTCCGGTTTTCTCTTTCTTACCATATAGGCGTGCAGGGAAAACCTTTGTATTATTAATCACCATCACATCCCCTTCTCCAAAAAACTCGATAATTTCACCAAAACGTTTGTGCTCTATAGTCCCACTAGTCCGGTCAACGATCATCAGCCTGCCCTCATCTCTGTTTTCCGGAGGATACATCGCAATCAGCTCGTTGGGCAGGTTAAATTTAAAGTCAGATAATTTCATTGGTCGTTGTTCTTTTAAAATTAGTGTACAAAGATACTATACAAGTATACCCGAACGCAAATTTTTTGTGAAAATTATGTCCGGGTATTCGATTTTTTAAATGCTTTAAATGCTATTCAGCAACAACTTCAAATGAACATTCTGCCTCAACATCTTTAAAGATTAAAACAGATGCTGTATAAAATCCAACCTGCTTAACAGGTTCAAAGTGAATCTGCTTCCTGTCAATATCAATTTCATGCTGTTCCTTGAGAGCATCGGCAATCATAATATTGTTTACACTTCCGAATATTTTTCCAGTTTTTGAAGCTTTTACCATCACTTTCAGCTGAAGTCCATTAATCTTATCTTTTAAAACCTCTGCTTCTTGACGAAGGCGTTCGGCTTTAAACTCCTGCTGTTTCAGCGTCTCGGTCTGTACTTTTCTTGCAGAAGTTGTGGCAACAATAGCCATTCCGTTAGGAATAAGGTAATTATTGGCATAGCCGTTCTTTACCTTAACGATATCGTTTTTATATCCTAGATTTTTTACATCCTGTAAAAGAATAATTTCCATTGTAATTCCTCCTCTATTTTAAAAGGTCTGCAACAAAAGGAAGAAGGGCCAGATGGCGGGCTCTTTTGATTGCCCTTGATACCTTCTTCTGGTATTTGGTTGAAGTGCCGGTAAGACGGCGGGGTAAAATTTTTCCCTGTTCATTGATGAAACGAAGCAAAAAATCCGCATCCTTATAATCAATATATTTAATGTTATTCTTCTTAAACCGGCAATATTTTTTCTTTTTAACATCAACGTTAATCGGTGTTAAATATCTTACTTCTGATTGTTGACTCATTGTAGTAGGTTCATTTTAGGGTTAATACTGTTATTCACTTTCTGTTGGCTCTGGTTCAACAACTTTCTCAGCTTTTGGTTTTCTCTTTCTTTCATTGTACTCAACACCATATTTGTCAAGATACACTGTAAGATAACGCAGAATACGCTCATCACGTTTGAATGTAAGCTCAAGCAAAGAAACCAGATTATCTGTCCCTGCATAATCCCATTCTAGCAAATGATAAAAGCCGGTAGATTTCTTCTGAATCTGGTAGGCCAGTTTGCGAAGACCCCAGTCTTCTTCATGAACAATGGTTGCCCCTTTATCAGCGAGCAAGTCCTTAAATTTCTTTACCGTTTCCTTTGTCTGTTCAACAGACAAAACGGGAGTTACGATGAAAACGGTTTCATAACGTTTTGACATTGTTGTAGTTGTTTTGATTAATACTATATTTTTTAAAAACGGAGTGCAAAAATAGTAATAATTTTTATATCTGTAGCTATATTCACTTGAAAATTATTTATAAATCAAATATTTATAAAGGGAAAAAGCAGCCTTATGCTGCTTTTTCAAGGAGGGTAATTTATATTCTCAATTAAAATTTCAAGCCGAGAGTACAAACAAACTGATGTCTTGTTTCCCCTGTAGAAGCCGGTTCCGGAACAGATGAATACAGATAATAGTCTTCTGCTCTCAGAGAATAAACATAGCCAAAATCAATAAAATAATTTTGTTGTCTGATACCTAATCCACCAGATATAAACTGCTGACTTCCATCATTCAGACCACTTTTATATGGGTTTCCATACAAAGCATATCCTGCTCTGATACTAAATGGTTTTACTATCCACTCAGTACCGATTCTCAGGTTGTTTGTTGCAGTATATGTACTTCTGATAGTTTCATTTTGTGTTGTAAAACTACCGTTGAAATTTTTCTCTCTCAGTCTGGCTTCTGAATAATCGATCAGTTCATATTCAGCTGAAACCGAACCCAGGTTAGGAATAATAAATGCAACTCCACCCATAACACGCATGGGTGTCATCAGATTGTAGTCATATCTTCCAACAGGAGATTCATCGCTATAATTTCCAAGGGCTTCAAGCTGAGAACTCATTGATCGCTTGTACTCATCCGTCATGGTATAAAATGTCGGGGTATGAAATGCTCCTGAAATTCTTGCCCAGTCTGTAATTCTGTATATCATTCCCATTTTGAAGTTAATACCTGTTCCCCGGGTGTGTAGTTCATCACTGATGGTAAGTGACCGGAAATCAGCAAGTGAATCAAGTTCGTCCACCTCTTTAAATGTAGAGATTTCTTCATATCTGAGAAAAGGAAATCCAAGAGATGCACCAATATAAAACCGATCATTGTAATTTCCACCGAAAGACATCACCATTTCATTAATACCTCCGGTAGTAGTTATGGTCTTTGTTTGTTTGGCACCTCCGTAATGAGCCTGAATATAATTGGCAGGGCCACCTGCAGTGTCTAAAAGATAGGTATTAAAGGCTAGTTCAGTATCAAAGGGATGTAACTGATCAAATGAAATTCCCTGAGCATATGACGAATATACATCCAAAATAGTACTTTGATCATTCTGCCCTTCAATGTATGATCTTCCATTAAAATTCTGCTGACGGTTATATCCAAAACCAAACTGCACCCCTTTCCATTCTGCTTTTTCTGAATCAGAAGAACCCACATTTCCGGCAAAGACCATCCCGAAATTTGTAAAGTTAAAGTTGTACTTAAAGTCATCTCTGTATGTACCAAGGTAATCAGCCCCTGTTTTAGTGTAACCTACACTGGGAGTGAAAACCATTTCAGATTTTTTATAGACTCCGATTCCGGCAGGATTAGTACTCAGAACTGAGAAATCGGCCCCAAGGGAGGAAAAGGCTCCACCCATAGACATATATCTGGCTGAGCCTCCAAATAACACCCTTGAATATCTAAGTGCATCAACTTCATTTTGTGCAAGCAGTGTCATACTCAACAGCATTGACAGAATTGCAAGTGATATTTTTGTTGTTGTTTTCATTATTATTGTGTTTTTCAGTTATACAATCAACCTGTTATCGTCTTGTTGGGGAAGAACTGCCTCCACTTCTGGATGAACTTTCTGAAGAGCTACCACCACTGCTTCCGGATGAACCTCCTGATGAATAACTTCCGCCGCTGCTTCTGGATGAGCTTCCTGAAGAATAGCTGCTTCCACTACTTCTGGATGAGCTTCCTGAAGATGAAGAAGGACGACTGTATGAACCTGAACTACTTCCTGAAGAAGAAGGACGGCTGTATGAACCTGAACTACTTCCTGAAGAAGAAGGACGGCTGTATGAACCGGAATTGTTACTCCCGGACGAAGGACGCGTATAGGTTCCTGAGTTATTTGAACTTGATGAAGGTCTTGTATAAGTGTTTCCTGAACTATTTGAGCCTGAAGAAGGGCGGGTATATGAACCTGAACTATTTGAGCCTGAAGAAGG
>CAYRXH010000030.1:8452-20337 GCA_964428185.1 uncultured Bacteroidales bacterium
TTGAGCCTGAAGAAGGGCGGGTATATGAACCTGAACTATTTGAGCCTGAAGAAGGGCGGGTATATGAACCTGAACTATTTGAGCCTGAAGAAGGACGGGTATAGGTTCCTGAGTTATTTGTTCCGGATGAAGGACGGGTATAGGTATTTCCGTTGGAATTTCCAGAAGAAGGTCTTGTATAAGAACTGCTATTGTTATTTGATGGGCGTGTATAAGAAGACCCTGAATTTGTCCTTACTGGATTTGACTGATAATAATTAGGTTTTTCATAATCTCTTCCCGTGCTTCCAGGTCTTGAGGCAGTAGTGCTGGTCCCAGGACGTGTAGAGTTGTTTGTGACAGTTGAAGTATTATTTCCGGGGCGGGTTGCCTCATTTGTAACAGTGTTATTTGAAGAAGCAGTATTTGTTTCAACAGGTTTTGTTACTACATTTGAGCCATTATCATTGCCCGGTCCTTTGATCGCAGAACTTGATACAACTGTTTCAGTTGGTTTAATCAGAGTGTTGGTATTAAATGCGAGTTGAGATTCAACTTGTCCGCCAAAAGTCAGATTATTTCTTCCGGTAAGATCGCCTGAGTTACCGCCTGAGGTATTGGAAGATCCTATTCCATCACGGGGGCCATAATAATATGTGTTCCCATAGTAATCATTACTGTTATAGTAGTAATATCCGTTTCCAGCATAATAGCCATCCCAATATCCATCCCAATATCCGTTGTGATAACCGCTCCAGTATCCTGAGCCCCAGCCATAACCCCAGTAGTAACCAGGATATCCCCAGCCATAACCCCAATAATGAGGGCTGTGCCAGCCATACCATCCGTAACCATAGTGCCATGGGCTGAAATAATGATAATAACTAGGTCTCCACCATGGATATCCAAGGTAGATACTCACTCCCCAGTAATATGGATCATAAGTGTACCAGTAATAATTTGTGTAATACCCGTGATAATAGGTAAATCCTGTATAAGGAGCATAGAACCGACGAATCCGAGCAGAATACTCATAATCGTAATAATCGTCGTAATCGTAAACATCACCGTAATAATTGTTGGTAACATAAGTGTCACCTGTTTCATCGGTGTATGTTTCGGCAGTAAAGTCTTTTTCCTCATAAGCAAATTCATCTGTATAGTTTCCTATTTCAGATGTTTCATTGGTTGCTGATGAAGTTGTTGTTGCGGGCTCTGTAACAGGCGCATTTTTCTTTGTGTAATAAATGTCGTCGTAATAGGGAGTGGTTGTATAAATATGCTTTGTACAGCTACTTAAAACAACCAGCAACAACGGGATAATCCAAATTTTAAATCTTGTTTTCATTTTTATACCCTCCATAAAAAATTTATATTTTTGCATTTGATTTCATTATTAGTATGCGATAAATTACAAACTTCATACCAAAAACAGTAAAATGGGAAAATTCTTAACGAGCAGAGAGGAAAACTATTCACAGTGGTACAATGATTTAGTATTAAAAGCAGGCCTTGCAGAAAACTCAGCAGTACGGGGATGCATGATCATCAAGCCATACGGATATTCTATTTGGGAAAAAATGCAATCCATACTCGATGGAATGTTTAAAGAAACCGGGCATGAAAACGCCTATTTTCCAATTTTTATACCAAAATCTTTTTTTAGTAAAGAAGCGAGCCATGTTGAAGGATTTGCGAAAGAATGTGCTATTATAACTCATTACAGGTTGAAGAATGACCCGGAAGGGGGTGGTATTATTGTTGATCCTGATGCAAAGCTTGAGGAAGAGTTAATTGTAAGGCCTACATCTGAAACAATCATCTGGGATTCTTACAGAAACTGGATTCAATCATACCGGGACTTACCCATTCTTGTAAATCAGTGGGCAAATGTTGTCCGGTGGGAAATGCGCACAAGACTATTCCTTCGTACTGCTGAATTTTTGTGGCAGGAAGGACATACTGCTCATGCAACAAAACAAGAGGCAATTGAGGAAGCAGAAAAAATGTTGGAAGTTTATTCCCAGTTTGCTGAAGACATATTAGCCATTCCCGTTATCAGAGGCACCAAAAGCCCAAATGAACGATTTGCAGGAGCAGAAGAAACTTATTGTATTGAGGCACTCATGCAGGATGGAAAAGCACTACAGGCTGGAACATCTCATTTCCTGGCTCAAAATTTCGCAAAAGCCTTTGATGTCAAATTTCTTTCACGGGACAATCAACTGGAGTATGTTTGGGCAACCTCATGGGGAGTATCCACAAGACTGATAGGGGCACTGATTATGAGTCACAGTGATGACAACGGACTTGTTCTTCCCCCAAAACTGGCACCCATCCAGGTGGTTATTGTTCCTATCTATAAAAACAATGAAGAGTTTGACAAGGTTGACAGCTATATTAAACCTCTCATTGGTGAGTTAAAACAATCCGGAATTTCTGTTAAATATGACAGTACGGACAACAACAAGCCGGGGTGGAAGTTTGCCGAATATGAACTGAAAGGAGTTCCAATAAGAATTGCTGTTGGTCCCCGCGATGTGGAAAACCAAATGGTTGAGCTTGCTCGACGAGATACACTGGAAAAGTTTTCATGGCCCACGGATGGTCTATCCAAAAAGATCTCTGCTTTATTAACCGAAATTCAAAACAACATATACAACAAAGCATTGGAATTCAGAAAGAATAACACATTTAAGGTTGACTCCTGGGATGAATTTAAAGTTACCATTGAAAAAGGAGGTTTTTTGCTTGCTCATTGGGATGGAACTGCAGAAACAGAACAGAAAATCAAGGATGAAACCAAGGCTACTATTAGAGCAATCCCTCTAAATCAGCCGGAAGAACAGGGGAAATGTGTATATTCCGGTAAACCTTCAAATCAACGAGTAATTTTTGCAAGAGCCTATTAATCAAGTTTTATAAGCCTACCCTTGTAGTTTTCTATTACCCACAATAAAAACGGGGAGTTTTTATAATAAACATTGCCCAAGTATTCAATGGTTACCCCAAGGGTTTTTGTTGGAGCAACAAAAATCTCAGCTGTAGATCTTGAATGTACGGCTACATTTTCAGAAAGAAAACCCAGCCCATCAATGATTCCGTGTCCATTAGAGTAATAATGTACATAGTGACAACTGCCTTCAATAAAAATATCAGGTGCGCCGGTATGAACAATCACTGAAGCGGAATCTGCATTTAATTTTATCGATAATGAACCCATGCCATCTTTCGACTCCAATTGAAACTTTTTGACAATCAAGGTATCATCAAATTTTATTGGCTCTATTCCATTGTATATTATATGATTCAATGAATCCGTATATAGGACAATATCAATTTTACTTTTGTCAATATTGCGTATCCAGTTCCATTTATTCTCATTGGAAATTGTAAGAACTCCATCCCTGACATCGGTAACAACATAAGGAAGAAGGTTTTTACCACCATGAATTTCAGCTCTTGGAGCAATTGAAGAATCAAACTTCAGATGCAACCCAATGTTGTCATAAACAACCATCTTATTAAATGAAGGCAATGTTCTGATTTCTGTCGTTTCATCCCCTACCCCATGTATATGATTCTCTTCACAGGAATACAAAACCAATATCCCCAGAAGTAAAAAACCACAACAAGACCAACAGATTTTTTTTGCTATCTTCATGTTATTAAAAACTTATATTCATACTCCACTCAATACAATCGGCTTTCGCATAGTGTGTTTTCAGAGCAACCTGAGCACTGAAGCGGGAATTAAAATAATATTGAATCCCTGCTCTGTCATAAATTAATCCCACATCCTGATTATTTCTGTATGTATAAAGATAAGTACCCACATGAATAAACACAGATGTTCTTCCCAGCCTGAAGTCGTACAAACCATAGACTGCAGGTTTGGTATAATATATTGCAGGTTCAGAAAATCCTTTTCTTTCAAAATGAGCTTTGTCTGAGAAGTCGTAAAAAATATCAACTCCAGCACCGAATTTTCCTTTTTTACTATACAATCTTTTAATGTTAAACGACAATGCAGAATACAAATAATATTTACCCCCAACAGGATAATTTTGTTTGAGTGATCCTCCAAGAAAAATGTTTTTTTCCCATAATGAATTCTCAGATAATACTGGTGATTCCTGCCTTCTTACTTCCTTTTTCAATGGAAAACGATAGTTGTATCCTGCAAAAAACCCAACATTATTAATTCCCAGATTGGGTGTTTTTACCTTTCCGTTGGAAAAATGAGTTAATGAAGTACCAACTGAGAATGATGAAAACTCATTAAATGCATATTTTGTTTCCATTTGGCCCATCATGGCTGCATTAAAATGTGATCCTATTGCCTGGTTTTTATAGTTTTCTCTGGTGTCAAACGGTTTTGAGATATAACCGGGTCCTGTACCAACGAAAAATGACATTGAAAGCCTTTGCTTTTTGATAATGTAAAAATTTACAAAGGGAAGTATCGCCAACCCTGTTCCGACATAATCAGGACTACTGAGAGGAGTCCAAACAAAAGAAAGACCATGTTGAGGGTAGCGCCATAGTTTTTGCCAATAATACCCAAAGTCTCCCTGTCGAAAAAAAGAAAGTTGGACGATGGGAAAATGCTGCTGATTAAGCATGAGCATGTGTTCATGATGAGGCACCAAAAAGGCATAATGGGTTTTGATTTCAAATCCTGTTTGGGGGTGATCATTCTGACACAACAAAGCCTGATGAAAAGAAATGAGGGCAATGTAAACAACAGCAAATCGATACATAACGGTTTTTTCAAAAAGTAATACTGGCCAAAAATAAGGTATCTTTGCAAAAATACAGTTTTATTTTATAAATAAATGCATGCTGCTGACACACAATGAAAAAGGAACTTGAAAACTTTGAGAAACTGCTGCACATCATGGATAAATTGCGTGAAAAATGCCCATGGGATAAGCAACAAACGTTTGAAAGCTTACGCTATCTTACTATTGAAGAAGTTTATGAGCTTGCTGATGCCATTCTTGACAAGAACACCGAAAATATTAAAGGTGAACTTGGAGACCTGATGCTTCATCTGGTCTTCTATGCAAAACTGGGTAGCGAAAATGGTTTTTTCGATATCAACAC
Organism: uncultured Bacteroidales bacterium; assembly: GCA_964428185.1. GTDB lineage: Bacteria > Bacteroidota > Bacteroidia > Bacteroidales > DTU049 > CAYMAZ01. The sequence goes on from CAYRXH010000030.1 coordinate 13,541, forward strand.
TATTCTGGAGGGTATAAATCATAAACTGGAGGAAAGGCACCCGCATGTATTCGGCAAAGTTAAGGTGGCTAATGAAGTTGAAGTCAAAGAAAACTGGGAAAAAATCAAATTACGTAAGGGGAGAAAAGGAGTTCTTGATGGAGTCCCGATCTCTCTCCCGTCAATGGTGAAGGCATTCAGGATCCAGGAAAAAGCAAGAGGGGTAGGTTTTGAATGGGAAACCAAAGAACAGGTTTGGGATAAAGTCATTGAAGAATTGCATGAACTGAAAAACGAAGCAGAATCAGGGCAATCATTGGAAAAGACGGAAGAAGAATTTGGTGATCTGATCTTCGCTCTTGTAAATTATGGTCGGTTTTTAAATATCAATGCAGAAAATGCCCTTGAAAAAACAAACAAGAAATTCATCCGGAGATTTAAATTAATGGAATCTCTTGCTATCTCAAAAGGACTAAAGATTGAAAATCTGAATCTTAGTGAGCAGGATGCTTTATGGAATGAAGTTAAACATCAGGAAAAGAGATAAAAACCTGTTTAGATCTCCTCTTCATTCTTATCCTTTTCAGGACTCTCGTTGCGGGAGGCATTTTTAAATTCCCTGATTCCCTTACCAAAACTTCTCATCAGATCAGGAATACGCCTTGCTCCAAAAAGAAGCAATATTATGACTGCAATTATTATGAGCTCAGGAGTCCCAATTCTTAATATTGTGAGAATACTTGCAATGCTTAACATGGTTTTTTTTACAAAAATACGATGTTTTTTAAAAATGACCATTGATTTCCATTGAACTTTTTCCTTGCATTTTCATTTTTTTAACAATTTATATGAAAAATTATTATTAATTTTGTCTAAATTAATTTTAATAAAACTATGTTATGAATAATTCAATTTTTCAATATCAATCACCGGGTAATGAGTCAGTGGAATTATACAAAGCTGGCACACCCCAAAGAAAAGCCTTACTTTATGAAGTTCAAAAATTAAAATCAACAGTTACAGAAATCCCTCTTATTATAGGAGGAAAAGAAATATTTACCGGAGACACAGCGGAAATCAGAATTCCGCATGATCATCAGCACATTATTGCCCGATTTCATCAGGCCGGAGAGAAAGAAGTTCAAATGGCCATTAATGCATCTTTAAAGGCGCATAAACAATGGGAATCCTTATCCTGGGTAGAGCGATTATCAATTACATTAAAAGTTGCAGAGCTTGTTTCTAAGAAATACAAACACTTTATTAATGCTGCAACAATGTTAGGTCAAAGCAAAACAGCACATCAGGCTGAAATTGATGCTGTTGACGAAACAGTAGATTTTATAAGATTTAATGCTGAATATGCTTCAAAAATTTATACTGAACAACCAATTTCTCCTCCTGGCATCATAAACAGGCTGGAGTACCGACCTCTTGAGGGATTTGTTTTTTCAGTAACACCCTTCAATTTTACCTCAATTGGGTCAAACCTCACACTCGCTCCGGTGTTGATGGGAAACACTGTCATTTGGAAGCCCTCAGCCAATGCTGTTCTATCAAATTACTTCCTGATGAAAATCTTTATGGAAGCAGGCATTCCTGAAGGAGTAATTAATTTTATTCCCGGAAAAAGTTCAGTAATTGCGCCCATAGTTCTTGGGCACAAAATGCTTGCGGGTATTCATTTTACAGGATCAACCCAAACATTCAACAATATTTACAAAACTGTTGCAGCAAATATTGATGGATATCGCTCATATCCAAGAATTGTGGGAGAAACTGGAGGCAAAGACTTCATTGTTGCTCATCCTTCAGCAGATATTGATGAAGTAGCTACAGCTATTGTTCGTGGAGCCTTTGAATATCAGGGACAGAAATGTTCGGCTGCATCAAGAGCATATCTTCCTAAATCACTCTGGCCTTCTCTGAAAGAAAGTATCACAAAAATGTGGTCAGAAATTAAAGTTGGCGACATCAGTAATTTTGAGAACTTCATGGGTGCAGTAATCAGTTCCGATGCTTTTGATACCATTACAGGATATATTTTAAAGGCTAAAGAGAGCTCTTCTGCCAAAATCCTTCTGGGGGGCACATTTGATAACTCTGTAGGGTATTTTATTTCACCAACAATCATTATCACCGAAGACCCTCATTTTATTACCATGGAAGAGGAAATATTTGGTCCTGTCATGACGATTTATCTTTATGAAGATAACCAATTTGATGAAACGCTTGAATTGGTGGATCAGACCTCTCCTTATGGACTCACCGGTTCTGTTTTTTCAAGAGATCGTTATGAACTACAGAAGGCCTGTAGAGTACTTAAATATGCTGCTGGAAATTTTTATTTCAATGATAAGCCCACTGGGGCTGTTGTCGGGCAACAACCTTTCGGGGGTTCCAGAGCATCCGGAACTAATGACAAAGCAGGCAGTATGCTCAACCTGCTGAGATGGGTAAATCCAAGAACTATCAAAGAAACCCTTCTTCCGCCAACTGACTTTCGTTATCCTTTTATGAAAGAAGAAGGAAGTTGTAGCAAAAGCACTCATTAAATTATTAGACCACCTTTTTCTTATCATTTTTTATGATACATCAATTCTTCATCTATTGAGTTCATAAAAATTTCTACTTTCGTAAAAAAAAAACAACAATGGCTAGGCTGAAAAAACACCAGTTGCTGCTGCTTTCTGTTTTATCAGGGATACTGTTAAGTATTGCCTGGCCTCAAAGGGGGCTTGAGGTTATTCTCTTTGGTTCTCTCGTTCCTATTTTCTTTGTGGAGGAACGTATCTTCAGAAACAGAGAGAATTTTTCAAAATTTGCAGTGTTTTTTTATACATTTCCCGGCTTCCTTGTATGGAATTTTTTTACTACCTGGTGGATATACCATGCAAGTCTAATGGGCGCGGTGATGGCAGTGCTGTTTAATTCCATGTTTATGGCCATTGTTGTTCAATTGTTTCACAGCTGCAGAATTATATTGAATCGACGATATTCAAATATTCAGTATCCCGGTTATTTTATTTTAGTAGTGTTCTGGATTTCCTTTGAATATCTCCACCTCAATTGGGAGCTCACTTGGCCATGGCTCCAACTGGGAAATGGTTTTGCCGGATCAATAAAATCTGTTCAATGGTATGAATACACTGGTGTTTTAGGAGGGACTTTATGGATATTAGTTGTAAACATTCTTTTATACAGGCTCATTGACATGGCATTACAGAGTCAGGCATATAGAAAAATGAGAAAAATAAGCCTGCTGCTTATGGGGGTAGTAATTTTTCCCACGATCACTTCGTGGTTTATATATTACAATTATGAAGAAGAAATAAGGCCTATTGAAGTAATGGTTATACAGCCCAATGTTGATCCTTATGGGGAAAAGTTTAAACCGCAATACAGAGAAATCATCTGGGATAAATTGCTTGGGCAAACCATGGGGCTTGCAGGAACATCTCCTGATTTTATTGTGTGGCCTGAAACTTCCATACCGGGCTCCATGTATATCAATCAATCTGAAGAGCCACACGCTGTTACCAGAATCAAAGATTCACTGAAGAACAGTTTTGCAGGATCAGTTCTAATTTCTGGTGCCGATATTTATGAGGTGTATGATTACAAAAAGACATCTACAGCAAGGACTTTTCCTGATGGTGAATGTTGCTGGGATGCATTTAACACTGCTTTGGAGATTGATTCCGAAGGCATACGTGATTATTATCACAAGTCAAAACTTGTCCCCGGAGTTGAGCGCATGCCTTACCCACAACTATTCGGTTTTCTTGAGAAATTTGCCATTGATCTTGGGGGAACTAGCGGAAGCATGGGAACCAGCCCTGCACCCAGAGTTTTTAAAACCGGAAAAGTACCTGTTGCACCGGTTATATGTTTTGAATCAGTCTTTGGAGAGTATGTTGCCCGGTATGTCAGAGACGGTGCAGAGCTGATTTTTATAATTACCAATGACGGATGGTGGGGAGACACACCAGGATATAGACAACATTTCAGTTATGCCTCATTGCGGGCAATTGAAACCCGAAGAAGTATTGCGCGTTCTGCCAACACCGGAATATCGGGGTATATCAATCAGCGTGGAGATGTTATAGAATCAGTTCCTTATTGGGAAAAACATGCTTTGATAGATTCAATAAATGCAAACAACAAACAAACTATTTATGTGCGCTTTGGAGACTATCTGGGCAGAATTTCTGTATTTTCAACACTAGCTATTTTTATTATTGTGATTTCTGTCAGAATATTACCCTCAAAAAAACTTTTTTAGTTTGTTCCTTTTCCTGAAAACCAAAAGTGGACAATAACTGACAAAACAACATAAGTCAGAATAATAATCGGAATTCCTGTCCATTTAAAAAACAAAAACAACAGAATTGAAAAAAGAATAAACCCATATCTGAATGAATTTTCCTTAAAGGAAAAATTTTTAAACTTTATCGCCATAAGAGGAATAGGTAGAATAAGCAAAACAGCACCCAATAAAGAAAAAATTAGAATACCCGTCTCTCCGGAAAATAATTTATATGCAAAACTGCTTTCAGGAGCATGATGCACTATGAATGGAACAGCTGCAATCCAGAATGCATTTGCAGGAGTAGGTAATCCTCTGAAACCGTATTTTTGCTTGTCATCAAGATTAAATCTTGCAAGACGGACTGCTGACAACAAAGGAATCAGTGCAAGCAAAAAGGCAACCGGTTGAATTTCTTCCAGCCTAAGCCAAACAAAATCAGGATACAAAACTCCAAAAAGGACACATGCAGGTAAAACACCAAAAGAAACAATATCTGAAAGTGAATCCAGTTCCTTACCTGTTTCAGATGATGCTCCAAGCAATCGGGCAAAGAATCCGTCTAAAAAATCAAACACCATTGCAATATATATACAGGAAGCTGCAAGCAAAATGTTTGTCTGCCAAAACAGCAAACCCACAAAACCCGACAATAAATTCATAAGAGTCAGTGCATTTGGTATTGATTTTCTAAAAATATTCATGAGAATCTTTTTTTTCAAAATTAACTATTTTCAAAAAGAAATATAACACTTACATTCAAAACAGCCAACAAACTTTTCTCATTTATATAGTTCATTTATAAACATAAAAGTTGCATTCAGATAAAAAATCCTGTTTTCATAATAGAAAAGAAAATGTTTCATAGTATTGTATTTATTAATTTCTACAAAACGCTAATTTTCTTAAACAAAATAATGTTTTACATTATTAACATTTGCATTTAACAAACATTTAACTACAAAAACACAATTATATTTTTTAAATTTGTAAAAAATTAACAAGTTTTACCGGCATGTTTTATAAGGGATATAGGTTTCATATAACTGTTGCTGGAGTGTTATTGTTTTTTATTGCCGGTTTTTATTTACAAAACAGGTATCTGAAACACCAATTGTTAGAACTTGAACGGGTTCACTGGCTATTATTTAGTCGTGTTGCAGATCATAACTTTGAGGAGTTAATTTTGAATCTCGATGATCATATTTCTCCTGAGGACATGTTCAATTCCATTGACTCAGTTATTTTTGCTAATTTTTCAGGCATCTATTCTCCAAATGATATGATCATTCTGTTTCTCAATGAGAAAAATGAACTCCTGCATGGATACAATACTCAAAGATTGAAGAAAAGATATTCAATTGATGATGCGGATGATTTTTCCCTTGTTTCGCAGATAGAGCACCCTTCAATTGGGAAAGCAAAAGTTAAAGTTCATAATTTTATGGGGAAGCACAATAATCAAATTCATTTGTTCTTTCACATATTGTGGTTTTTGCTTTGTTTTGTAACAATTGGTTTTTTAGTGGCACTCTGGGAAAAACAACGTAAAGCTCAGAAAATTAGACTGGATGTTTTAAACAATATGGTTCATGAATTTAAAACTCCCTTAACATCGGTACAGTTAATCAGCGAAATGATTCGTGAACAGGGATCATCACTTGGTGAGGATAAACTCAATAATTATGCAATGATTATCCACCAGGAAAGCGATAAAATGTTGCATCAGGTCACTCAACTGCTTCATACTGCATATTTTGACAATATCAGAATTGCTTTCAGGATGAGATATCACAACCTGCATGGACTTACAGAATTTTTCCTTTCTTCTTACCTTTCGGTATTTAACGAATCTGATATTGTTGTTCATCGCAGCTACAGGGCGAAGAATCCAGTCTGCAGTATTGACAGAAGCCATTATTTTAACATATTGACCAATCTGCTTGACAATGCCCGCAAATATTCTGGAGGCAAACAGGCAGTGATTTGCATTAGTTCTTTTAATGAGGGAAACAAATTATTTATTGAAATTACTGATAATGGTGTTGGTATAGCCCACAAGCATCTGAAACATATTTTCGATCGGTTTTACAGAGTACCTCAGGGCAACATTCGTGAAAAATCAGGTTATGGTGTAGGTTTGTATTATGTGAAAACAGTTCTGAAACAAATGAAATCTAATATTCGTGTTAAAAGCAAACCTGGTCAGGGAACTACCTTTTCAATCAGCATTAGAAATATTAAAACATAAAAATACAAAAACATGGAAAAAAGCAAACATCCCAAAGCAAGAATTCTCTTTGTTGAGGACGATAAAAGTCTTAACTCCATCGTAGAGGATATTCTAATTTATAAAAATTATGATGTGGTCTCATGTTTTGATGGTGATACAGCAATGATATATTACAGTAGCCAAAAGTTTGACTTGATATTGCTTGATGTGATAATGCCCAAAATGGACGGAATTACACTTGCAAGAGAGATTAGAAAAAAAGATGAATTTACACCC
>CAYRXH010000030.1:20437-28660 GCA_964428185.1 uncultured Bacteroidales bacterium
CTTGCCCTGAAGGTAATCTGGGGCAATGATGATTATTTTATGGGCAGAAGCATGGATGTTTACATTAGTAAACTCAGAAAATATCTTTCTGGTGATCCTAAGGTGAATATTGAAAATATTCATGGAGTTGGATTTAAACTGGTTATCAGTTAAAGAATTATTGCAATTTAACCTGTAATCTCATTTTTCTTATAAAAAAACAACTATTTTCGCATTGAAAATATAATTTTTGTTTTAGCATGCCCAGCATTTTAATCATTGATGACGAAAAAAGTATCCGGAATTCATTACGGGATATTCTTGAGTATGAAAAATTTCAGGTTGAAGAAGCCGAAGATGGGCAATCTGCACTTGAAAAACTTTCAGCAACAAACTACGATCTCATTCTGTGTGACATCAAAATGCCACGAATGGATGGCATTGAAGTCTTAGGAAAGATTATGGAATTCCATGATATTCCTGTGGTTATGATTTCTGGCCACGGCACTATTGAAACGGCTGTTGAAGCTATAAAAATGGGTGCCTTTGACTATATTTCAAAGCCCCTTGATTTGAACCGCTTATTGGTGACTATCAGAAATGCTTTGGAACGAAACACACTTGTGAAAGAGACAAAAGCATTGAAGAAAAAAATTGGTCAGTCTTATGAAATGGTGGGAAAATCTCCCGCAATGAATTCTATCCGTGAAATCATATCAAAAGTAGCGCCTACAGATGCAAGAGTGATGATATATGGAGAAAACGGAACCGGCAAGGAGTTGGTGGCCAGAGCCATTCATGAAAACAGCCCCAGAGCTAGGGGTCCATTTATTGAAGTTAACTGCGCTGCTATACCATCTGAGCTTATTGAAAGTCAGCTTTTTGGTCATGAAAAAGGTTCTTTTACTTCTGCCATAAAACAAAGAAAAGGAGATTTTGAGCAGGCTGGCGGTGGCACACTATTTCTTGATGAAATCGGAGACATGAGTCTATCGGCTCAAGCAAAAGTGTTAAGAGCATTGCAGGAAAACAAGATCACCCGTGTTGGTGGCGAAAAGGAAATCCCTGTGGATGTGCGGGTTATTGCTGCAACAAATAAACAACTGGATAAAGAAATTATCAAAGGAACTTTCCGCGAGGACCTTTATCACAGACTTAGCGTAATACTTATCCAGGTTCCTCCGCTTCGTGAAAGACGTGAAGACATCCCATTGCTTGTCAATCATTTTTCTGGAGAAATTGCTTCTTCACAGGGAAAATCTCAGGTTTCTTTTGAACCTGATGCAATAAAAGCTTTATCTGAACTCCCCTGGACAGGAAATATCAGGGAGCTGAGAAATGTTGTTGAGCGACTTATCATTCTTTCTGACAGGAAAGTCACCGGCAAGGACGTTCAGATGTTTGCCCGACCTTTAGGCAGCTGATTCATTGTCCGATTTTCTCAATCACATCCAGTACTGCTGAAGGCAATATTTCTTTCATACACCCGCAATTACCATCAGTTCTGCAATCAGAGCATTCTTTTGCTACAGATAAAACATGTACATATTTTCCCAGAGGAGACCATCTTCCGGGGTGCATAGGCCGAATGGGAGGGTAGATTCCGATAGCATGAATACCGCAGACTGCAGCAAGATGCAACGGCCCTGTGCTTGCGGACACAAGCCCCTGTGAACATGAAATGAGAGAAATATATTGATCCAAAGAAAGGACTCCTCCCGCATCAGAATATTCTCTTTTGATATTTTTCAGAGCACTCCTGTAAACAACTGCCTCTTGTGAAGTGCCACAAAAGACAATATGATATTTCTTTTCATCAAGCCGATTGCAAAGTTCAACAAAATAGTCAAGCGGCCATTCCCTGGCACTCCCATGTGAATGAGGATGAAAAATGAGGTTTATGCGGTTTTTGTCAACATACCCGGATACAATTTCATCAGCTTCAGGAACACAGTCAAATAAAGGCAGTTCAGACAAACGATCCAATGAATACTCGTTGCTGAAACCAAATGGAGATATTAGTTTCAGGTTAAGTTGAGCCTCGTGAAGCTCAGAGTTTTTTCTTGAAAAACTCAGTAATTTATTGCAATATAATAAGTGCCACAGTCGGTGGGATGTTCCGATTCTCAATGGAATTCCGGCTTTAAATGCATCTCTGGCAATGTGCTTATTGGGAAACACATGAAAAATGGCATCAGCTTTTAATTCTCTGAACAATTTTTTTCTATCACGTTGCGTTAGCTTTTCCATTTCATCCCAGCAAAGGATCATGTCGATCTGCGTATTACACTGAAGGACAGGACGTGTGTATGATCTACCAATAAAAATTATTCTGCAGCCGGGATTGAGTTGTTTTAAGAAAACAACCAATGGCAGAGTCAGTATCACATCTCCAATCTTATCTGTACGGGAAATCAGGAAAGTCTTCATAGGTGATTATTTTTTCCAAAACATATAGTGAAGCAACATAATTACAGGGAGTACCTCAAGCCTGCCTACAATCATAAGAATGCTGGCAATCCACTTCCCAACATCATGTAATTCTGAATAATTGCCCACGGGTCCAAACTCCCCGAATGCCGGACCTACAGCACCAAGACATGAAACAGATACACTTGAAGCCTCTAGAAAACTATCAATAAATAAGCTTAGCGAAAGTGTTCCCATACAAAAGAACAACAAGTAAGCCACAAAGACAATAAAGAAGTTTCTGATAATTTCATCTGGAATAGTTGTATTATTTATGCGAATAGATACTAGTGCATGAGGATGAATCATTTTCTTTATTTCTGCTCTAATATTTTTCACAAGAACAAAGTGTCTTGTAAATTTTATTCCACCTGCTGTTGAACCAACCATCCCTCCAGAAAAAAAACACAATAATAAAAAAAACCAGGTTGCTTCGGGCCATATCATATAGTCAGCAGTTACAAAACCTGTGGTAGTTATAATGGAAACACTTTGAAAAAAGCTATGTTTCATAGCTTGAAAAAAGTTTGTATAATGCCCATGGCTATATAAAATAAAAGACACTGCCATGGATATCATAACAATAAGTATAAAGAATGCAATGAGTTCTTCATTCGTAACAACTTTTTTTATCTTTCCTCTAATTAAATAAAAGTAAAACGCAAAGTTAAGTCCTCCAAAAAACATAAAAAACGTTAGCACAATTTGTGAGTAGGACGAATATCCGGCAATACTGGTGTTTTTTGGGGAGAAACCACCGGTAGATAAAGTTGTGAATGCATGGCATACAGCTTCATAGAAGTTCATTTCTCCAAACATCAACAAAACTACAAGCAAGAGAGTCAGCAGAGCATAAATTTGCCAAAGTCGTATTGCTGTATTTCTAATTTTTGGATGCATCTTATTGCTTGAGGGTCCGGGAACTTCAGCAACAAACAGTTTAACACCTCCGAACCCAATGTTTGGCAGAATTGCAATAACCAGAACCAGTATCCCCATTCCACCCAGCCATTGTGTAAGGGCCCTCCAATAAAGAATACTTTTTGGCAAGGTTTCAATATCCTTTAAAATTGAAGCTCCTGTTGTTGTAAACCCTGAAACAGTTTCAAAATAGGCATCAGTAAAGGAGGGTATAGCACCTGAGAATAAGAAAGGAAGAGCTCCAAAAACCCCAAGCATGAACCATGTGAAAGTAACAATAAGAAAAGCCTCCCTCTCGGTAATCACATCAAATTTCTGTTTTAAAGTAATCATTGTCAAGATGCCACCAAAAAGCAGAGCCGTTATTGCAGACCATAATATTGGGTTTAAAATATGCTGTTCATTATAATAAAACACAAAAGGAATAATGGTAAGCATTGAAACGCCAATAATAAGTATGCTTATCCCGAATGATCTAAAAACAACACCTATATTAATAAACGCCGACATGAATCAAATTTTCCAAAAGGATTTTGTAAAAATAAGCAAAATAGGGAAGATTTCAATTCTTCCAAGAATCATAATAAAACTCAAAACCCACTTTCCACCACTCATAATAGAACTGTAATTTCCTATTGGACCATACTTGCCAAAAGCAGGGCCAACTCCTGCCATACATGAGACAGTAACTCCAAAAGCTTCGATAGGTTCTTCTATAAACAAGCTCATAGAAAGAGACCCTATACAAAACATAAAAATATACACAACAAAGAAAATTAAGGAATTTCTGATTACTGAATCAGGAACAGGAATATTATTCAGTGTCAGACTTGAAATTAATCTGGGGTGCACTACTCTGCGTATCTCTGCCCTCAGGTTTTTGATCAGAATAAAATGTCTGGAAAATTTAATGCCACCCGATGTGGAACCAATCATTCCACCTGAAAAGAACATCAAAAAAATAAAAAACCATGTAGTTTGAGGCCAAACTACATAATCAGCAGTTGCAAACCCTGTGGTTGTTACTATACTTACACATTGAAAGAATCCATGCCTGAATGATTCAGTCAATCCCGGATATATTTTCAAATAATATAGATTCAAAGACACTATAGCAGACACAACAACAATCAAAGCAATAAAAGCAAACCACTCTTCATTTTTAAAAACTTTACCTAGTTTTCCATTTATTAAAAACCAATGAATAATAAAATTTGTCCCACTAAAGAACATAAACACCGTGATGATCACCTGAGAATAAGCAGAGTAATCAGCAATGCTGTTGTTTTTGGGAGAAAACCCTCCTGTCGAAACAGTTCCCATGGCATGGCAGATTGATTCAAAAAAATTCATGTCGCCTGCCATTAATAAGATAATTAACATGATGGTCATTCCAAGATAAATTCCCCAAAACTTCAGTGCTGTTTGTCTGATACGGGGATGTATTTTTGTTGTATTTAAACCGGGAGCTTCAGCCACAAAAAGTTTCATACCTCCAATTCCCAGCACAGGCAACACTGCAATCACCAAAACAATAATTCCCATTCCACCGAGCCAATGAGTTAGGGAACGCCAGAACAGAATACTTTTGGGAAGTTCTTCAATGTCATTTAAAATTGAAGCTCCTGTTGTTGTAAACCCTGAAATAGACTCAAAATAAGCATCTGTCAAACCGGGGATAGAACCACTAATCATGTATGGAAGGGCGCCGGCAAATCCTGCCATCACCCAAGTAAACCCAACAATCATAAATGCATCTCTATCTCCAATTTCATCCTTCCGGGATTTTCGGGTCAAAATACTTAGAAATATGCCCATACCTATACATATTCCTGCCGAAATCAGAAAGTCAATCGCTGTATTCTCCTGGTAATACAAAGCAAAAAACACAGATGTCAGCATAAACAGTCCAATTATTCCTATACTAATTCCAAAGGAACGAACAACAACGCTAGGATTAATCAGACCTTTCACTTTGCAATGTTTTAATTATGGCTTCCAAAATGTTTTAGAAATAATCAATAAAAACGGGAACAATTCGATCCTGCCAATGACCATTAAGAATATTAATGTGATTTTAGCTCCAGTATGAATTTGTGACAATTCAGTATATCCGTTTATCAGAAAAACCCCTGGTCCTGTATTTGAGAGTGAAGCTGCACAAAAGCCAATCGCATCATTAAATCCGAATCCAAGTAATGATAACACAAGTGACCCCAGAAAAAATATAACAATATAAAGCACAAAAAAAGCATAAATCCGGTTTAAAACAGAAGGAACAACCGGTTTACGATTAAAACATGTCTGGTAATAGGAATTTGGATGTATTGATGTTTTGACATAATTTTTCAAGCTTCTGAAGAGTATTAAAATTCTTGAAATATTTATTCCTCCACCAGAAGAGCCTGTGCTGCTTCCAACAAACAATAAAAAAAACAGAATCATCCACACAAACAATATGCTGCTTTCAAATTCTGCATTGGAGTAAAACCCTGTTGTGCTGACAATTGAAACAGTATTAAATAGACTTTCAAAGATTCCTTCAGAAGAAAATCCTTTTTGAATTATCTGAGCGGCAATAATAGAGGCTGATGCAAAGAAAATTACTTTCACATATGCCAAGAACTCATCCGATCTGATCGTGCTTTGACGCTTAAACACCTGAAAAACAAAAAAGTAGTTGGCTCCGGCAATAAACATAATAACTGTCAGAACTGCCTTGATCGGGATGCTCAGTTGTGTCAGGTTGCCATTGTAGGGCACGCCACCACCTGTTGAAATAGAAGATAGTGAAAAACACAAAGCATCGAAGACATCCTGTCCGGCTATGATAAGCCCTGCTATTCCCAAAACTGTAAAAGAAAGATAAATATACCAGAGTCTTCGGGCATTTGCAGTTATGCGCACATGTAGGGGTTTGTATGAAGTATCCTGTATATCAGAAAAAAACACTTTAAATTCTCCTTCCCTAACCAATGGAAAAAGAGCAATAATAAACACCATAAATCCCATGCCTCCAATCCACTGTATGATTGATTTCCAGAAGATAATACTTTTGGGAAGCATATCATACTTGGCAAGATTAGTAAAACCGGTGGTTGTAAATCCTGCATAAGCCTCAAAAAAAGCATCATAAACAGAATTAATCGGTGTTCCCAGATAAAAGGGCAACATTCCGGCGGCAGGAACAAAAAACCATATTATAATGATAAGTAGAAAACTATCTCTAATGGATATTTTTTCTCTTTGCTGAACTGGATTCAATAGAATCAGTAACAATCCTGTCCCAAATGAAATTCCTGAACTGATTGCAAATGACAACCAGGCTTGCTCCCCAAACCACAAGGCCATCATCAGAGAAAGCACCTGCAACCCAGCAATCACCATAAATGCCATTCCTAGAAATTTTAAGATCAGCCTTAAATGAATAAACCTTAAACTCAACATGTTTTCAGGCCATTAACTGAATAGCTTCTGAACTTTCTGGTATGCTGACGGCAACGCAAATACAACCACATTATCATCCGGTTCGATCTGAAAGTCTCCTGTTGCAATAAATCCAATTTTATTACGGATGATTCCTCCAATAATACTTTCATCGGGCAGCCCCAGATCTCTGATGGTTTTTTTAGTGACTTTTGATTTTGGCATGGCTTGAAACTCCATCACTTCAGCATCAACACCATACAGACACTTTACAGATGTAACCCTTGCATTCATTGTATACTGGGCAATGTGTCCTGCTGTAGTTAACTTCTTGTTGATGGTTATATCAATGCCGATATTTTGCGCAACATCAATAAAATCAATATTATCAATCAGGGCAATAACCCGTTTCACTCCCATGCGTTTTGCCAACAAACAAGTCAGTATATTGGTTTCACTGTTTGCAGTGACAGAAATAAATGCATCCATTTGTCTGATGTCTTCCTGTTCCAAAAGCTGAATATCTCTGCCATCTCCATGAATAACCAATGTATCCTGTAATAATGCTGTCAGTTTTCTTCCCTTGGCACGATCAATTTCAATAAGTTTAACATTCATTTCCTTCTCTATGCGGAGTGCTGTTTTCTGACCTATCCTGCCACCTCCAAGTATCATTACATTATGAATGGGATATTTTTCAATACCTGCATGTTCCAAAAATTCATCAATATCACTTTTTTTCACAACTGCATACACAAAATCTCCTCCAAAAACCACATTATTGCCTTTGGGTATAATTGTCTGAGACTTTCTATGCATCGCTACTATTCTAAAAATCAATTCTGGTTGTAAAATATTGATTTCATCAATGGTTTTATCAGTGAAATCAGACTCTTTGGGAATTTTAATCAAAACAAGACTGAGTTGCCCCTGAGAAAAATCAAATATTTCAGTGGCACCGCTTTGGTTGAGCAATGACACAATTTCATCTGCAGCTAACCTTTCGGGGCACACAAGATGATCGATTCCGAAAGTATTAAAATATGCTGAATTCTGTGGAATGAGATACTCGGGATTAGTAATTCTAGCAATGGTCTTTTTTGCACCCAATTGTTTTGCAAGTGCGGCTGATAGAATATTTGTCTTTTCTTCATGGACAACAGCAACAAAAAGGTCGGCTCTCTTCACACCATTTTCACGCAACACACTAATATTTGTCGGTTCGCCCGTCACAGCAAGTATATTGTTCTCATGCTCCACAAGTTTGATAAAGTCTGTATGTGGGTCAATAATTGTAATGTTGTGGTTTTCATTTGACAATAACTTTGCCAGATGAAATCCCACCTCCCCGTCTCCTGCAATAATAATATTCATGTCGAAAAATTTATCTTTTTCAGTGGAGCAAAGGTATGTTTTTTTATATTATAT
>CAYRXH010000031.1:0-27829 GCA_964428185.1 uncultured Bacteroidales bacterium
TTTGTCTTTAAAATCCATATTCCCATGAAACAAAAAATTCTTGACAGGTTTCTGCATTATATCTCATTTGACACAAGCAGTGATGAAAATGCAACAGTATATCCAAGTACCCAGGCACAACGAGACTTTGCGGACATGCTTTGTGACGAACTGAAATCAATAGGAATCGCAGATGCTGAAGTAGACTCCAACTCTTATGTTTACGGAACTCTTCCCTCAAACATCAGTAAAAAAGTGCCCGTTGTAGGATTCATTGCGCATATGGATACAAGCCCCGATATGCCCGGAAAACATATAAAACCTCAAATTATTGATAATTACAACGGGGAGGATATTGTTTTGAATTCAGCTGAAAACATAATTCTGAAAGTTTCAGAATATCCCGAGTTGAAAAACTATATTGGTCAGACAATAATAACCACAGACGGCACCACATTGCTGGGAGCTGACGACAAAGCAGGGATTGCCGAAATTATGACTGCAATCGAATATCTGATTCAACATCCTGAAATTCCCCACGGTGAGATAAAAATCGGATTTACACCTGATGAAGAAATCGGACGAGGCGTTGATTATTTCGATGTGAAAAAATTTGGCGCTGACTTTGCCTATACCATTGACGGAGGACAAGTTGGGGAACTTGAATTTGAAAACTTCAATGCTGCAAGTGCAGTGATTAAAATTAAAGGAAATAATATTCACCCGGGATATGCTAAAAACAAAATGCTCAATGCACTACATCTGGCAAATGACTTTAACTCTATGCTACCCCCACAGCAACGACCTGAATATACAACAGCCTACGAAGGTTTTTTCCATCTGATTAAAACCGAAGGCACAGTTGAAAAATCTCAAATTCAGTATATTATCAGAGACCACAATCGTCAGCTCTTTGAGCAAAGAAAGCAGACAATGCTTGATATTGCAGATTACCTGAACAACAAATACGGAGAAAACACCATTACGGTAGAACTCAAGGACCAGTATTACAATATGCGTGAAAAGATTGAACCGGAGTATTATATTGTGGAATATGCCAGTGAAGCAATGAAAATGGCAGGTGTTGAACCCCGTATTATTCCTATCAGGGGTGGTACAGACGGTGCTAGACTTTCATTTATGGGACTGCCATGCCCCAATATTTTTGCAGGTGGGCATAATTTACACGGCAAATATGAATATGTTCCTTTGCAATCCATGGAAAAAGCTGCAGAGGTGATTCTAAATATTGTTCACATTGTTCAAAACAAATAACTAATACATATCGATTTATGGAAAATCAAGCGCAAGGCATTATCAAAAAGGCTATCCTCATGGAAGCAAGAGCAAAAGCTCTCTATCAGGAAGTTGCACAAAAAACATCAAACCCCGAAGTCAGACACATCTTTGAACTCATGGCAAATGAAGAACAAACACACATAGATTTTCTGGCCGAACAATACAAGAGTTTTTCAAAAGACAAGACTTTCATTAAACAGGAGTTTAAAAACACCGATACTGATGATACCATCGCCCGACTGATTCTTGATCCTTCAATCAAAAATAAAATTTCAGGAGCCGGGTTTGAAGCTGCTGCCATCACTGCTGCCATTGAAATGGAAACCAAATCCATTAAAATTTACTCCAAATGGGCTGCTGAAACATCTGATGAGAATGAAAAAGCACTGTTTACATGGCTGTCTGACTGGGAACAAACTCACTACGACCTTCTCATGAAATTGGACAAGGAGCTTACAGAAAAAATCTGGTTTGACAATCAATTCTGGCCATTTTAGCCCTGTGAACATACTGTTTCTCTGTACCGGCAATTCGTGCAGAAGTCCTATGGCTCTTGGCTTTGCAAGGACACTAAACATTGATTGTGAGATGCACTCGGCTGGAGTCAGACCTGAAAAGCAGGTTAGTGCTGATGCTGTTATAGTGATGCATGAATCAGGCATTGACATCTCACACCATCAACCCGCTGCATACGATCCTCTAATTCATGGAATCCCCGACCTGATTGTATGTTTTGGACAAAATGCAAATCAATTCGCAAGCCTTCATTTTCCTGATTCAGAAATCATCCTTTTTGATGTACCCGATCCCTGGGAAGCAACAGGTACACCTGAAGAGATACTGACAGTGTACCGTCAGGTCAGAGATGAAATATCAAATATTATACAGGAACTGAAGAAAAGGAATTTCAAACTTAAATGATATTGATTTAATCAGGTTTGAAAAATCTTTTATACATTTGCTCATTGATTGAACTAATCATTCTAAATCATGAAAATCAAGAGGCAGGTTGTTATCGGGCTTATATTTGTTGTAAGTATTGCTGTTCTTTACTGGAGCATCAATTTTGTGAAAGGACTTGATGTTTTTTCATCCCATAGAACTTTTTATACTGAATATGATAATGTGAGCGGACTGCTTATTGCAAGTCCTGTTACCGTTAGCGGTTTTAAGGTAGGACAGGTCACAGATATCCGTTTCAAGAAGGATGAGCCGGGAAAACTGATTGTAAAGTTTATCGTTAATGAAGATCTTGATATTCCCGACAATACCCTAGCCCGCATTGAAAGTTCAGACCTGCTGGGCTCCAAGGCAATAGTTTTGCATCTAGGAGACTCTCCTGTCAATGCCAAGTCTGGCAGCTATCTGATAGGTGAATTGGAAACCAGCCTCAAGGAAGAAGTCAGCCTGCAGATGCTTCCGCTCAAAACCAAAGTTGAATCCCTGCTGTCTTCTTTTGATTCCGCACTCGCCGTTGTTCAGTATATTTTCAATGAAAACACAAGAGACAACCTTTCAAAAACCTTTGAAAGCATCCGTTATACAATTGCCAGTCTGGAACGGGCATCATCCACCATTGATACTCTTTTAAGAACCCAACAATATAAAATCTCGGGCATTTTATCAAATATTGAAGCTATCACGCTGAACATCAAAAATAACAACGAGAAAATTTCAAACATCATTACAAATTTCTCAAGCCTTTCAGACTCACTTCTCATGAGTCACATCCAGTCAACTTTTGAAAATGCTGATAAAACCATGGGAGAGCTGAGTGAAATAACCCGAAAAATTAATTCCGGTGAAGGATCAATGGGTTTGCTGCTTGAAAATGACTCATTGTATATTCAACTCAATCAGGCCACACTGGAATTGAAACTTCTGCTTGAGGATATGAGGCTGAATCCGGACCGCTACATCCATTTCAGTGTTTTCGGAAAAAGTTCAAAAAGAAACAAATACACACCTCCTCCCGGTTCTGAGGAGCCTGATAAAAAAGCAAACTAGGATTTCACTTCAGTTTCCTGTTTCTTCGCTATAAGCCGAATATTCTTTGCTTCAGTTTTAATTTCTGCTAATTTGAAACAATAATTAAGCTCCCCATCAATTGTTTCCAGTGTTTCAACAAGCGACCGAAGACTTGAAAATGCAGCATCGCAATTTCTTAGGTCAACATCTTTCCTTATTTTCCGTAAATTTGTCTCTGCTACTTTCAGAAATGAAACCAAATCATTCATCAATTTCTATCACATTAATCAGTAAAATTAGCTCTGTTTTCATATAGGAAATCTCAGTAAAATTTCTGAAATTTCCAGAATATTCATAGAAAGATTTATTCCTGATTCAGAATTTTGTACTTTTTCTCAGTAAAGCTCCAGATAATTGCAATCCTCTTGTTGGATTCAGTATAAGCAACAATGAATGCATCAATAATTCCGTATTCCATGATAGATTTCATCTGGAGCGCAGTCACTCTGGCACGGCAATCTTTGTCATTTTCATAAAAAATCGTGCTGATTAAAAACTTATTGATGTCATCTTCTTTTTCAATAATCAGGTTTTCATTGTCGAGCAAAGGATAGGCCTTTCGAAAATCCTTGAATGAATGAATGAATCTAAATGCACCCACCTGAACCCGATAATAAATGATTTTTTCAGGAATAGTAGCAATAAGCTTCGAAAATTCATCCTCAAGCACAGTCTTTGTTGTGTCATGAACATGAATTCTGTTCAGGTATATGTTCTGCTGAATAACCGAATCGGTAGTAAAATCAGACATTTTCAAAACTTCGGTATATGTTTCATATCCCGGTGCTGAATAAACAATCCTGTAATTGTTGCTGCACACAAGACCTGTTTCAAAAAATCCTGTTTCAGTTGTTGTTGCAAGAGTGTCAAAAATTTCCCCTGTTTCCACAGCAACAATCATTATCTGTGCAGACACGACACTCTTATCATTCCCATCAAGTACATATCCGTTTCTCAGCACAAGAGCCGGTTTGAAAACAATAGTTGTATCTTGTTTCTCGGGGGCAGTGATCATATAAAGGTCTAAACCACCCATTCCACCGGGTCTGTCTGATGAAAAAAACTGTTCGCTTCCGCTTTTAACATAATACAAATCGTTGAATGGAGAGTTCACCGGAGTAGCAAGTGGGACAGGATCTTGCCATTCGCCCTTGACCCTGACTGAATAGTAAATATCAAAATTTCTGTTATCACTGAAGCCATCTGATGAAAAAAACAGGGTATCCCCAATCATAAACAAACCCTCTTCATTCCCCTTTGTATTCAATGGCTGACCGGCATTGACAAAAGAGTTCACAGCATTGTTGCCATCAAAATGAGCAATATAGATATCAGACCCTCCGTGTGTATCATTTTCATTCCAGGCCGTAAAAAACAATTCAGCCGTTTTTTCATTGAAAAACACTGATGTTTTTCGGATATCCTTCAGTTTTTCACTAAAAACCCGTTGTTGTCTTTTCCAAGATTTCTTGCCTGGTCTGATTTCAATAAGATACAATTCCCCGATATCATTCTGTCCGCTGTAAATAAAAATATAAGCAGGATTATCAGATTGTCCGGATATATCGTAGTGATTTCCGGATAAAGTTAGTTTTTTCAGTTTAGGATTTGTAATTTTACTTCCGCTTCTGTCGGATTGATAGATTTGCTCAAAATATTGTCCGTTCTCAACATACTTCCCTGCAAAATGAGAATTTCTGTCAGAAGAAAACAAAATAAAACTGCTTCCTGCCCAGACCGAATGATCCTGTGAACTGCTGTTCAGATGGGAAAGCGGTACTGCAATAATTCTTTGTTCCTGAGCATCTGTGTATGCAACAAAAACCACCGTCACGAAGAAAACAAAGAAAAATCTGATCAGAGTCATACTTTTACTGATTAACATTCACTTTGGCCTTTGATCTGCTGAGGTCATAAATCAGTTGAAACTCCCATGATCCGGTTGAGTAATCAAAAATCTGCTGAAAACCATAATCCCATGCAAATCCGAATGAGTAGCGGTCTAATTTGAATCCGGCTGTTGCTGAAATAATATTACTTGTTCTGTAAAAAGCACCTGCCCAAATCATTTGTTTCCAGACACATTTTGCTCCAAGATCAGCATGAAAAACCAATGGTTCAATGGTTTTAAAAAACAAAGAAGGTTCGAGCATCAGATCATTTTTCAGATAAAATCTATATCCTGCGTTCAGAAAATAATGCCTTACCCTGCGACTGTCAGCATAATCGTTCAGCAAAGAAACACTACGTCCCGGAACCTGATGCACCGCCATATCTGCATAAAAAACGGGAGTATTGTAACTTACTCCGGCATCAAAATCAACTCCTGACTGTTCTGACTGCTGGTTTAAAAAAGCAGGATCATCAGGGTTTTTTAGAAAGTATTCTTCCTTGTCATAGATGGTCTGAAATAAATCAACAGAAATCCCGAATGAAAGAAAATCACTTTCGTTCAGATGCACCCTATACATATAACCTGCTTTTATTCCGCGATTCTGAATGAATCCCTGATGTCCGTCATAGATATTAAATCCAATCCCCATCTGATTGTCAATAAGTTTATTCACACTGAAAAACCTCATCTGCGGAGCTCCCTCTATTCCTGAAAACACCTGCCTGCTTGTGAGGGAAATATTTTCACTGATACCAATCACAGCAGGATTAATATCATATACCATCCTCATCTGAGTGGGAGTAGCAATCTGCTGAGCATATACCAAAACAGTGATAACCACAAAAAGGCCCGTAATTAAACAATATTTTTTCATGTTTCCTGTGTTTACATTTTAATATTCTATTCTGACATATCCTGAATAGGGATGATATCTGCTAACGTGCAGATTGACTTCATAATACACTGTTGATGGAGGTAGCAACCGGTCATTCACAGTTCCATCCCAAGGTTCCGAATAACCCTGTTCGTTTTCAAACAACAATGCTCCGTCCATATTCCATATTCTGACGGTAGCATCGGGAAAAAGTTGAATATTGTCAATCACCCATACATCATTGTATCCGTCTCCGTTTGGGGAAAACCCATTGTAAATAACAACACAGGGAACATCAAGATAGGAAACATCCACAGCCAGCATCACCTGACAACCGTTTGTATCACTGATTGTTACTTCATAGATACCCGAAGCAAGTGAATCAAAGTAGGCTTCAGTATAAAAACTTCCCTGCCAGCCAAATAATGGTTGACCCGAAATATTGTAAACATCGTCAATTCTGACAATCCCGTCATTAATTCCGTCACGACATGATGCCGGAGTCACATTGATAACAGGTCTGATGGCTTCATGATGGATCTGAGACACCTCATAGGTCTCTGACATAGTGCATCCGTTGGCATCAGACACAACAACAGTATATAAATCTGCTGGAAGTCCACTCTGAAAAGGACCTGTGAAAAATGGATGACCTATCCATGTGTAGCTGTAAGGGACTGTTCCCCCCTGAGTTTGAACCAAAATGCTGCCTGCATTACCATTATAGCATTGATTATGTGTAAGTACAGCATGTAAGGTGATGGGATCAGGCTGTTGCAGATAAAAGCTATCTACAACAACATTAGAAGCATTAACATCTGTAACTGTCACAGTGTATAAACCTCCTGTAATACTGTCAGCAAGAGCAAGCGTATCGCCTGAACTCCATTGATAACTATAGGTACCGCTTCCACCTGATGGAATTGCAGTGATAGAACCCGTGTTTGAACCCCAGCAAAGCGGCATGATATAACCAAATTCTATGGTAATCTGAGCAGGGGAAATCAAATATACAGGTAAAAACAATAACGAAAGATACAGTTTTTTCATAACATATTAATTTTCTGCAAATATAAACCAAATTATATCAAAAACAAAATTGTTTTAATCAATATTGTGAATAAACAAGTAGGATATATATTTCTATTTATTGGAATTGCATGCATACAGTGCAGTATGAATATCTTTATACCTGAACTGGAAGCCTTCTGCTCGCAGTCTTGCAGGAATGACAAAGGGGTTATTGTTAAGAAATTCAGCACCTCTGCCAAGTATCATCCGTAGCATAAATTTTGGAAGCACAAACAGAAGGGGTCTTTTTACCGAACGCGCAAAAGCCATTGCAAAATCTCTCTGACTTGTGGTTTCTGATGCTGAAAGATTGTATATACCACGGGATTCAACAGTATGTATTCCATGAATGACTGCCTGTATCCAGTCATCTATATGAATCCAGGGAAAAGGGTCGGAGGCAGGAAGAATCACCGCACCCAATCCCATTCTGAACAATGGCTTCAGTTTTTTAACTACACCACCGGTACTGCCCAAAACAACACCGGATCTGAAAATCAATGTTCTGATTCCCGAAGTTTCAGCAGCAAGAGCTTCCCTTTCCCAATCAATACATACTTTGCCAAGAAATCCCTTGCTTAAGTATGTTGATGTTTCATCATGAATCAATCCAGCTTCATAAATACCCACTGCTGAAGCAGAAATAAAAACAATATCAGAGCGTCCGGTTTCCTTCATAGCCTTCACAAGTGCCTGAGTCCCCCGAATTCTGCTGTCATAAATTTTCTGCATATAGGAAGAAGTCCATCGTCCTGCAACCGACGCGCCCCTTAGATTGATCACTATATCAGATGAAATCAACAGTTCAACAAGTTGTGGGACAAAGGTATCATCATACAGGTATTGTCTTGGAATATCCTGAACAGTCCATCCAAGGGAAAGAAAATGATTTTTCAGGGATGAGCCAATAAATCCTGATATTCCTGATATAACAATATTCATTTCAGTAAACTAAACAAACATACCGTCTTTCATTTCAAGACTGCGATCTGCAATTGCAGCAAGTTCAGGATTATGTGTAATAATAACAATAGTTTGTTTCATATCATCCCTCAGTCTGAGAAATAACTGATGTAATTCCCCTGCATTTTTTGAATCCAGATTGCCGGATGGTTCATCGGCAAGAATTACCTTTGGAGAATTGATCAATGCTCTTGCAACTGCAACTCTTTGCTGCTCTCCTCCTGACATTTGACCGGGACGATGTGTGCTTCTTTCAGCCACACCGAGATAATCCAGAAGATACATTGATTTCTCCCTGATTTCTTTGCGTGATGCACCACCGATAAGTGCCGGTAACATAACATTTTCAAGTGCTGTGAATTCAGGGAGCAAATGATGAAATTGAAAAATAAACCCCACATCCGAATTCCGGAATGCTGATTTCTGACGATCATTCATTGAAAATACATCTTTTCCTTCATAGTAAACTTTTCCTGAGTCTGGTTTCTCAAGCGTCCCCAAGATATGAAGAAATGTGGTCTTTCCAGCACCTGAAGCACCTACGATTGAAATGATTTCAGCAGCCTGAATTTCAAGGGAAATATTTCTTAGAACCTGGAGCTTTCCGAACGACTTTTCAATATTCTGTGCTGAAATCATTGGTTCATTTTTTTCAGTTCATACTTGGTTTTGGATTCATTCCCCTCAACAGTCTCCCTTATTATGATCTGCATTGACTGAGCTTTGTTGTTTTTATAGGTTACTGTACGGCCGCTGGAAGAATCTCTGAATGTAAAACTTCCTCTGCATAAACGAATAAGCACCATAGGCTCAGATGTTTCTATTTGAACTTGGCCTGTTTCAGACTTCATTACCATGGTTCTTTTGGGTCCTGACTGAATGAAAAGACGTTCAATATATAATGTATCTCGACCCGTAGCAATATAGCTGATCCCGTAAAATCCAGTTTCCCCCTGATATTTCCAGCTCTCAGAGATTGTAATACCCTGATCGGTTGATGACCAAGTCCCGTCAATCCATTTCATTCTCTCGAACTGCGAGGGTTTAAAATAACCCGGTTTGCAAGAACCCAACAGAATAGCAGAAAAAACGGAGATCAGAAAAATGAAAATTGTATTCCTTGTCATGTGTAATCAGTGTCAAGTCAATTGTTATGCAAAGATGATAAAAAAAAATGAATGATGCAGATTTTCAAATTCTGTTTCCTCAGGAATTGTTCGTTTTTTTTTAATATTGCATGTTTATTGAGAAATCATGATCAAAATTGAAATTCCCGGCAAAGGAATATTTGAAATCCAACATCTTTTGCTGGATTATAATGGTACTATCGCAAGTGACGGCAAGCTGATTCAGGGACTTGAAGATGTTTTGTATCAAATGGCAACTGTCATTTCAGTACATGTGATTACAGCCGATACTTTCGGGACATGCCTTTCAAACCTCAACGGACTTCCTCTAACCATCAAAATAATCGGATCATCACGACAGGATATCCAGAAACTGGATTATCTTAACAAAATTGGAGCAAAACATACTGTTTGCGTTGGAAACGGATTCAATGATCATTTGATGTTGAAGAACTCAGCAATCGGGATTCTTGTTATCAATACAGAAGGTGCCTCTGCCACTGCACTGGCAAATGCCGATATTGTCTGCCGAAGCTCAAAAGAAGCACTTGAACTTCTCTTAAATCCTCAACGCATTACTGCAACTCTACGTAATTGAAAACATAAATATCTATGCAAAAAAAAATCCGCAATCCCTATCAGCAACTTGAAGGATACAACTGTTTCGGTTGTTCATCAGAAAACCGATTCGGACTTAAGATGAATTTTGCAGAAGATGAAGATGGAATTTCCTGTCTCTGGGATCCTGAAGACCGGTTTCAGGGATGGATAGGTGTTCTTCACGGAGGGATTCAGGCCACATTGCTTGATGAAATTGCCAGCTGGGTGGTGTTTGTCAAACTAGGCAAATCAGGTGTTACATCCGAACTGAAAGTCAGATACAAAAAAGCAGTCAGAATGGACAAAAAGCCATTGAAAATAAAAGGCATCATGCGTGAAATGCAACGCAATATTGCAGTCATTGACACCTATCTATATGATTCTGAAGGGGTTTTGTGTGCTCAGGGAGAATGCAAATACTTCACTTTTTCTGATGACGTAGCAAAAAAGGATTACTTTTATCCCGGGCAGGAAGCTTTTTATTAATCCCAATTTCAGAACTTATTCCTTCGACTTCCCATAGGCTTCCTTCTTAGCTTTTTTCATCAGATATTTAAAATACTTGTCTTTTTTCTTCAGACGATTCAGATGTTTTTTTAACAATCTGAATATATGCATTGTCATTTTCTTCATAATATCTCATAAAAAAAGATAATAGGATTTAAAAGAGTAGCAATAAAGCCCGCGTCTCTAATATAATTTTCCAGCAAGCAGGTATGCTTCAGTATTATACGGGTTGATTTCCGAAATCATTTCGGCACCTTCAAGGGTTTCAATATGCTTATTATTAAGCAAATAAGCCATTGATCGAAGCAACAGATAATCCTGGTTCCCTGTAGCCATGACAAGAGCCGTATTTAGGGTACTGATACAATCAGTATATGCTTTTTTTTATATTAAATCAGACCCGAGTTGTAATACAATGAATGATCAACCGGGTCTAGTTCGATGGCTTGCTTCATGTCTCGGAAAGCATATTCATAATCATTCACATTTGAATATTGAATTGCACGGGAAGCCAGAAGTTGGGTGTTGTTTATATCTTCATCAAGCCTGCGGTTCAAGTCGGCAATAATTTCATAGGGATTTTCATCTTTTGGAGGATTGGGGTACAATACAGACAATGTTGTTACTGTATCCTGGGCAAAATTTGAGATCCATACACAACAACAAAACATCAGAAAAAAAAACCGCCGTAACCAGTCGGTCATCCTTTTCTATTAGGGTAAATATTTTATACATCGAAAAGCATGTAAATTATAAATTTGGGTCTGAAAATCCAAATAATTCTTTGATTCATAATAAATTGACTGTTTTTTTACAAATTTTATGGTTAAAATATCAATCTGCCTTATCTTTGCAACACAATATGCCATTATGGAAATGATTCAAATTTATGATTTTGGTTCACAATATACACAGCTGATAGCCAGAAAGGTGCGGGAACTGAATGTGTTTTGCGAGATTCTTCCCTTTTATGAGTTCCCCATGCTTAATGATCAGGTGAAGGGTGTAATTCTTTCGGGCAGTCCATATTCTGTTCTGGATGAAGGATCACCGTCTATTGATTTTTCTGGGGTACTCGGAAAGATTCCTCTAATTGGCGTTTGTTATGGAGCTCAACTATATGCTCATCTTCAAGGCGGCAATGTATCCCGGTCGATTGCCCGGGAATATGGTAGGGCCAACCTGACAAGTGTCATGTCTCACCCTCTGCTCCGGAATATCCCTTTGGGCACGCAAGTATGGATGTCCCATGGTGATGCCATCGATGAACTCCCCGAAGGTAGCAAAGTGATTTGCAGCACAAATGACATTCCTGTTGCAGGTTATGCCGATGACTCCCTGAAATTTTTCGGTTTACAATTTCATCCCGAAGTGTATCACACTCAGCACGGGCAAGAAATACTCCATAATTTTGTAGTTGATATATGCGGACTTTCACAGTCATGGACTCCTGAATCATTTGTTGAAACAACAGTTTCCCAGCTTGCCCGGCAATTGTCAGGTCAAAGGGTTCTTATCGGTCTCTCAGGCGGTGTTGATTCAACAGTAGCGGCCATGTTGCTTCATAAAGCCATTGGAAAGGATCTGTATTGTGTATTTGTTGATAACGGATTGCTGAGAAAAGACGAATTTAATCTGGTGCTCAGGTCGTATGAAGGGATGGGGCTGAATGTCATCGGAGTACAAGCTGAACATGAATTTCTTGACGCATTGAAAGGAGTGTTCGAACCCGAATCAAAACGCAAAATCATAGGAACTAAGTTTATCGATATTTTCGAAAGGGAAGCAAAAAAGATTGATGGAATAGAATTTCTTGCACAGGGCACAATCTATCCTGATGTCATAGAATCTGTTCCAGTGAAAGGACCTTCAGCAACCATAAAATCACATCACAATGTTGGCGGGCTCCCCGAAAAAATGAATCTGAAAGTTGTGGAACCATTACGTTTTCTTTTCAAAGACGAGGTGAGAAAAGTAGGGGCAGCGCTCAAAATTCCAGAGTTCATACTTAACAGACACCCTTTTCCGGGTCCGGGCCTTGCCATAAGGGTCATCAGTGATCTTACAAAAGAAAAACTGGACATGCTTCGAGAAGCTGATCATATTTTCATTGAAGGACTAAAATCTCATGGTCTGTATGATAAAGTCTGGCAGGCATTTGTTGTATTGCTGCCTGTTCAGTCTGTCGGAGTGATGGGTGATGAACGAACCTATGAAAATGTTGTTGCATTGCGTGCTGTCGGTTCAACAGACGGAATGACTGCAGACTGGAGCCATCTGCCCCATGAATTTCTGGCAAAAATTTCAAATGATATTATCAATAAAATTCGTGGCATCAATCGTGTAGTGTATGATATCAGTTCCAAACCACCCGCAACTATTGAATGGGAATAAAACCAAAGTACTATGAAAAATCTTACCGGGATTTTCTTTCTGTTGTTTTTTTCAGTGGTTTCATTTGCCCAGATTGAAATATCAAAAGAAACAGAATTATATAACGGCAAACTTTATTACATCCACCTGATTAAACCCGGACAAACTGTATATTCCATTGCCAAAGCATATCAGGTGAGTACTGATGATATTTTTGAAGCCAATTCTTTTGCCCAGAACGGTATCCAGCCTGGTCAGTATCTGAAAATTCCGGTGAAAAACCCCGAATTGATTTCAGAGGATAACAATGTGCAGGAAACACCTCTCCCAACCGACACCATTTTTCTTCTGACATACGTTGCAGACAATGACATCTTGGTTTCACAACTCACTGAACAGTTCAGGTTTAGTCCTTCAGAATTTCTCGGGTACAATCCGGAGTTTAAAAATCAGAAAATTATCAGAAAAAATGAGATTCTCAAACTCCCCGTCAGATCTTCTGATATACTCATTGAATATCTTCTTCAAAAACCCCATGCTCAGGTAATAATTCTTCTCTATCACTCTGTAAAAAAGGGGGAAACATTGTTTTCAATCGGGCGGGAATATGGTTGTGCTGTCAGTGAACTTATGTTTTTCAATCCGGGACTTGCCGAGCATCTGAAAGAAGGACAACAGATTCGTGTTCCTTCAAAGGATATTTTTTCCGTGAAGCAAATTACAGAAAAAATTCCTACACCAGATTGCATGGTAATTAGCAAAAAAGCCCACTATAATGTTGCTTTGCTCGTTCCCTTTTACCTGGAAAAAGCCGGAAATATTGTTATTGATTCGGACCCAAGGAAAAATGTGAACAAAAACTTCCAGTCTTTCGAATATATTCAGTTCTATGAAGGATTTCTTTTGGCAATGAATACCATTGATATGAACCAGGCTACAATAGATCTGAAGGTTTACGACATTACCGAAGGAAATAAAAAAATTCAGAATCTGATTAGCCGAGGTGTTTTGGATGTGGATTTGATTATCGGCCCGTTTCATAAAGAACCTCTGGAAATTCTCAGTGAGTGGTCAAAAGATAAAAATGTCAGAATTCTCGATCTGTACCTCCCTGACGAAATTGATTATACCCTTGAAAACCAGAATATCCTAAGAGCTATCCCCTCTGTTACTATGCAGCTCAAAGGCTTGCTCAGTTATATCAATGAGTTTATCCCTGAAAAAAATGTCATCTTTGTCTATTCTGAAAACAATCAAAATGAAAGTCTGCTGATTGAGAAGGTCAGAGAACTGAATACTTTGAATCCTGCTTTTGAAATTCATTTTCTTCCATACAATTCATACGGTATCAGCGGACTTGTTAAACAACTTTCCCACGACACACAGAATATCATCGTAAGCTTCACTAACAACGAGGTATTCCTTAATAATTTTTCCAGACTGCTTTTTGATAATGCCGAAAAATATCCCATTACTCTTTTTGGAATTCCCAGCTGGCTTAAGTTTGAAAGCATTGAATACCGTTATCTGAATCACTTCAACACTCATTTTTTTTCATCACATTTCGTGGATTATACAGACCCAAAGGTGATTGAATTCATTAAACAGTTTCAGGAAACCTATCTCACTGATCCCAACAGACTTGCATTTTTGGGTAATGATGTGGCTACCTGGACTCTGGGTGCACTGACAACATACGGAACAGATTTTATATACTGCACAGAGAAGTATCAGCCTGCCCTGCTATCTACAAAATTTGTTTTTGAGAGGACACGGGAAAACGGGCAGTTACAAAATATGAATGTGTGCATCTATGAAATCATTGAATATCAGTTGTTTGACTCTAAAAAGGTAATTAAAAAAGAAGAATAACTTTTTTATTTCTCTATCCCCGTTTTCCATTAAAGAAAAATTCATTCAGATGAACAACCAGTTCTTCGTGGATGAATGAATTTGAAGCAATCAATTCCTTTCCAAAAAGAAATCCCTCCAGGCTATTTTTAAAATCGGTAACCAATCCTCCTGCTTCATTGACAATGCAAGCACCTGCAGCAATATCCCATGGTCGAAGTCCATATTCGTAAAAAGCATCAAAGCGACCACACGCAACCCAGGCCATATCCAGAGCAGCCGAACCAAGCCTTCGTATACCACGGGTTTCCTTCACTGTGAATTTCAAAAATTCCATAAATCCATCAAGATAGCTGTAATCATAATAAGGGAACCCCGTTGCAAGCAAGGAGTCATTCAAGCTGTCAGTTACCGAAACCCTTATGCTCTGTTCGTTAAGCCATGCACCACCACCCTTCCATGCGTAAAAACATTCATCAAGGTTGGGCTCATAAATAACACCCACAACAGGAAAAGCATTGTGCATCAATGCAATACTCACCGTAAACAGTGGTAAGTGATGAATAAAATTTGTCGTTCCGTCGAGAGGATCAATGATCCATGTCAGTTCATCAATACGGGCATCTCCTGAACTTTCTTCGGCCAGGAATGAAGATTGAGGAAGCAAATTCCTCAAATCCTCAATGATCATCTTTTCCGATGCTTTATCAACTCTCGTTACGAAATCATGTAGCCCTTTGGTCTGAATATCACTCTGGTTCACCAATTTGTTTTGTCCAAGCATATACTTTCCCGCCTTCCGGGCAATGGAAACAGTTTGTTCACACAAATACTGATAATTCATTTTCGTTTTTCTGTAAAAGTAATAATATCTGGTCACTCAGTTGTGAGAAATTGACAGGAATTGCAGGGCACAACTCCGGCAGATTCAATACAAAGAGGAAAAAGTCATTGCAGGTATTGCTATTCTTTGTATTTTTGTTGCATTGATGATACGAACGAATTGAACAATGTGACATGGACGCTCAGGAAACAAACACTCATGATCGGCTGAAAAGCAAGGAAGAGTCTGCAAAAAATGATCAAATGCAGATTACTGGCAAAAGCTCAGAAGTGATCACTGAACATATTGAAGAACAACAGTCTGAATCTGTTCTGGCAGAAGAAGAATCCACTCCTGTGGTTTCAGCCAAACGTGGCCGGAAAAAGAAAGAACCAATTGTTGAAGAAGCAGTTGTCAGTGCAAAAGAAGAACTGTCTGAACATCCTGTTGCCAAAAAAAGGGGTCGAAGAAAAAAAGAAGAGACCGAACATCTGGGGAATTATGAAACTGAAATTGCAGTTCCGGCACAACCCAAAGCTGCTGAAAGCGCAGAACCTCTGCTCATTGCTGAAGAAACAGAAACAATGGATATTCAGATGCTTGTTGAAAAAGCAGAATCTATCATTGTCAACGAACACTTTGAAAAAGTAAGAGATGCCATGAAGCTGCTGTTATCCCGATACGATATCCTTCGCAGGGAATTTGATCAGAACATGATTTCTTCTGGAAATTATGATCAGGAGGAACAATCTAAAAACGCTGATGTTTTGGAGCAGCAGAAATATTTTGATCTCTTCAGGGCTGTTCAAAACACCTATTCCAAACTCAGAAAGCAATATCTTGAGCGTCAGGAAGCAGAGAAACTGAGAAATTATGAATTGAAAAAACAAATCCTTGAAGATCTGAAAATACTGGTTGACTCAGAAGAGACGCTGCAGAAATCATGGGAAGATTTCAAGCGTCTGCAGCAACAATGGAAAGATATCGGGCAGGTGCCACCTGCACAAAATCAGGATTTGTGGAACAGCTTCAATCATCTTGTTGATTTGTTTCTAGACAAAGTCAAGATAAATAAAGAATTGCGAGATCTGGACTACAAGAAAAATCTGGAATCAAAACTTGAAATTTGTGAAAAGATTGAAGAATTGCTACTCATAGATAATATGGACGAAGCGTTCAGGAAACTTCATGAATTGCAGTCACAGTGGAGAGAAACAGGCCCTGTTCCTTCAGACAAGCGTGAAGATGTCAATGCCCGTTTTGCCACTTCTATTGAAAAACTGAAAGAAAAAAGGCGCGAGCAGTATGAATCCTTTAAGGAGAAACTTATAAGCAATCTTGAGATGAAAAGAGCACTGGTTGTTAAGATGAAGCAAATTTCAGAACAGGAAATTACTTCAGCCAAAGCCTGGGGAAAGAAAACGGAAGAAGTTGAAGAATTGATGAAATTATGGAAACAGACAGGACCTGTACCTAAAAAACATAATGAAGATATCTGGACAGAATTTCGTTCTCAGATGACGATTTTTTACAATGAAAAGAAAGCATTTTTCAGCAGGATCAAAGATGAGCTGACAGAAAATTACAACCGGAAACTCCTGCTTTGCAAACAGGCAGAATCACTTCAGGATAGCACTGAATGGAAAAAAATCACAGATGAACTGATTACCCTCCAGAATGAATGGAAAACCATCGGTCCTGTACCACACCGATATTCTGACAGTATCTGGAAGAGATTTCGTCAGGCATGTGATACTTTTTTCAATAAAAAGCAGGAATATTTTTCAAATCTTGACAAGCACGAAGACGACAATCTGAAAGCGAAGCAGGAGATTATTGAGCAGATGAGTACCTATGAATTTGGAGAAGACAACAAAGAAAACCTTGCTGCCATTAAGGATTTTCAACGCAGGTTTTTTGAAATTGGCAGAGTTCCGTTGAAGGAAAAAGACAAAATACAGAGCAAATTTCAAAAAACAGTTGATGGATTGCTTGACAAATTAAAAATCAGCAGGGACGAAAAACGAAGGTTTGATTTGAAGCAGAAATATGAATCGATGGGTTCCAGTTCAACAGGGCAGTCCGAAATGAAAAAAGAATCTTTCAATATTTCATCAAAAATCAACAAACTGGAAAGTGATATCAATTTATGGGAAACTAATATCGGATTTTTTGCAAAATCAAAAAATGCCGACATTCTCACCCGCGAGTTCAGAGAAAAAATTGAACAAGCCAAAGCCGAGCTGCTTATTCTTAAAGAAAAGCAGAAAATGATCAGGGGAATGATGAAGTAGGATCTGCAATAAACAACAGATTTTTAAGTTCATAACACCATTCTATACACCAATAATGATCAATTTAAAGGAACATATCAAACTCACAGGTGTTTATACGTTTTTTGCTGCATTTCCCGCTATTCTACAGTTAATTGTCTATCCGGTCATTGAAGGGCAAGACCGCTTAGGTGCTGAGGATTTTGGATATCTGGCAGTCACTGAGGCGATTCTATCATTTATAGTCATCTTTTGTTTGAGTGGTATGGCAATTACTATTGCCCGTTATTACTATGATTACTGGGATAATTCCCAAGGATACAGCAAGCTTGTATCAACAATTTTTTCAGGAGTTATCCTGAGAGCAGGAGCAGTTTTTGTCCTTTTAATTGTATTTTCTCCATTTATCGGTACACTTTTTCCGGATGGTCCTCTTCAAAATTTTGATAAATACGGAATTTTTCTGGGAATTATTGCCTTCAACAGATCTGTTATCTCAATTGCACTTTCATTGTACAGAAGTGAAAAAAGTGTCCGCAATTTTATCGCTGTCAGTCTGATTTCTGGAATTTTCCGAAGCATATTTCAAATCATCGGAGTCTTGTATTATGATCTGAGTTTCATCGGATACCTTACGGGAACAGCCATTGGAGGAGGGGTTGCCAACCTGATCATACTCGGATACACCTTTATTAAAAACGGATTGCATTTCTCAGCAGCAATCCGAAAACAACTGCGATCTTTTGCCATATCTCTTACCCTGACAGATTTTATGTACTGGGGAATCATGTTTTTCGACAGATTTATGTTGCTGAAGAACCCCTCACAACTGGGCATATATGACAATGCAATGAAATTTGCTGCAGGTGTATTGTTTATCACCCATGGACTTGCCGGATCAGTGCAACCTGAACTGTTTCGGTTTTTCAAGAGTGGAATAAAAGAGAATGAAAAAGATATTAAAACTCTTTCAAATATTTTTATTGCTGAAAACATTCTTGCCGTTGGTGTTTTTGCACCTCCTCTTATGATTTTCATATCAGTTTTTTATGAAACAGAATTATTAATTTCTGCTGGTCTGCTCATGATTATCCTTGTCAAATATATATTGAATGCACAGTTTCAAATATTTTCATGGCCACTCCTGTATAATAAAAATTCCAGACTCTATTTTCTTTTAAACCTAATTGCTTTTCTTGTTCTCATCGCATTAAACTTTCTTCT
Organism: uncultured Bacteroidales bacterium; assembly: GCA_964428185.1. Classification (GTDB taxonomy): domain Bacteria; phylum Bacteroidota; class Bacteroidia; order Bacteroidales; family DTU049; genus CAYMAZ01. The sequence continues at coordinate 18,887 of CAYRXH010000031.1, forward strand.
TGTTCCCTCTCTTGGCTATTATGGATCTGTCATTTCCTTCCTTTCAGCAGGCTTTATTCAGGTCATAGCATTTTATCTGGCACAGAAAAGAATTATTCCGATTCCGTGGAACTTAAACAAAGTCATGTTTTTTCCGATTTCAGTTGTTATTATTGCTTCGGCTATGGAGTATATTAAACTCTACTTTCAGTTGAATGCCATTGTATGCACCATCATTGTTGTTTTATATATTTTTTTAGGTCTCTTTCTTTTATTCAGAAAGGACCTTCTCGAAGTGATGAAAAAACTGACACATCGCCTGAAAGGCTAAAAATCCAATGGGGGTAATTCCTTTTTAATCACAGCAGGCATTCCAACCACCAATGAGTTTGGAGGCACATCCTTTGTCACAACAGCACCTGCACCAACAACTACATTTTCCCCAATGGTTACATCTGGAATTACAATAGAATTTGTCCCTAAGACTGAAAATCTCCCAATATGACATCGTCCTGAAACTGCAGTTCCGGGAGACATCTCAACAAAATCTCCAATAACAGTATCATGCCCAATGGTACAATTGAGATTTAGTAACACACCCTTTCCAATTTGAATACTGTTCGTAATAACAACTCCTGTCATAATGTTACAGGCCTCACCAATCGTTGCATCAAAATGACCAATTCTGGCAAATGGGGAAATTGCTGAAGGAAACTGAGCGCTGAGTTTCTGAAACTTCTGATAAAGAATATATCTTGCCCGGGGTCCCCCTATCCCAAGAGCAACTCTGGGATCTCCTGTTTCAGAAAAAAACGCTGATACCTGTTCAAAGGTTCGCAAAACTCTAAATCTCCCAAATAATTTATCTTCAATGTTGGGGGAAACATTATCAAAAAACGCAATGGCTTCATTCTGTTCATTCTGCCATATTACTTCAAGAACTTCTTTTGCGAATCCTTTCGCTCCAACAATTAACATAGATTATGAATTAGCTTAATAATCTTATCCTGCTGTTCTTCAGACAAATCAGGATACAAGGGTAAACATAAAATTTCTTCCGCAATTCTTTCAGCTACAGGCAAGTGCGAAGGAGATGATGAAGGAATATTCCGGTATATAGGAAACTGAGAAATCAAAGGATAAAAATACCGCCTTGAAAACACGCCTTCTGCTTTTAAATGTTCATACAATATGTCTCTCGTTTTGCCAAATTTTTCTTTATTGATACGTATGGGAAAATATGAATAGCAGTATTCAATATTTTCATTTTCCCTATGGATATCAATTCCAGAAATTCCTGAAAGATAGTGCCTATAACGGAGTGACAAATATCTTCGTCGCTGAATAACCTTTTTAATATACTTGAGTTGCAACAAGCCCAGTGCTGCCTGAAATTCGTTCATCTTGGCATTGATTCCTGCAGCCACCACAGTTGTCTCATTTCTGAAACCGAAATTTTTCAGATCATCAATAAGCTGTTTCATCTCCCTGCTATGACTGACAATGGCTCCACCTTCAAAAGTATTGTATACCTTGGTTGCATGGAAACTCATCACTGAAAGATCTCCAAAATTCAAAATAGGGACGCCTTTTATTCTTACATTGAAAGTGTGACAAGCATCATAAATTATTTTTACACCCGATTCCTCTGACAATTTTTGGAATGCAGTAACATCACAGGGAATCCCGTACACATGCACAGGCAATACAGCAGCAGTCCTGTCTGTGATCATTTCACGAACGCGAGCAGGATTCAGATTAAATGTATTAGGATCAATATCTGCAAAAACAGCTTGAATATTATTCCATTTCAGTGCGTGTGTTGTCGCCACAAAACTAAACGGTGTTGTAACAACTTCTCCTTTAATATCAAGTGCCTGCAGTGCAGTAATAATAGCTAATGTTCCGTTTGAAAACAATGAAATAAATGGAACTCCCAGAAAATTACAAAGTTCCTCTTCCAACATCTGATGATACCTGCTGTTATTGGTCAGGTTTCTTGAATTCCATATTTCCCGCAATGTTTCGTTCATTTCCTCAAGGGGTGGAAGAAAAGGCCGGGTAACATAGATATTTTCCATGATGCTTTAATTGTCTCAAGGCAACAAAGGTATTGAAAAAAGTTCGAAGAAAACACGAAAATTAATTTATTCTGCTTCTTGAAATGATTTGAATGAATCCTTAAACCTTGAAATAACATGCTCTCTTCCGAAAATCTGCTCCAAAACCAGTCTGTTTGTACAAATTTCCTGCCCATTTAGAGGAGCAAAAACTAAGGGATTCTTTGAATTCAAATCATCTTCAATTGAAAAGATTTTCAGGCCCTTTTCCCTGAAGAATGAATATGTTGATGTGTGTTTTCTAACATACACTCTCATGCCTGACCAGGCCCCGAATAAAATATTCCCCAATGCCTGCTGCCTGTAATGATTGAGAATCATCACTGAACAACCCAGAAGCAGTTGATGGTAGTGTTCTTTTTCCATAAACTCAGTGAGCGGCAAATAATTTTCCCCGAAATATTGTTGTCCTTTTCTTACAAGATACTTTCTGTATTTTTTATTTCCGTAACTCAGCGGAACAATAATTTTTCTGTCTTCTGTTTCAATCTTTTTAAGGAGATCAAAAACTTCAAGATGATTGGAAGTAAAACTAGCTGAATTTCCAATCATAATGTTCCTACTTCCCTGCACAGACAAGTGAGAAACGGATGGCTCAATATAATGATCAAGTATTGCATATGTATGCCAGAGCATGGGTTTTCTGACTCCTGTATGCTGAAAAACAAACTCCATTTCCTGTGGAATGAAATGTGCGAAATAATCAATTTTTTTTAATTTTCTGATAAGCCCATTACCTATGAAAATTTTGATAAATCTGAATATCGGAATAAAAATTCTGTATGGAATAAGAGTATAGTATAGCAATCTTGTTCTATTGCCAAGAAATGCAGACGGAAAAACAAATGAATTCTGTATCTCTGCTCCAAAAAGCATCCATGCCACCGGAGGATGGGATGATATCTTTAATATATCTCCAATTACCTTCTCATTGCAATTTAACAGTCCATGAAAAAAAACCAGAGAAAAACCTGAAATCCTGTTTTTGAGGAAAGTTCGATATTCTTTGCTGTTATATTCATAAGCAGTGAGGTTTGAGCCTGAATGTTTCAGCTTTTGTTTTTTTCCTACAACAATATGTTCCCCCTTAAGACCGGCTTCAAGAAAACAATACTGGGCAGAATTAATAAAAATCGACTGACTGTCATGAATATGCAGAATCATAGTAAAATCATGTATGCTGTAAAATTAGAAAAATATTCACTTTGTGCTTAGATAAAAAAGGCTACCCTCAATAGTAGCCTTTCCGTGCATAGAAAATGACTTTATAGTTTGTAGCAATTTTCTTCAATCAGTTTATCTGCAATTCTGCGGCGGGCAGCTTTCACATTGACTCCTCTTTCACAGCATAAAGTTTTAACAGCTGTTGCCAGGTTATCTGCTTCTTCGCCCTCCAGAGTTGAATACACTGCATCAAGTCCCCATGCCCTGATACGTGCATTGGCATCATTCATAAACACATCAAGCATATCTTTATAAAGTGCCACAGCTTCAGTTCCCTTCATCGCTTCCAGTTTTTCAATTCGCAAAGCCAGAGATTCTGCAATATACAGTTCAATAATGATATCAGTAATGTTATTCATCACTTCCTGCTCATGAACCAGTTGCTTTCCGAAATGTTTGTATGCAGCACCTGAAAGAATCAGGGCCACCTTTTTAAAACTCCTGATACAGCATTTCTTTTCTTCGTAATACCCTAGTTCGGGAGTCTTGCAGTTGCAAATGAAATTCTTTTCAGCCATGACCTTTTCAGCTTCGCCAAACAGATCAAAATCTCCTTTCATTGCACGTTTCATTGCCGTATCAGAAACCAGAAGCCGGTTTATCTCATTGGTACCCTCAAATATTCTATTGATACGTGAATCACGATATCCCCTTTCTATGGGCATTTCAGATGAATATCCCATTCCACCATGAATCTGAACTCCTTCATCAACCACATAATCCAGCATTTCACTACCATACACTTTGAGAATGGCATCCTCAACTGCATAATGGCTGATCGCCTCAATGGTAGCACGACCATAATCTTCGTACTGATTTTTGTATTCTTCAAGTAAAAGGTCAATGTCTTTACTCACCCTATATATCGCTGATTCATGAGCAAATGTACGGATGGCCATTTCTGCCAGTTTATACTTGATGGCACCGAAATTTGAAATCAAAGTATTAAACTGCTTGCGTTCATTGGCATACTGAACTGACTGATTAATGGCCTGTTTGGCAGCACCAATTACGTTTGCCCCCAGTTTCATTCTTCCCATGTGTAAAATGCTTAATGCCACCCTGAAACCTTCACCTCTGTTTCCGATGAGGTTTTCTACAGGAACCTTCACATCATTGTAATAAATCTGGGTTGTTGATGAGCCTTTGATACCCATTTTATGTTCATCAGGTCCAATCACAACTCCTGGCCAGTTGCTTTCAACAATAAACGCACTTAACACCCTGTCATTGTCAATTTTTGCAAACACTACCTGTGTATCACTAAACCCGCCATTGGTAATCCACATCTTCTGCCCGTTAAGGATATAATGTGTACCATCAGCACTCAGTGTTGCATTGGTTTTTCCTGAATTGGCATCACTTCCTGCCCCGGGTTCTGTAAGGCAATATGCCCCAAGCAATTCTCCTGTTGCCAGTCGTGTAACATATTTCTGTCGTTGCTCATCATTTCCGTAATACAAGATTGGTAGTGTACCAATTCCACAGTGACACATGAAAGCGACCGAAAATGAATAGGCTGCACCCACCACTTCAGCAGCAAGCATTTGTGTAACAAAATCCTGTCCAAAACCACCCAGGTTTTCGGGAATGGAGATTCCCATCAATCCAAGTTCACCTGATTTTTTTAAAATTTCCTTCATGAGTTCCCTGTCTCCCTTGTCAAGTTTGTCAAGGTTGGGATATACTTCGGTTTCAATAAAAGACCTGATGGTTTCGGCAATCATCAATTGCTCTTCATTAAATTCTTCAGGGATAAAAATATCCTGTGCTGAAATGTCTTTTACCAGAAATTCACCGCTTTTCAGCTTGATTTGAGATTCCATGTTGATTGTTTTAGTTTTAATGCTGCAAAATTACAATTTTTTCACAACTGAGAAACTTTCGATTTTTCAGTCTGCTATATCTGAGTATCCTGACGTATGATTTGCTCATGGGTAAAAATATCTGATTTCATTTCCCTGCTTGACACTTATAAAAAAGTCTGCCAACAATAGGGCTGGCAGGTATCTTTTTTAACTTTTTTTATCTACTTTTTAATACATCTGACAGAGAATCCAAATTCCTTGTCTCCCTGAGGATAATGAATAACCTGAGCACTTGAGTTGTTCATATAGAAATATGAACCAAAATCAGGATTTGCAGCTTCGGTGGCAGACCAGAAAAAAGCACTGTTCTTCAATCCAACATATGCCGAAGTATTGTGAAATCCTCCGGGCAAAGCCGCAAACTCATAATTGTCAGTAGCTCCTGTATTTGGGCTGTTCCAATGTGTTGTACCGGTTTCTTTCAGTTTTCCTCCGGCCACACTTGCACCACCAACAAAATTAATCAGGGTCATCCAATCTGAGTCGGTGGGCATTCGCCATCCTTCAGGGCAAAGTTTCCCTGTGTTAACAGCATGCCAGTTGTATAGGCATCCGTAAGTAGATTTGTAAGATGCATTGTCTTCGTACCACCCCATTCCGGCGGTTCCAGGGCAGGTGGCTCAGTCGTATTCGAGAAAATTCAGAATGGTGCTGCCATCTGTCAGTCTGTTGGTTTTCAGGTTTTCTGCCATCCATACCTGAGACCCTATAGTCACAGTGGCATAAACATTCCCGTCAATATCAGTGACGGTGATGGGTTCATCATCAATGTCGTCGTCATCCTTGTCTTTTTTACATGCAGAAAAAAACAAAGGAAGAGCAAGAGCAACAACAAAAATGCCCATTATCTTCTTGTTAAATCTTTTCATAAAGTGATTTTGTTTGATGAAGGAACAAAGATACATCAAAAACAATCAAAATACAAAAAAAATTTAACCCATATTATTTTTCAGCAACAGCAATGTACCCTAAGGGAAACTTTTGAGATGTTCTGAGCGAAATCCTCTTTCCAATTCCTGTCTTAACAAAACATAGGCATGACCACTGAGCGAACCGACACAAACACCTGCCAATCAATGGAATATGATATACATTTTTGGCAAAGATATCAGCCATTACTTCAGGAGATCCTCCGACAGCAGTAATTTCAATATGCTGAAAACCGGCATCTGACAATAAATCATGCAGGGCAAACCTGGTATATCTGAAGAAGTCATGTGGTTCTTCGTGCAGCCAATAAAGAAAGGGTACATTCAATATAAGTTTTCCACCAGGCCCGAGTATTCTGAATATTTCTCCCAATAGCTGCTCAGGCTTTCTGATATGCTCGAGCACATCCGACAACAATGCTGTATCAAATTCATTATCTTCAAATTCAAGTTTTTTATTCAGATCAGTTATAGAATCAATAAAAAGATTTGAATGAACAGATTCAGCCCAGTCAACACATATATTTTCACTTATATAATCTTTATAGGCCTCATAAAACGGGACATTTCCACATCCAAGATCAATCAGTTTCCCTTTGAAATGCTCTTTTATTATGGCAGAATAATGCATTCCTATCAAATTTACTGATAGCCTTGAAGAAAGATGCACCTGTCCTTTATCACGGTTGGCACGCAGAATGTTGTTTTTAAAAATAAATTTTGTGGGAACCCATTGTTCAATATTCTTCATGGGAAATTGCTCTGGATATTAAAATTTTATCTCCATTTGCTTCTTTTTATCCTCTTCACAGAGAAACTGCTTGCCTGGTGTAATTTTTTTCCACTGATTCAGATCGTGCAACACTTGCCTTAGATAAAGACTAACTGCCTGCTTTAATACTCTGGGAGGTGTACTTTGCGTATAAGCACAGTGTTGTCGGAGTAGTTCATACTGATTTCTTGAAATTGTAACAGTATATTTACGTGGCTTTGTAGCTTTCTTTCTTCGTTTTCTTTTTTTATAGGACATAACAGCTCTCATTGAGATAAAGCACAAAAGTAAGAATTAATATTAAACTGAATTCAAGAAAATGCAGTTTCAGATTGAACGTTCACAGAACCAGAATGCAATGCTTCTGTATAATTCCACTATCGTGGGTTATCCCAGAATTCATCAACCCTGCTTCCCCATCCCCAGTCACTCTTTTGCAGATCCGGATCATTTGTTGCAAAATTTCGCTGATTCAGCTTCACTTGCCACTGATAATCCTGAACTTCGCCAAATGCATCAGAATGAAGGAGTTCATAGTCATTGGTAACAAGATCCCTGTTATAGAAAACAAATTTCCTGTTTCGCTGGTTATCCAGTTGATAATAGTGCCAGATTTCATAAGGATAGGTGCTGGGTTCATTATCGCGGCTTACAATTGTGTTTGGAGGTCCATACTGCAAATACACTCTTCCTCTGTCTGATTGATAGCCCTTTTTAATCTTTGTGGAATAGGCCTGTTGCACTTTCTGAACTTCAACATAATAGTTGTTCCATGCTGTTTCAGGATCTTCACTACGGCTTGTCCAAAATGCATAGAAGAACTGCTGTAGACGCTGAACATCGGCTGATTTGGTCTGATTGTCAATAAAGGATTTCTCATTGTTAGTGGCAATGGGTCTTGTGGATCTGATAAATTCTGCAAGCGTGTCACGAGAAGTATATTTCATGACAAATGAATTCTCATAAGCCTGTGTCATTGCAAGATAATCAGCATCAGCAGCAGGATTGCTTCTCTGAAAAAACAATTTGTTCACAGAAAGGAGTTCATTGTTTTTATCTCTGAGTTCAACAACAAGCAAATAATTTCCTGAAGGTAATGCTGTGATATCAAACTGATGCATAAAACTCAGCACATCCTTGGATTTTTCCCTTTTAAAAGTCTGCAATTCAGCAGTAATTCTATGAGTTTCCAATTGCTCAATATATGACTTTATCAGAAATGACTCTTCAGGTCCCGGATTGATTTGAGTATTATAAATTTCACAATAAAATGTCAGTGAAGAAACACTTTTAGGATAAAAATTGAGCGGGAGTGGTAACAGTTCGTAGCCTGCTTTTGTAAAAATATTCTGCTCTTCAGATTTCTGAAACCTCTCAACCAGCTGAATTCCAGAAACAGAAGTCATCTCCGGTTGATAGTCAAGACTTACTTGTTCGAGTATATACAAGGGATCAAAGGGTGATTTTGTATCAACCAGTTTGAATTCAATATCATAGGTGCCGTTTGGCAATGCAAATCTCTGAACATCGACCAGAGAAAAATTTACTTTTGATGTGTCATCAATCAAAGGGCTTTTCAGGTTCAGTTTTTTAAAATCCACAATATTATCCCCTTGCTTGAATAGAATTGTCAGTTCCACCTGGGCAGAATATTTACCGTCTTCAGGAGTTCCAAAATATAGTGAATGGCCAAGAATGGTAAGATACGTTTCAACATACGGACCCTGCTCGGGTGAATAGAATGTTGAATATGAAAAAAAAGGGGCAATATCTTTTGCATTTTCCTGAGCAAACAAGCCAGTCAGAATCATGAAAAGGGCTGACAAAATATATATCTTTTTCATTGTTAAATTTTTTTTGAATTAATATACTGCAAATTTACATGAAAATTTTATTTACACACAAGCGAATAAAAATCTACCATGTCTTAAAGCGATTTACGTCCCGCCGTTGGCGGGATAATCTTATATTTGCGCATTTAAACATCAAATTAATTAGGCTCTATTCTAAATACAGAGTGATTTATATATAGTTAAGTTTTGTTATCAAAT
>CAYRXH010000032.1:0-9288 GCA_964428185.1 uncultured Bacteroidales bacterium
ATGTTTTGTTTACATTAAGTTCTTTGCTTTAGGTTTATTCAGCACATGTTCTTGACCGGAATGTAAGGATTTTTTTTGATCTGGCGTTATTCAATTAATCATTCAAAAGAGACAAAGAACTATGCTTATTTATTCAGTATCTTAACCTCTGTTCTGCGGTTCATCTGTCTTCCTTCATCGGTTTCATTGGAGGCAACAGGTTTGGTGTCCCCATATCCCACAGCTTTCACCCTTGAAGGGGAAATTCCCTTATTGATAAGATACTGTCTGACAGATTCGGCCCTGTTTTGTGAAAGAATCATGTTTGATTGCGGTGTTCCCACATTATCAGTATGACCGGAAATTTCAATTTCCATCGTCGGTTCAGCTTTCAAAAGATCTACCAGTTCATTAAGTGCCGGATAAGATTCCGGTTTCAGAGTGCTTTTGTCGAATTCAAAATATACATTTTCAAGAGTGAATATTCTGGTAGGTTCATAAATGATTTCAACCGAATAGGTTATCAGACCTTCTTCATAGGGAACTTCAATGAGAGCATAGTCCTTTTTTGTAAGCAGGTCCTTATAGGAAACTTCATACACATCATTTTTTGGTAGCAAAAGTTGTGACTTTCCCTCAGCATTGGTTGTTACATTGTATGTTTGTTTTGTCCGTCGGGCAAAAAAAGAAACATGCTCATTTTCAAGGGCCTTTCCTTTGTTATCATAAACAAATACATCCACAAGAACATGAGAATCTGTTGGTTTAAGATTCTGAGAAAATACTGTTGAAATAATTGTTATCAGAGTACTGAAAAAAAATACAAAGCGTTTCATACTTAAAATTCTGTCTGTATAAAACGCTAAATTACAAAAGTTATTTTAATATCAACGGTCTGAGATTGATGTCAGCTCAAAAAAAATAATTAGATTTGCATTGCAATTGCAATGTTATGAGTGAGTTCAGGATAACACTTGTCCAGTCAGATATCGCATGGGAAGATCCTGCAAAAAATTTTTCTGTCTATAACACAATCATTGATAATTGTTCTCCCTGTGATCTGATTGTTTTACCTGAAATGTTCATCAGCGGTTTTTCTACACACCCGCCTTCCGAAGTTATAGAGTCAGGAGCCAAGGGTGTTGACTGGATGAAAACTCAGGCAAACAAAAAAAGTGCAGCCATTTGTGGCAGTCTGATTGTTTCGGAAAACGGAAAGCTGTTCAACAGGTTTTTGTTTGTTACTCCTGAGGGGAGAGTGTTTCAATATGATAAAAAGCATCTGTTCAGTATGGGAGGCGAAGATGAATATTTTTCATCCGGCAAAGAAAATATCAGCATTGAGTTCCGGGGAATGAGAATACGGCCTCAGATCTGCTATGATCTTCGATTCCCTGTATGGAACAGAAACAGGCTATTGAGTGATGGAAGTTTTGAGTATGATCTCATGGTAGTGGTTGCCAACTGGCCTGAGAAGCGAATTAATCATTGGGAAAAACTTCTTCAGGCAAGAGCAATAGAGAATCAGGCATGGGTGTGTGGCGTCAATAGGGTGGGGCGTGACGGAAGCGGACTTGAATATACAGGCAATAGCTTGCTTGTTGATCCTTCAGGAGACATTGTTGTAAAAGCACCGGAAGCTCAAGAGTTTGTTCATACTTTTTCAATCAATATGTCCGTCATTCAGGACATTCGGAAAAGGCTCCCTTTTGCTGCCGATTGGGATTCATTTAAAATAACGGAAAAAGATGACTGAACAGGAATTTAATCAGGATATCAATACGGGAAACGGAATTTTTGGATTACCCTTTGAAAGCGAAGAATCACTTGTACAGATCATTCCGGTTCCCTGGGATCTGACTGCTTCTTATGGCAAAGGTGCCTCAAAAGGACCTCAGGCAATATTCAATGCATCATTTCAGCTTGATTTATTCCATGAATTCTATCCTGATTTCTGGAAAAGGGGGATATTTATGCATCCACAACCGGCTATTATTGAGGAATTAAATCTGAAGCTCAGACAGGACAGTCAAAAGATTATTCATGCTTTCAATGAAAACCGAAGAGATAATGAAATAGATCAGCTTCTGGAGGCATTGAATCATGCTTGTACTGTAATGAATACTTATGTGTATGATCTTTCAAACAAAATCCTCAACTCCGGAAAAATACCCATCGTTTTAGGAGGAGATCATAGTGTGGCTCTGGGACTAATGAAATCACTGTCTGAAAATGGAGAACCCTTTGGAATTTTACAGATTGATGCACATGCCGATTTGAGAAAGGCATATCAGGGCTTTTTATTCAGTCATGCTTCGGTGATGTACAATGCTGTCAGATTACCTGGTGTCAGCACAATTGTGCAGCTAGGGCTCAGGGATTATTGCAGTGAGGAAGACAGAAGGATCAGAGGTTCGCAGGGGAAAATAATCTCTTTTACCGACAGATACCTACAAAGCAGCATGTTTGAGGGTCAAACTTGGGAACATTTGTGTACAGAGTTGTTGGAGACATTGCCATCCAGGGTTTACATCAGCTTTGATATTGACGGTCTTGATCCTCGGTATTGTCCGAATACAGGAACACCAGTACCGGGCGGTCCTTCACTTGAACAGATATTCTATCTGCTCGAGATGATTTCTGAAAGTGGGAGAAAAATCATTGGAGCCGACTTGTGTGAAGTTGCACCTGCTCAAGCAGGTTATGGAGAATGGGACGCAAATGTCGGAGCCCGTGCTCTACTTGAATTGTGCATAGTCATTATATATTCAAACAGCAGATAAATGAAGTTGACTGATGATCAAATATTCCCGGGATTGTGGAAATATCTGACAACTCAGATTACACCAGAGAGAAGACAAAGACTGGAAAAGGTGGCAGATCAGCGTACGCGTTTTCTTACAGTGGTTGTTGAGGATATTTATCAGGCACAAAATGCAAGTGCAGTGCTTAGAACTTGTGAATGTTTAGGAGTTCAGGATGTTCATATCATTGAAAATGAGAATGAGTATCATCTGAATCCTCTTGTTGTTCAGGGATCTTCCTACTGGCTGACAATGAAACAATGGAACAAGAACCCAAACAATTCTGAAGAATGTTTACTGCATCTTAAAAATGAAGGATACAAAATCGTTTCCACATCATTGCATGATAATGCTGTTTCCCTGATGGATTATCGTATCAGTGAGAAAACTGCTCTGGTTTTCGGCAATGAAAAAAACGGAATATCAGATATTGTCAGACAACATACCGATCAGTTCCTCAGAATACCAATTGTAGGCTTTACTGAAAGTTTTAATGTTTCCGTTTCTGCAGCAATCTGCGTGTTTCAACTGACAACTGCTCTCAGAAATTCTGAGTTTTGCTGGCAGTTGTCCGAGATAGAAAAGCGGGAACTGCTTATTGAATGGGTTTCAAAGAATATGGTGAATCCTGAGCTGGTCATTGAGAAGTATTTAAGTCAGATGCCCCGATGCAATTGATTTGACAATGTTGCGTTTATGTTTGCAGTTCACACGAAAAATGTTCAACTTTGCAAACGAATCAGAACAATTCAGTGAAAATAACCCAGTTTTTTATCACTTCTGAATTTTTAAAAAACACTGTCACATTAATCAGCGGGACAGCAGTTGCACAACTGTTGCTTTTGCTCTTTGCACCTCTGATTTCGAGATTGTTTGGTGTAGATGATTTCAGTGTATATGGGGTGTTTGTAGCCATGTATTCTGTTTTGGGCCCTGTGATTACCCTGCGTTATGACCTTGCAGTTATGCTGCCGTCTGAGGAGGCTAAATCACGAAATGTGGTTGCTTTATGTATCATATATGCAACAGTTTTCAGTGTACTGCTTTTTATCGTTGCCTGTATTTTCAGAGATCAGATAGCTGCTCTTTTTGATTTTGAAAATACATCATGGATCTTGCTCCTTGTACCACCTGCTGCTTTTTTTCTGGCCATCAATACAATTTTGATGACATGGTATAACAGAAATAAGAAGTACAAAACCATCGCAGCAAACAAGATTATCAGGAACGGGCTTCTCACAGGATCAAATGTGGGATTTGGATATGCCTCAAGTGGTTCTGCAGGATTGATTTTGAGTCAGATTATATCCGACGGGCTTGCTGCTTTTTATTATTTCTGGAACTATGTAAAAAAAGCAAGTGGTATCAGGAGTAGTTTCAACCGTTCAGACATGCGAAAGGTCGCAGTTCAGTATTCCGATTTTCCAAAATTCACACTTCCGGCAACTTTTATTGATTCTTTTTCTGCTCAGCTTCCTGTATTGATGATTGCTGCATTGTATTCACAGTCTCTCAGCGGGAGCTATTTCTTTGCCTGGCGTATTCTTGCACTCCCTGTAGCAGTCGTGGGTGCAGCTTATGCTCAAACTTTTTACCAGAAATTTGTTTCTCATATTCAAAGTTCTGATTTTTCGAGTGCCCGTTCTTTTCTCATGAAAAGCTGGTTCCTTTTGGGAAGTTTAATTGTCCTTCCATCAATTGCTCTTGTGTTCTGGGGTGAACCTTTATTTGTTTTTGTTTTTGGCGTCGAATGGATTGAAAGTGGTAAAATTGCGACTATTCTGATTTTATATGTCATGTTTGCTTTTGTAAGCTCTCCTACCAGCAGTACCTTTATCGCCATGGGTATGCAAAAATATAATCTGCTGTTTAGTTCTGTTGTATTAATTTACAGATTTGCAACTATTTATGCAGGATATCTTTTTGGTGATTTTTATCTGGGACTCATGCTTCTGGTTGCATTTGAGATGGCAGAAATTATTGTTTATAATTTGCTTGCATTAAATAAACTACATAAACTTTCAAAACACAATACTGCCGATGAAAACTGATTCTATGCATGTTGTGCTTTTATCAAGATCGTTTCCTACAGAATATGATAGGGTATCTGCAGTTTTTGTAAGCGAGCAGTCAAAAGCCCTTTGTCGTGCAGGGATGAGGGTGGCTCAGATTGCAGTTGTGTTTGTTTCCTGGAAGAAAATACGCAGATTCAGGCTTTCAGGATTTGGATACAGAACCCTGAAAATCGGAGATGTTCAGGTCAGATTGTTTGTCACTCCTGTTGTCCCTTTCATGAAAAAGATCAATCAGCTGCGAAGAGACAGATTACTTAAAAAACTGATGAATCAGTATATAAGTGAACACGGCACACCTGACATCTGTCATAATCATGGTTTTTATACAGGAAATGAGACAATAAGACTCAAGCAATTATACAATATTCCATTTGTTACTACTGAGCATTACTCGGTATTTGCAAAGGGCATGCTTTCCAACTGGGAAAACCGGATGGCCCAAAAGGTGTTTTCCGAAAGCAATAAAAGAATTGCAGTGAGCACAGATTTTAAGGAATTGCTCCAAGAGAGGTTTAAACTTGATTTTATATATGTCCCAAATATTGTTGATCTGAAAAAGTTTCATTCAATAAATTTTCATTCACGCAAAACGGATCAATTTACCATATTAAATGTTGGAAAACTTGATGTTAACAAGAACCAGCGAATACTTGTTGATGCTCTGTCAATGCTTCCTGAAGACTTCAGTTTAATTCTGGTGGGAGATGGTCCTGAGAAGGGAAACCTGCTCAGAAGAGCAAAGGAGATTGGTGTGGAAAGCAGAGTTGATTTTATAGGATTTGTGGATTATGAAAATATTGTTCCTTATTTTCAGGCAGCAGATGTGCTTGCAATAACAAGCACCTATGAAACATTTGGAATAGTCATGATCGAAGCATTTGGGGCCGGAATTCCTGTGGTTTCTACGGCTGTTGGTGTCGCACCATCCGTATTAAATGATCATCGCCTTGGAATGATTTCAGAAGCAAATGCTGAGAGTTTTGCAGACTGCCTGTTGAAAATAAGAAATACAAACTTTGATAAAAAATTTATACGCAACTTTGCAATGAGCCATTTTTCTGAAGAAATTATTGTCGAAAAATTGAAAAGTATATACATAAATGCAATTGAAAGAAACAACAACAAACAATAGAAAAGATATATTTCTGAAGCTCTTGTTGTTTGGACTTATTTTTACCTTCCCTTTTGCAGCCAAGCTGAATCTGGTCAGTTTTGGTTCAATTAATTTGTATGCATTCAGGATTATTCTGATCATTTCATTTTTTTATCTGATTATCACCAAAAATTTGGTTGTCCCGAGCAGATATCATAATCGCTGGTTCGTCCTTTTTCTTTTATGGATTCTTGTTTATGGGGTAATTTCATTGATTTGGTCGGGTGATAAGATGCTAACAATCAGGCATATTTCATATGTTGGGTGGGGCAGTCTGACTTTTATTGTTATTTATTCAATGTGTCTGAAACTTGCAGATCCGATGAAAGTGATTATTAAGGCATGGATGATAGTGTTTGTGATCATGGCGGTGTTTGCTTTTATCGAAATAGGAACATCAGCGCACTTTGAAGGTACGTTTACCTATACGCTTTCACAACTTGATACTGTCAGAGAAACATTTAACTCTCCATTGGCCACTTTTGTAAATCCCAATGATTTTGCAGCATTTCTTGTATTCACTCTTGTGTTTTTTCTTGTTCGTCTTGGTCGCGAGAAAAGATTACTTCCTGCCATTTTTGTCGGTATTACTGTGTTTATAGTTTATTATACCAGATCTGTTCTGGCAATGTACGCAATTTATTGGGTTGTTGCAGCTGCTGTTTTTCTTTTTCTTTATGCCGGGAACAGAAAATTTCTCAATGTACAGTTCCAGAAATTCAGCAATTTTTTCAGACAATCCGGATCTGATTTTCTCTATTTGAGCATTATTGCTGCAATGATTATTTTCGGAGTCATATTTTCAGTGTTGAAGAATTCAATCGTTATTCCTCAGGAGGGAAATCAGGTGAGTTTGAAAAAAATTGAAAAAACAGGAGAAGATGTGAAGATGCTGACTGAAAGGATGGTTGATTTTTATTTTATTAAGAGTGAAACGAAAATGCCGGTTTCTCAGACGAAATCATTTAGCACAAGAAAGAATCTGATACTTAACGGCATTGTTTTTCTTCAGCAATCTTATTTTATGGGTGCAGGTGCCGGACAATTTGAATATAAAATCAGGTCTGGAAAGGCAGTGTTTCCAACTGATGGAAAAACAAATCCTCATAATTTTTTCATTGAAGTGCTATCACAGTATGGTGTGATTTCTATTGTTCTTATATCAGTTTTTTTCATTAAAATATTGCTTCTTCTCCTGAAAAATTTCAAAAGGTTTTTTAATGATCAGTTGTCCACAGAAAGTAGTTTTCTGCTGATGGTTATTCCGGCATATCTTATTGTATCCAATGGTCCCAGTACCTTTATTTCAATGCCTATGAACTGGATTATTCTAACCATTATTGCATATTCTGCTGAAGTACTTTTAAAGAACAGAGAAAATGTTTTTGATAGTGTCAGAAATGAATAAAATATGCCATATATCAATTGCTCATCCCAGAAATGATACCAGAATTTTTCTGAAGCAACTGACTTCTATTGAAAAGCAAGGATTTCAGTGTTTTCAGATTGTTGCAGATGGACTCGGAGATGAAGTATGTAATGGTATTCATATCATTGATGCAGGAAATTACAGAAGCAGTAGGGTAAAACGTTTTATTCTGGGACGTGGCAGCATTCTCAGAAAAGCTTTGCAAGTGGACGCAGATTTGTATCATATACATGATCCTGAGCTTCTCAGAATTTCCCGTAAACTATTGAATTCCGGAAAATTGGTTATCTATGATGCCCATGAGGATCTTCCCAGGCAGATTTTATCAAAACACTGGATACCCGGATTTATACGTTCTGTAATATCACAGGAGGCTGAAAAATATGAAAACAGAAAAACCCAGAGGGTTTCTGCAGTGGTTGCTGCAACCCCTTTGATCAGGGATCGTTTTTTAAAAGTGAATCCCAATACAATAGATATTAATAATTATCCCGATATCAGTGTCTTCAATGAAGTTGTGAATAATGATTCAGCCGATGGTGTGTGTTATATCGGTGGGATCTCAGCCGAAAGAGGGATTATGGAATTGGTTTTTGCAACAGAAAAAGCAGGGTGTAAATTACATCTGGCAGGTAATTTTATCCCTGAAAATTTTCAAATTCAGTTGAAACAGTTAAGCGGATGGAAAAATGTTTGTTATTATGGTTTTGTTGACAAAAATAAGATTATTGAGATCTTTTCCAAGTCAATTGCAGGCATTGTAACACTTCATCCTATTATTAATTATATAGATGCCCTCCCTGTGAAAATGTTTGAATATATGGCAGCGGGGCTTCCGGTTATTGCATCTGATTTTCCGCTATGGAAGAAAATTCTGGAAGAAAATTCATGCGGAAAAACAGTTAATCCATTGCAGCCCGGTGAGATTGCAGAGGCCATACAGCATCTCATCTCTCACCCAACTGAAGCAAAGCACATGGGAATGAACGGGAGAAAAGCGGTTATGACAAAATTTAACTGGGAAACGGAAAGCAAAAAACTAATAAGTTTGTACCAAAATCTCCTCTCTCAGGTATGACAAAACCAGAAGGATTTTCAGGTGTTTCAGTGATTATCCCCTCGCGCAATGAGGAGAAGTACATTAGCAGATGTATCAGATCTCTCGTTGAGGGCAATGAATCATCATTGCCTCTTGAAATTCTAGTCATCAATGGCCAAAGTACTGATAAAACACCTGAAATTGTTACACAGTTGAGATCTGAATTTCAGTGTGTCAAACTGATTGACAATCCGTTGATTGAAACACAGCATGCTTTGAATCTTGGAGTAAAAAGTGCAAAGCACTCGCATGTGATGATTGCAGGTGCACATTCTGAATATCCGCCGTCATATATTGAAATCATGCTGAAATACATGGCAGAACTTGAAGCTGACGGTACCGGCGGTGCCCTGAAAACGGATGTGCTGAACAAAACAAGGGTTTCTGTTGCAATTATGAGGATTCTTTCGCATCCTGTAGGTGTGGGAAATTCAAAATTCAGAACAGGAGCATCAAAACCACTGCAGGTTGATACTGTTCCGTTTGGTGTTTACAAAAAATCACTTTTTGACCAAGTCGGTTATTATCATACGGAACTTAAAAGGAATCATGATATGGAGTGGAGCAAACGGCTTGTCAGAGCCGGCAAATCTGTTTGGCTGATACCTAATGTAAAATGCACGTATTATGCCCGTGAAACTTTCTCAGGGCTTGCAGTGAATAATTACCAAAACGGGCTGTGGAATATTCTTGCCGTAGCCATAACTGGGACTCTCCGATCCCTGAGCCTGAGGCATTTTATCCCCCTG
>CAYRXH010000032.1:9388-27640 GCA_964428185.1 uncultured Bacteroidales bacterium
TGTTTTTTATTTAACTGCTGTTATTGCTGTTTCATATCTCTTGATTATTTCATTTTTTTCTTGCAGATTATCGGGAACAGGCACTGGTTTTTTTCATGTGTTATGGGCGTTTATGGTGTTGCATTTTGCATACGGAACCGGATCAATGATTGGGTTGTTAAAATCTTTCCCTTTGTTCTTTAGAATAAAGAATAAAAAATGTGAATGATGAAAAACAGCATCAAATATATTTTTGACAGAATTTGCGGTCTAATTGGAAGCATCATTTTTCTCCCTTTAATGTTGGTTATTGCAGTTATAATAATTTTCAGGGAGGGATTCCCGGTATTTTATTTTCAGAAAAGGGTCGGCTATAAGGGTCGGCTTTTTACCATGATTAAATTTCGAACAATGAGACCTAATGACAGTAAAAATACAGTCAGTGTTAAAGGAGATGCAAGAATTACACGAACCGGAGCTTTTTTGAGGAAATACAAACTGGATGAACTGCCTGAACTCTGGAACGTGCTTGCAGGCCAGATGAGTATGGTTGGTCCCCGCCCCGATGTGCCAGGATATGCGGACCTACTGGAGGGTGAAAACAGAAAAATTCTGAATCTCAGACCCGGAATTACGGGTCCTGCCACATTGAAGTACAGCAATGAAGAAGAACTACTTGCTCTGACTGATGACCCTGTCAGATATAATGATGAAGTAATATTTCCCGATAAAGTAAAAATCAATCTGGAATACTATTACAGGCATAACCTGCTCATTGATTTAAAAATTATCTTTGCAACCATATTCAGATTAAAAAAACTTTCTGATGAATAAAAGAATTTACCTTTCACCTCCTCATATGGGCGGTGATGAACTGAAATACATTCATGAAGCCTTCGACCAGAACTGGATTGCTCCTGTTGGTCCCAATGTAGATGCTTTTGAAAAGGAACTTTCCCAGTATCTTGGAGTTTCTCATGTAGCTGTAGTGGCTTCGGGGACAGCCGCCCTTCATCTTGCACTTATCAATCTTGGAGTTCAGCAAGGCGATGAAGTGATTGTATCAACTCTTACCTTTTCGGCTTCTGTCAATCCCATAGTCTATCAGAGAGCTCAGCCTGTATTTGTGGATTCTGAAAGTGAAACATGGAACATGTGCCCTGAACTTCTGAGAAAAGCAATTGAAGATCGCATAAGCAGAGGAAAAAAACCGAAAGCATTGATTCCGGTTCATTTGTACGGGCTTGCTGCCAGAATTGATGAGATTGTAAAAATTGCCAATGAGTTTGATATTCCTGTTGTTGAGGATGCTGCTGAATCGCTGGGAACTACCTTCATGGGAAGGGCTACCGGAACTTTTGGGACAATGGGAGTTCTGTCATTTAATGGAAATAAAATTATTACAACATCTGGAGGAGGAGCACTGATTTCTGATAATGAAGAATTTATCAAACATTCGCGTTTTCTTGCAACGCAGGCCAAAGATAACTTCCCGTATTATCATCACACACATATCGGATATAATTACAGAATGAGTAACATTGTCGCAGGAATCGGGAGGGGGCAGCTGCATGTTCTCGATCAGCGTATTCAGGCCAAAAGAGATTTGTTTCAGTTTTATAAGAATATGTTCAGGGATGTTCCCGGAATTACTCTTTGCCAGGAAGCCGAAGTGAGCAGGTCTAACCATTGGCTGAGCTGCATCCTAATTGACAGGGAACTGACAGGAGGGAAGACACCCGAAGGATTGATTGAAGCACTTGAAGCTGATAATATTGAATCACGGCGTATCTGGAAACCAATGCATTTGCAGCCCGTATTTGAAGGCTCACCTGCATATCTGAACGGAACAGCAGAAAGAATTTTTGCAGAGGGGGTGTGTTTGCCCAGTGGCACTGCAATGAGCCATGAAGAAATGAACAGAGTTGCACGTGTTATAAATACTTATTTTTCGTGATCCATGCATATTGATGAATTCAGAGAGTATTGCCTGACAAAACCAATGGTCACCGAAGAACTTCCTTTTGATGAATCAACACTTGTGTTCAAGGTTGCCGGAAGGATGTTTGCATTAACAGATATGGAAGGAGAATTTGCTGTAACTCTAAAGTGTGACCCTGATTATGCTGTTGAACTCAGGGAAAAATTCTGTCATATTAAAGGGGCATATCATTTGAATAAAGTTCATTGGAATACAGTGTATGATGCTTCGCTGACAGATGAAAAGTTACTGAAAGATCTCATTGATCATTCTTATGAACTTGTGGTATTAAAATTACCTCTGAAAATAAGGAGACAAATTATTGGGTAAATCTTCAACTCATTTTTTGTAAATTTGCAAAAGACTCATTTATTATGCCATTCAATCCGGAGGAGATACGATCACAGTTCCCTGCTCTTTCACAGAAAGTGTATGGGAAACCCCTTGTTTATTTTGACAATGCCGCCACGACATTAAAACCCCAGTGTGTCATCAATGAACTGAAAAGGTACTATGAACAGGAAAACAGCAATATTCATCGTGGAACACATTATCTGAGTCAGAAAGCAACTGAAGCCTATGAAGAGGCCAGAAGATATACTGCCGGATTTATCAATGCCGGTCATTCTGAGGAAATCATCTTTGTCAGAGGAACCACAGAAGGAATCAATCTTGTTGCATCAGTATGTGCAAGAGCTTTTATGAAGCCCGGCGATGAAATTCTGATCAGCGGAATGGAACATCATTCCAATATTGTTCCCTGGCAGATGGTTTGTGAACAGTGTCAGACTCAGCTCAAAGTTATTCCTGTCCTTGAAAATGGATCACTCAATTTGCATGAGTTTGAAAAATTACTTAGCCCTGCTACAAAGTTGCTCGCGATTACTCATATCTCAAATGCTTTGGGAGTGATTAATCCTGTTCGGGATATAATCAGAATTGCTCATCAGAAAGGAGTCATTGTTCTTGTGGATGGAGCACAGGGGATTGTTCATGCTCCTGTTGATGTTAGACAGATGGATTGTGATTTTTATTGTTTCAGTGGGCATAAGATATACGGGCCCATGGGTACAGGTGTGGTATATGGGAAAAGGAGCCTGCTTGAATCACTGCCTCCCTGGCAAGGTGGGGGTGAGATGATCAGTGAGGTGACATTCGAAAAGACTACCTATAATGAACTACCATTCAAATTTGAAGCCGGTACTCCCAATGTGGGGGGCGTTCTGGGTTTAAAAGCTGCACTTCAGTTTGTCGCAGACACAGGAATTGATCTTATCAGACAGCAAGAAGATGAAGTTCTCGAATATGCTACCGATAAACTGATGTCACTGCCCGGTATTCAGATTTATGGCACTTATCCACGTAAAGCCGGAGTCATTTCATTCCTGGCTGAAGGGATTCATCCCTATGATCTTGGAGTGATTCTGGATAAAACAGGCGTTGCGGTCCGTACCGGACATCACTGTGCACAGCCTCTGATGGATGCATTTGGAATTCCCGGAACTGTCAGGGTTTCCTTTGCAATGTACAATACAATTCAGGAAGTTGACGTTTTTATACAGTCACTTGAAAAAGCAATTCAAATGCTGAGATAAACTGATTAATCATGACACTTAAAGAAAAGGAAGAAGCAATAATACAAGAATTCAGTGCTTTTGAAGACTGGATGGATAAATATGCTTATATAATTGAACTTGGGAAAAGCCTCCCCTTAATTGATGAACAGTATAAAACTGACAGTTACTTGATTAAAGGTTGCCAGTCTCAGGTATGGATTCATGCATCATTCGAGGATGGCAGGGTGAAATTCTCTGCTGATAGTGATGCTCTGATTACCAAAGGAATCGTCAATGTGCTGGTGAGAGTTCTTTCAGACTCCACCCCCGATGAAATTATTGAAGCAACAATGGATTACGTGGAAAAAATCGGACTCAGGGAACATCTGTCTCCAACCCGTGCCAATGGACTTGTGCTAATGATCAAGCAAATGAAATTATATGCAATGGCATTGAAAGCAAAAAAATAAGAAACCTTTAATTCCTAAACAATGAAACGTGCAACTTTATTTATAGCATTTTTAATGATAAGTTTCTTCATTCAGGCACAGGTTACATTTACCAATGCTGAGAAGGATTTTACAGTGAAATTTCCTGAGCAACCCGAATATTCTTCCAGTGAATCGGGAGATGGAAATGATGCAATACCCATTCATAATTATATTTCAATGGTTGGATCTGAAGTATTGTATATGGTTTCTTTGGCAATCAACCACCAAAGCTATGTTTCTCAGGGAGATGATCTGAATTCCATTCTTGCAAATACAGCTGAAGGTTTTTTTCAGGCCTTAGAAGTTACTCCTGGTCCTTCAAAAAAGATAAAGAACGGAAAAATTCAGGGACAGCAATATTCTGGAGATAACGGGACATACTCAGTTATATATCAGGTTTTTATTTATAATGAAAAGCTGTTTCAGGTTGTAGCAATGGGCATTGCCCAGGACCCTCCGAAAAAAGAAGTAAAATCATTTTTTAAATCATTTAAAATTTTGAATTAGGGTGGGAGAAAAGATTTTTGATGCGGATTTGATGTCCAGGGTTATTGAAGCCCTGCGCAATGTGTATGATCCAGAAATGCCTGTTAATATTTATGATCTGGGACTCATTTACGATATTTCACTTGAAGAAGGACCCGTTGTCAAAGTGACAATGACCCTTACCAGCCCAAACTGTCCCGTAGCTGAGAGTTTGCCGCTGGAAGTAACAAGGGCGTTAAGAAGCATTGATGGAATATTAAATTCTGAAGTGAAAATAACATTTGACCCTCCGTGGGACTATGAGCGTATGAGTGACGAAGCAAGATTGGATATGGGACTGTTGTAAATAGTTAGCACTGACCAGCTTATAGTTATTATTGATAAGTGATTGATGAAAACTTCAACATTTCCCTGATAGGCTTCTTTGGAACAAAATTCGACACGCGATATTTCCCAAGGGGGGACTCCTTTGGAGCAATTTTCAATATTATATACCCTATACCCACTTAGATTTAAATATCAAACAAGTACATTTGACTAATGTTTGGTAAATTCGTTATTCGGTTTTCATAGAAAATACCATCGATCAGAAGAGTTTCTGATCAGCACATATACAATCTGCCTGAGAGAATTTCTATAATCAGACTATTGAACTGAAAACAGTTCAACTTTGAAAATCAGCACCGAACCTGCCGGAATTCCAGGAATTGAACGGTCACCGTATCCAAGTTCTGAAGGAATATACAATTCATAGATGCTGCCTTCTGACATAAGCTGAAGACCTTCTGTCCAACCGGGAATAACCTGATTCAGCTGAAATTCAATAGTTTCACCTCTCTGATATGAAGAGTCGAAAATTGTACCGTCTATGAGTTTTCCTTCGTAATGAACTTTCACCTTTGAAGTTGCAAGTGGTTTTTTGCCAGTGCCTTCTGTGATTACTTTATATTGCAAACCGCTTGAAGTTACAACAACACCATACTTCTTTTTGTTTTCTTCAAGAAATTCCTGTCCCTTGAGCTTGTTTTCCAATGATTCCTGATTCATTTTTTCCTGTTGTTTAATTTGTAAGTCTTTCTGGAACTCCATAAGGATGTTCTGGATCTCTTCCTGAGTGAAAATTGTATCCACACTATTGATTTTATCCATGAAGCCCTGCATAAATATTTCAGGATTGATTTCGATCCCGTTGTTGGCAAGATTTCCGGAAACATCAGCCCCGATGATGTAGCTGATAGTATCTACTTTGTTTGTCAGTGTGATGGGTCCTTTTTTACATTGCTGTTTTG
Organism: uncultured Bacteroidales bacterium; assembly: GCA_964428185.1. Taxonomy (GTDB): domain Bacteria; phylum Bacteroidota; class Bacteroidia; order Bacteroidales; family DTU049; genus CAYMAZ01. The sequence goes on from CAYRXH010000032.1 coordinate 15,171, forward strand.
GCTTGCATGCTCCTGCAAAAAGAAGGGCAATAAGAGGAAGAATAATTAAAGTATTTTTTCTCATAATTTCTGGGTTTAGTGTTATGTATTGTTTTTTGTTTTATTTTGGATACTGTAAAAACCATATTTTTCAAATATTTCAGGTCCTGAACGACTGAGAAAATCGAGAAAATGCTTTATGACAGTGTTTTTTGAATTTTTCACACTGATTGCGGAATATGTCCTTACCAATCCTTCAGGAAGAATGTTTTTCAAATAAGCATCTTTCAGTGTTTTGGTGTCATCCCAGATCAGTTCATTGTTTTCAAGAGTACCTGAATTGTTCCAGTCAATGCCGATAATGTAAATTGAACTTTTTCTGAAACCGGTGCTGAAATCGTAGGCTAAAGTGTGACTGCAAAAGCCAAGAGATACCTGCACATCTTCAACATTTTTTAGAACATCTTTCTCCTTGGGAGTGTCTGAGATATTGATTGCAGAAGCATCAATCCCTGTGAGTGCAGCCAGATATTCAGCAGATCCTGACATAACCGGAGGGATATATGCTTTCAGTGGCTGCTGGGTTTTTATTGACGAATGTACTTTGCTCCAGTCGGTTGTTTTTTCAAAAAAAATATTTTTCAGTGAAGTGACAGAAATGCCATGCATGACAAGAGTCTGAAGTTCTGTATTGTTAAAGTTGACAATCATTGTCAGAACATCACAGGCGAGAGGAAGAAATTCAAACTTTTCTGTTTCAAATGTTGATACAGGAAGAGAGGAGAGAATAATATCGGATTCTCCAGATTTCATGGAAATGGTGCTTTCTGAATGTATAAGGCTTGTGTTGACTTTCACACTGGGAAATTGTAAGTTGAAGGCTTTTCCCAGCTCATCTGCAACAGGCAAAATAACATCATCAGAAAAAATGTTCAGAGTGCCCGTAACTTCAGTATTGATCACTGCATCTTCACCGTCTGATGAGTCATTTGTTTTTTGACCTGGATTTTCTGTACAGGAATTCAATATGAATATTCCAATGAAAAAATATGGAAAGTATTTGAAAAATCTGAACATGAACAAAACCAATTTTTTTGCAAAATTATATTTTTTTTCCATAAGCACAACAAACACATGTCTCTTCGAATCTTAATGTTGTTTTAAGAAAAATATATTATTTTTGAAAAAAAATGAATGACATGCTGAAAATTTTTTCATGTTTTTTGTTGCTGATTATTATTGCATCTTCCTGTAATAAACAGAAGATAGAAAGGGTGGAAGATACCTGGCGTCTTGTAAGAGTTTCAAAAATAAAGGAAGTAACTCATCACGAAGAATGGGATTTTACAGATGGAATTATTACTATGGTAGAGTTTCCCATTGATTCTGCGGTATCGTATCCCGATACTCTTGGAACCGGAACATATATCTTTGATCCTGCTTTTACAAAATTATTTGTTGAAGTGGAAGGAATTGTCCAAGGGAGGGAGAGATATAACGGCAAATGGAGGATACTCAAGGTCAACAAGGATATTCTGATATTATTCAAAAAAGATGATGTTGCCTGGTTATACAGGGAATTTGTAAGAGCGTAATATTGTAAATAATTTTTTTTATTTTTGAAAAAAAAACCGCAATGAAAAAAATCCATATCATATTCATTCTGCTGGGTGCAATGGTTATTTCTTTTTCCTGCAAAAAGATGAAGCTGGACAAGCTTGAAGACGTTTGGAAAGTTACAAAGATTTCTGAGACAGAGGCTACTGATGTTTTTGAACTCTGGGATTTTAATGATGGAGTCTTACTTAGGATCATGGAAGTTGATTCAATTGCTGACATTGATACCGTTGATCAATGTATCTATAAATTCATATACAAACTGGGAAATTCCGTAGTCCAAATTCAGAATTGTTCGGAGATTAATTACAATGCAGATTGGAAAATTCTGAAATTGAGAAGCACGAAGATGATTTTACTCAATCAGCGTGACGGAATGTTTGTTTACAGAGAATTTGAAAAGTACTAGCAAAGGAATTTCTGTATGCCTTTAAAGAAGCCAAAAACACAGTACGTATGCCAGTCATGCGGTACAATTTATTCCAAATGGCAGGGGAGATGCACAGCTTGCAATGAGTGGAATTCAATTGTTGAGGAAGTTATTGTCAGGCAGACGGCATCTACATCGGTAGCTCCTGCAGCCACAGCACCTGTTCCAGTTTCGATGATTTCATCCCAGGAATTTGTCAGGTTCCGGTTTCAGGGCAATGAAATGAACAGGGTTCTTGGTGGCGGACTTGTTCCCGGATCCATATGTCTCATAGCAGGTGAGCCCGGCATTGGAAAATCTACTCTCATGCTTGATCTGGCATTGAAATTTGATAAAGCACCTGTTTTATATGTTTCAGGTGAGGAAAGTGCTGGACAACTGAAGATGCGTGCAGACAGAATCGGAACGCCTACCGATAATTGTTTTATTTATTGTGAAACAAATGTGGATCATGTCCTTCACCATGCTGCTAAGATGAATCCCGGAATGATTGTGATTGATTCGGTTCAGACCATTTATACTGAGGCTGTTGATTCACCTGCCGGTGCAGTTAGTCAGATAAGAGAATGTGCTGCCAGGTTACAGCAATATGCAAAGAATAACAATATTCCTGTGTTTCTGATCGGACATGTTACCAAGGATGGTTATATTGCAGGCCCCAAACTACTCGAACATATGGTAGATACTGTCCTTTATTTCGAAGGAGACCGTCATTTCGGTTTTCGTATTCTCAGATCTGTAAAAAACCGCTTTGGTTCTACTTCTGAACTGGGAATTTTTGAAATGGTACATACCGGTTTGCGTGAGGTTGATGATCCTTCTGAGCTTTTTGTAAGCCAGAGAGATGAAATAACAAGCGGAATAAGCATAGGTAGCATTATTGAAGGGCTGAGACCATTACTGATTGAAGTTCAGGCACTTGTTACCGGTTCTCCCTACGGTCAACCCCAGCGTTCTGCCACAGGTTTCGACAATAAAAGAATGTCTATGCTGCTTGCAGTTTTGGAGAAAAAAGCCGGCTTTAAACTGGGCGTCAAAGATGTTTTTCTGAATATTACAGGCGGAGTACGAGTTGATGATCCCGCACTTGATCTGGCAGTTGTGGCTTCAGTAGTCTCTTCATATGTAGATGTAGCTGTTGACAGGCATACATGTTTTGCCGGTGAAGTGGGTCTTTCAGGAGAAATCAGACCTGTGACAAGGCTTGAACAACGTATCAATGAAGCTGAAAAGCTGTCTTATAAACGAATGATCGTTTCAAAATATAATTACAAACCGGGAGATTTCAAGAAAAATGCAATTGAAATCATCCCGGCTGCAAAATTATCAGACGTATTTAAAAAATTATTCGGGTAATTTATTGTAATTCCAGGATTTCAAACAACTCATCCAGCTTGGGAGTAAGAATGATCTCAGTCCGCCTGTTTTTGGATCTTCCGGCAGGTGTATTTGAATTGTCAACGGGTGAATATTCACTCCGACCTGCAGCTGTAAGCCTTCGGGGATCAATGTTTGAATTTTCCACAATGATCTTCACAATGGCTGTTGCACGCATGACACTCAGATCCCAGTTGTCTTTCACCTGTCCGCTGCCTTTGTATGGAACATTATCAGTATGCCCTTCAATTACAATGTTAACATCTACATTTGTTTCAAGAACCTTGGCAAGTTTAATCAGGGCATCTCTTCCTTTTGCATTGACAGACCAGCTGCCGGAAGCAAAAAGCAGAGATTCGTCAAGTGATACATATACTTTGCCGTTGCGAACTTCAATGGTTAATCCGTTATTCTCAAATCCAAACAATGCTTCGGACACTTTATCCCTCAATTCCTGAACTGCTCTTTCCTTTTCGGCCAGTATGTTTTCAAGTTCAACGACCCGTTTCTCCTTAGCTGCAAGATTACGTGCCAATTCATCCAGTTGTGCTTTTTGAAACATCAGTTCCTGTTCAAGTTGTTTCAACTCATCTTCTTTTTTCTGCAGCCGTTCCTGAGTCAGCCTCAGTTCTCCGGATATACGTTCAGTTTCACTCAGATTGCCTTCAAGCAGTTCACGATTCTTTTCCAGCAGCAACTGATAGAGTTCATTGATTTTGTCGTATTGTTCCTGGAGTCTCCTTAATGTGTTATTTGTCATTGTAGTGTCCTTGATAATCATATTATGTGCTTTATCAAGGGAATTATAGTTCTCTGTCAGTTCCTGGTGTTGTAACTTCAGATTATCATATGACGCTAAAAGGTCTTGATATTGTTTCTCACAGCGTTCACGCCTTTCCTTTTCATCCTCAAACTGACGGGCCGGGACACAGGAAACAGCAAGAAGCAGAATAGCAAGAATATACAAGTGAATTCTTTTCATAGATTTTTTTTTGAGTTAACTTTGGCAAATTTACATGAAAATTTTATTTACACACAAACGAATAAAAAAAAAGTATCAAGTAGGAAGTAGAGAGTAGTGAGAAATTGCAGTTTTTCTGCACTTGCACTCTCTACGCTTTTTCTTTTTTTTATAGGAAAAATACAAAAACAAAATGATTATTTTTTTATTGAAATCGCAAGTTTATAAAATCAAATTTGTCAAAAAAAGGATTTATAAATTATTCTGCTTTATGCTACATCTAATAAAAATTATCTCAGTCATTTTTCTTTCTTTCTTTTTGACGCTGTATTTGTCTGCTCAGCAGGGGAGCCATGGAGTCCCTGGTCCGGGAGCTGCGGATAAAACCATTCAGGGATTTATTATTGATTCAGTCTCCGGACAACATCTTCAATATGCAAGTGTGGCAGCATTCCGTATGCGTGATTCTTCACTTGTCAGTGGAGCAATTACTGACTCAAAGGGCTTTTTTTCAATACCTCAGCTTACATTTGGAAAATATTTGCTGAAGATTACATTTGTTGGCTATCAGACAAAGGAATATGGCCCGATAACTTTCAACCCTCAGGCTGGTGATGTATATAATGCAGGGAAAATACAGATTTCACTGTCTGCTGCAAGTCTCGATGCTGTTGTCATTGTCGGGGAAAAGCCTTTTATTGAAATGGATCTGGATAAAAAAGTTGTCAATGTGGCTGATAATGTGAATATTACAGGTGGAACAGCTTTGGATGTGCTTGAAACCGTTCCTTCGGTAACCATTGATATGGACGGAAATATCACATACCGGGGTTCTGAAAATGTGACAATTCTTATTGACGGAAGACCTGCCAATTTCTCCGGATCCCGGAAAGCAGCCCTTGAACAGATTCCCGCCAATATGATAGAATCTGTTGAACTCATTACCAATCCCTCTGCGAAATATGATCCTGAAGGGACTTCAGGAATCATCAATATTGTCATGAAGAAAAGAAAAGGGGATAATACATCTCTGATCACAACTGCTAATATCAACAACCGCCTTGGTTATTCAGGAAATATTGCCCTGAATCACGGGTTCAGTAAAGTGGGAATCTATGCCAGCTATGATTATAGGCACGATGAAAGAGAGAGTTCAGGTAATATTACAAGATATAATTATGTTTCTTCACCTTATCTCCAGCTACAGGAATCTGAAAGTTCAAGACTATCGGATGGTCATTCATTTAAAATCGGTGCAGATTATTTTATGAATGATAAAAATACCATTGGATTTTCGCTCAACGGAAATATCAGGGATTCCCAGTCAGATGATTTCAGTGCAAATGAGGATCTCGACTCTTTGCTGATGTATATCAGAAACTATAATAACAATACTTTTGAAGATGATTCTCACGGAATGATTAATGGGAATCTTTATTATACCAAAAAGTATTCAAAACCAGGACAATTACTGCAGATAGATTTGAATTATTCTCAGGGCAATTTTTCAAATGTCTCTGATCAGTACAGAGATTATTTTGATGAAAACTGGGTGCTGATTGACAGTATTGATACCTGGCTTGAAACAATTTATGGTGAATCTATCAACAGTACAGTGCTTACTAAAATTGACTATACCCACCCATTCAGTGAGAAATCAAAACTGGAAACCGGAACACATTTTACCCGCCGGACAATGATCAGTGAAAATGATTACTATACCGGTTACAGTTCACTTGAAATATTACCCTATGATTCATTGAGAAGCACTGATTTTACGTTTAAAGAGAATGTGCTGGCAGCCTATGTGAACTATGCAGGGAAATGGAAAAAATTCAATTATTCTGCAGGCCTCAGATTTGAGTATGCTCAGGCTTTGCCCTCAGTGAACGACGATACGTCTTCTTATCTCAATGACTATTACAGTGTGTATCCGACAGCTGCAATATCAAGAAAAATCAGGGAAGGCGAGGAGATTCAACTCACCTATAGCAAGCGGGTGAACCGACCGGATTTTCACTCTCTCAGTCCCTTTATTGACTATTCCAATTCACCAAATCTCAGAGGGGGTAATCCCTATCTGAAGCCTGAATATATTCATTCTGTTGAGCTGGGCTATATGAAAATCTGGAAAAAGACAAGCTTCATGCCCAGTGTGTTCTATAAAAGAACGGTTGATCTGATTTCCAGATACCGGATTACCTATCTGGATTCCTTCTCGCTGGCAACCTTTCAGAATGTAGCCAGTGCAGATGCTTTTGGAATAGAACTGATTCTGAATCAGACAATAACAAAAGGCTGGAAAGTGAATCTGAGTGGAAGTGTTTTTAAAACAATGATAAATGGTGAAAATATTGACACTGAACTCACGGCAGAAGATTTTTCATATAGCGGGAATATGATGTCCTCACTGAAAATATTGAAAAATCTCGATTTGCAGATGAATGTCATGTACAGAGGTCCCAGGGTCATGCTGCAGGGGAAAAGCAGTGATATGTTTTTTGTGAATGCAGGTCTGAAATATCAGGCAATTGAGAATACTCTGACTTTCAGTCTTAACATGAGGGATATCTTCAATACCCAAAAATTTAAAGTGACAATGAGTGATGAAACTTTTTTGTTTATTATTGACCGCAAATGGCAGTCTCAGGTATTGACTTTCGGTATAACCTGGCAGATAAATGCCGATAATCAGACGGAAAGAAAACGTTCCAGAACAGATGACGGGATGAATGAAGATGAAATGTTTTAATAATTAATAGGCCTACCTTCAAAAAAAGAAAAGAGGCTGTATTTTATTTTACAACCTCTTTTCTTAACCATGAAATGTAATTTATTCGTACCTGCAAAGGTATGAACAGGCTGAATCTTCAACGATGATTCTGAATTTTGAGTCTTTGGGGACAATGAATGTTTCGAATGGCTGATATGTTTTCCATTCAGTTTCACAGGGTAATAAGACTTTCATTGCTCCTGACACAACAGACATGTATTCTGTAGTGCTTGTTCCGAATTCATACTCACCCATAGCCATAACTCCAACAGTAAATTTGCCGCTTCTATTCTCAAAGCCTATAGATTTGACATGGCCATCATAATATTCGTTGACATTAAACATAGTATTGATTTTTTAGTTATTATTTAAATTGTAAGAATATCTTTTTCTTTAGTTTCCATCATTTTATCAACTTTTGAGATCCATTTGTCAGTTGATTCCTGAATTTCTTTTTCAAGTAGTTTGATTTCATCTTCAGGAACGCCCTCTTTTTCAAGTTTTTTGGCTTTTTCATTGGCATTGCGTCTCACGTTCCTGATCGCAATACGGGCATTTTCAGCTTCCTGTTTCGCCTTTTTAACCAGTTCTTTGCGGCGTTCTTCAGTAATGGGAGGGATACTGATTCGGATAATTTCTCCGTTGTTCATAGGAGTGAATCCCAGATTGGCCGCAAGGATTGCTTTTTCAATGGCTCCGATAACACTTTTATCCCATGGCTGAACCACTATGGTTCTGGCATCAGGTGTGTTGATATTGGCTGTCTGACTCAAAGGTGTTATGGCACCGTAAAAGTCAATCTTCACATCTTCCAGCAATTGAGGAGATGCTTTCCCGGCTCTGATCTTTGTAAACTCCTTTTCCAGATGATTGAATGCCAGTTGCATCTGTTCTTCAGTTTCTTCAATAAGAAATAACGAATCGTCGGTCATAATATGTTGCTTTTTTGATTTTCCACATCAGGCTCTATTATTTCAACAGAATTTTCCTGTTCTTTCTGTTTTTTCTCCATTTGTTGCAGCAAACGCTGATATTCTTTTTCAAGCCGGTCACTATTCCACCTGAAAACCCACAGGTAATGAAAAATCAGAATAATCAGCCATATTCCGGTTGGAAATATTGACCACAACCAGGTCAGTGAAAAAGCATAATACAATGAAGCACTTACAAGCCAGATCAGGATATTGGCCAGAATAAAAATTGTCCGGTGCATTTTAAAATTCACAACAGAGCGGGCTTTTTCCCGAAGTTCAGTGTGAAATTTTATATCGTTCACTGTGTTTTCCATTGGACAAATAACATTTGATGAATTGCAAAAATAACAAATTCCTGATTAATGAATTATTATTTAACGATGGTTCCTGTGGTCTCGTCTTTCAATGCCTTCAAAAGATTTCCTTTTTTATTCATGTCAAATACCAATACCGGCATATTGTTTTCTTTACAAAGAGTAAATGCTGTCATATCCATGATGTTCAGTTTTTTCTCATAGGCTTCGTCAAAACTCAGGCTTTGATATCTGATTGCTTTGGGATCCTTTTCCGGATCTGCTGAATAGATACCGTCAACACGTGTTCCCTTGAGCAGAATTTCAGCTTTTATTTCGAGAGCCCTCAAAGCGGCAGCACTGTCAGTAGTGAAATACGGATTTCCGGTGCCTCCGGCGATGATGGCAACATATCCCTGCTCAAGAAAATGGATGGCGGTTTTGGAGTGCATTTTTGAACAAAGGGGTGGTATTTCAATTCCTGAAAAAACGATTGCCTTTTTTCCTTGTTTTTCAAATTCAGATTTGAGAGCAAGACTGTTAATGATTGTCGCAAGCATCCCCATATAATCTCCGTCAACTCTTTCAAATCCGCGACCTTCTCCCTGTGTCCCCCTGAAAATATTTCCACCTCCAATGACAATCCCTACTTCAATTCCCTGATTCATGCAATTAATAACTTCACTGACATAAAACGACAATTGCTGAGGGTCAAGTCCGTGGGTTTGATTTCCCTGCAATGACTCACCACTGAGCTTCAATAATATCCGTTTGTATTTCATATCGTTTTTTCTTTGCTGTAAAATTAAAAAAAATATCATCATGCAGGTGCAAAAAAAAGCCCTGCGATGACAGGGCTTCAGGGATGATCTAAAATATTCTTATGAAACAGTCAGTCTGTAGAAAGTACTCACTGTAAGATCTTTATCAATGGACTGAAGATAAGCCTTCACAGTCATGTTGCCGTCTTTAATGAATGCCTGACTGAGAAGGGTGTTTTCTTTGAAGAATTTGTCGAGTTTACCCCGGGCGATTTTTTCAACCATATCTTCGGGTTTTCCTTCCTGACGAACCTGATCTCTGGCAATTTCAAGTTCCTTTTCAATAATCTGAGGAGACACGGAATTCTCGTCCAATGCAACAGGTGCCATGGCTGCAATCTGCATTGCCACATCTTTTCCTGCTTCTTCAATGCCATCAACAGTTTTGTTGAAGCTCACAAGAGTGCTAATCTTTTTATTATGGTGTGTGTATGCTGTTACAAAATCAGCTTTGAGCAGTGTATAGCTTGAAATTTCAATTTTTTCCTGAATTTTTCCAAGAAGATCATTGACCAGTTCAGCAACTGTTCTGTTTTCCTGAAGAAGTTTTGCAGCACTGAGTTCTTCAAGAGTTTCATACTTGCCTGCTATGGCAGCATCCATAATGTCATTGGCTGCCTTCACAAAATCATCACCCTTGGCAACAAAATCGGTTTCACAGGTGAGTACAAATGCGATACCCAATTTGTGATCAGCAGTTGTTCTTGCGATAGCAATGCCTTCAGATGTTTCACGATCAGCTCTTTTGCTGGCAACTTTCTGTCCTTTTTTTCTGAGAATTTCAATGGCTTTGTCAAAATCACCTTCTGCTTCAGTTAAAGCCTGTTTGCAATCCATCATGCCTACTCCGGTCATTTTGCGGAGCTTATTGATATCCTGTGCTGTAATATTAGCCATAATATTGTATTTGAGTGATTAAAAAAATGAGTTATTTCTTTTTGGTTACTTTTTTTATTGTTTTTGGTTTTGCGTCCTTTGGCTGTGAATCATCATCTTCATCGTCAATATTCAGCTTGATAGTCTTTTCAGCTTTGACAGTGAGCAGTTTTTCAATGATTTCTTCAACATCATTTTCATCCTGATCGAAACTTTCTCCAACGTTTTCGTATTCTTCTTGGTCGGCAAGATCTTTTTCAGCTTTTCTTTCAGCAAGTCCTTCGGCAAAGGCATCAGTGATATAATCAAGAATCAGCCCTATTGATTTTGCAGCATCATCATTTGCAGGGACAGGGAAATCAATAAGAAGAGGATTGGTGTTCGTGTCAACAATGGCAAAAGTGGGGATATTGAGTTTTCTGGCTTCAGCAACTGCAATATGTTCTTTGTTGATGTCAACAATAAACAGGGCTGCCGGAATTTTATTCAGTTCAGCAATGCTCCCGAAGTTCTTCTCCAGTTTTGCACGTTCACGGGTGATCTGGAGGCGTTCACGTTTTGAAATATTGCTGAATGCCTGATCTTCCATGAGTTTGTCAATGTTGGTCATCTTCTTCACAGACTTGCGGATGGTGGCAAAGTTGGTCAGCAAACCACCGGGCCAGCGTTCCACAACGTAGGGCATACCGGTTTTTTTCCCAGCAATTGATATGAGTTCTTTGGCCTGTTTTTTTGTGCCGACAAACAAAACTTTTTTGTTCGATTTGGCGATCTGTTTTATTGCAGATGCAGCTTCCTCAAGTTTTGCAATGGTTTTGTAAAGGTCAATAACATGAATCCCGTTGCGCTCCATAAAGATATAAGTAGCCATATTGGGATTCCATTTTCTTTTCAGGTGTCCAAAGTGGCAACCTGCTTCCAGTAACTGATCGAAATTTAATTGTTTCATTATTGTGGTTTTATGTTTACATTCACTGAAAACAATCAACCGGTAGCACTGTATGATGTGGTCCGGCTGATTTGGATACTAAACATGCTCCGGAAAAAACACCTAACGTTTTGAAAACTGGAATCTTTTTCTCGCTTTCGGGCGGCCGGGCTTCTTACGTTCAACCATCCTCGGATCACGACACATCAATCCCTGGGGTTTCAGCATCGTTCTGTATTCGGGTTCAATTTCAACAAGCGCACGTGAAATAGCCAGTCTGAGTGCTTCGGCCTGACCGTTGATTCCGCCTCCGTCAAGATTGACGCTGACATCATACTTGCCATTGGTGCCTGTGAGCTCAAATGGCTGGTTGACAACATATCTCAATGTGTCTGTGGTGAAATAGTTGATCATATCACGACCGTTCACAGTGATCTTTCCACTGCCTGTGTTCATGTATATACGGGCAACCGCAGTTTTTCTTCTTCCTATGGTATTGATAACGTTCATGCTGCGCTTTCTTATTTAATAATGTTGATGTCAAATTTTTTGGGCTGCTGGGCTTCCTGCTTGTGCTCTGTGCCTGAGTAAACAAAAAGATTACGGTATACCTCACTTCCAAGTTTGTTCTTTGGAAGCATGCGCTTTACAGCCATCTCAACGACCCGCTCGGGAAATTTTGCAAACACTTCCTGAACACTGCGCTCACGCTGTCCGCCGGGATAACCGGTATGACGAATGTATGTCTTCTGTAACATCTTGTTGCCTGTCAGCTTTACCTTCTCAGCATTGATAATTACTACATTGTCACCACAATCAACATGTGGTGTGAAATCCGGCTTGTGTTTGCCCCTCAGTATGATGGCTACGCGTGAAGCAAATCGGCCAAGAGCCTGTCCCTCAGCATCTATCAGTAACCACTCCTTGTTCACTGTCTGCTTGTTCGCTGAAATAGTTCTATAACTTAATGTATCCATGACAATTGTCTTTTCCTTTTATTTAAACGGGCTGCAAAATTACAAACATTTTTTGAATTAACAAACTATACTCAACTTTTTTTGAAAAAAATCTCAGGCCTGCCCAAAGGGCATTTGAAAATGATTCTTTTACTGTAAAATGAGATAAAATATTGAATCATGAATCATGCTCCAAAGCAGACACCTTCCCAAGGGGATCACTATTTATCACTATGTGATGTGATGGGAAATATCGAATGTTGAATAATGCTCCGAAGGAGTCCCTACGGGAAACAACGAATTTTGAAGTATTTTTTTTCCCAATCACAAATCACTAATAACCAATTGCATACGCAACATCTATAAGCAATCTTATTATCTTATCCCAAGGGGAAGCATTCGCAAAATCTTCTAATACCCATACACCACGACCTTCTTCGTCTGGCTGCCTTCTTCAGTTTCCAGTTTGATATAATATACTCCTG
>CAYRXH010000033.1:0-27136 GCA_964428185.1 uncultured Bacteroidales bacterium
TATAAGGTTATAGGGGCATATAATATTGAATATTGCTCCAAAGGAGTCCACTTGGGAAATGTCGAATTTCGAATGTTGCTCCAAAGGAAACCCCCTTTCAAAGCATTCCCTATCCCAGGCCAGAGGCTTCACTATGGGAAAGGGATCACTATTTATCACTATGTGATGTGCAATATCAAATTTCCAACACAGAATGTCGATGGGATAATCTGATGAAAAGAAATATTTAGAAATTTCCATTAGTGAATTCTTCGGATGAATATTCTGGGTTCGATATTTACTGTTTCATCTTCTCCTCTCTCAATGTGGCGAGAGAATTTTTTCTTCCATTCCGTCACTCTTTCTGATTCTTCTTGCGGATACCCAAATTCCGCCCTCATAGAGCAGGGCGAGGGGTATGGCAACAAGCAACAAAGTGACAAAATCTGATGTCGGAGTAATAACAGCGGCAAGGATAAAAGACGCAACAATACCATGTCGTCTGTATTTTCTGAGCATCGTCGGGGTGATAATTCCGATGGATGTAAGAATACTGATAAGCAGCGGAAGTTCGAACAACAAACCTGTCAGCAAAGTTGTTGTCACAAGCATTGAAATGTAACTGTTCATATGTATCTGATTGGAAATGTCAGGACTGATTCTGTAATTTCCAAGAAACATCACGGCAAAGGGAAGAATAATAAACCAGGCAAATGCAGTACCGGTGAAAAACAACAGACTGCCTGAAAATACGAAGCGTTTAAGTGTTCTTTTCTCTCTGGAGTATAATCCTGGTTTTAGGAATTGCCAAAGCTGAAATAGAATCCAGGGAAATGTAAGAAGCAGTCCGCTGACAATTGAAATTTTTAGGTGTGCCGTAAACTGCCCTGCCATTTCAATATTAATAAGAAAAAAATCAGGTCTAATGCCACACAGTGTATCTAATCCAAGGTGTTTTCCTGCTTTGCAGAGCAGTCTGAATGTGATGAAGTCTTTATCCATAGGTGCCAGAACCACATGTCTGAACAATTCATCAATAAATATAAAGCTGGCAATGGAAAATATCAGAACCAGTAGCAAAACCAATATCAACCGTCTTCTTAGTTCTTGCAAATGATAAAAAAAATCGTTTTCTTTATTTTGTATGGAGTTCATTTATCGTTTGAGTTTAACCAGTGTTATTCCATCACCTCCACGTTCAACATGTTCACTTTCAAAGCCTTCAACATTAGGGTGTTTTGCCAGTATCTGCCTTACAACTGTTCTCAGTATCCCATGTCCTTTTCCATGCAGAACGCTAAAATCATAAATTCCTATAAGTAAAGCATCATCTATGTGTTTTTCAAGAATATAAATTACTTCTTCAGCCCTGGCTCCTCTAATATCCAGTTGTTGCCTGAAATGTTCTGTTTTTCTGTTCAGATCATTCTTCACAATAACACTTTGTACCTGCTTTTTATTCTTACCTATTGAAGTCACCATCTCTGAAGGCAGAGTCATTGATACAGAATTGAAGGCTACTTTTACCTTTTTATCTGAAAGCACTTCCAAAATATTTCCTTCCATTCCGCTGACAATGTGTTTGACTTTCATGCCTGCCTGAAGTTGTTGGGACACAGAGGGAACATCTTCTATTTTTTTTGTTCGATGAACTTTTCTGATTACTCTTTCAGGGAGTTTTGCTGCAGGTTCAAATGATTCTGCTTTTTGTTCCAATTGCTTCAGGTCTCCTCTGAGAATTTTGGTCTTCTCTTTGTTTGCTTCTGATTCTCTGATTTCCCGGACTGTATTTTCAATTGTCCTATTGACTTCACTGAGTAATTCCCGGGCTTCATTTTTTGTTTTGTCAATAATCTCTTTTTGTTTGGCTTCAACAGAATGAATCAGCGCTGAATACTTTTCAATGAGCTCATTGAGAAATGTCTCTGCCATTTTTTGCTGTTCAATCTTTTCATTCAGCAAAGAGGCTTTTTGTTCTACATCAGAAATTTTTTGTTCAAATGTAATCCGTTCGTTTCCGGCTAAAATTTTTGCATGATCAATAATATGCTGCGGAATACCGGTTCTGTTTGCAATTTCAAAGGTGAATGAGTTTCCAGGAATACCGGTTTGCATCTGAAAAGAAGGTTGCAATTTTTCTGTATCAAATATCATGGAGGCATTTTGCATTCCGGGCGTCGAATCTGCCATCTTTTTTAAAACATCAAGATGTGTAGTCACAACACCCATGGCATTCAATTCATGCAAGTATAACAGCATCGCCTGAGCCATAGCCCCACCAAGCACAGGGTCGGTTCCTGAGCCGATCTCATCAATCAGAAAAAGCATTCCCTCTTTTGCTCTTGATAGCAGCTCCTTCATCGTATGAAGATGGGAGGAATAAGTGCTCAGATCTGCCTCAATGGACTGGCCATCACCCATGTCAAGAAAAATAGTATTAAAAATACCTGCAGTTGAATTCTCATCTACAGAAACAGGAAGAGCAGCCTGAATCATTGCCTGAGTCAGAGCAACAGTCTTCAAAACCACAGATTTACCCCCTGCATTGGCCCCTGACAGCACAAGTATCCTATTGTATTCATTCAACCGTATTGTCAATGGGATAACTTTTTTATTCTGTTTTTTCAGATGCATATTAAGCACCGGATTAACAACGTTATTCCAGGAAATATGAGGAGCATCAGAAACCGGAGGTAAAACTGCATTGTACTGTAAGGCATATTTTGCTCTTGCAAAGATGAAATCTGCCCAGGCAATCATTTCAAGATAAGAAGCGACATCATCGATATTCTGCCTGATTTTTTCAGAGATATCTGCAAGTATTTTTCTTATTTCACGCTCTTGCGCAGATACACTGTCCCTTAGCTTGTTTCCTAATTCAACAATTTCCATCGGCTCAATATAAACCGTCTGCCCTGTTGCAGATTCATCATGGATAATTCCTCTGATTTTATATTTTGAAGATGCCGGTATGGGAATTACATTTCTTCCATTTCGAACTGTAAGTGTTGCATCCCCTCCGGTAATTCCGGATGTTTTCAGTTGTTTAAAGATGGAAAGCATTTTCTTTTCCACATCCCTTTCAAGTCGGACCTGGTTTTTACGGAGCTCATAAAGCTCTGGGGAAGCATCATCTCTGATGTTGCCGTCATCGTCAAGAACCTTGTAACAGTTAATGAACAGGTGTTCATGAAAAGAAACAGTTCGGATAACTGAAGAGATGGTTTCAATGTGTGTTCCAGTTTCTGAAAATCTGATAAGTTCCTTAACCGAAGCAAGCATTTTTTTTATTCTGTTGAGATTTTCAACATCTACTACCCAGCCAGGAGTCCGCAAACTTTCCAATGTTGTGAGTAAATCATCACATTCGGGTGCAGGAAGTTTTGCGCCTGACTGTAAAATCAGAATGGCTTCATGGACAGGCAGATGTTCATTTTCAATCTGTTCGGCTTTGGAAAAAAATGTCGGATGAAGTGCCTTGTTTTTCCCTGGCTGAGAAGTACATAAAGATGCAAAAACGCTTAAAACCGTGTCCAGGTCTGACACTGAAAAGAAATCAACCGGATAGAAGCCAGGTTTCATGGATTTTATCATTACAGGATTCAAAAATACTGCTTTTCTTCGTTGAATAAAAAAAAGTTCCGCACAAACATGTACGGAACTCCACGATTTGCAAGCCGTGGAAGATTATTTTGTAATGTAAAAGTTCTTTGGATGTACACTTAGAACAGGAATAGGAGAGTGATTGACCATCTGCTGGGCATAGGGGCCAAGGAAAATGTTGGCAGCTGCAGTTTCCTGTTCAGTCATAATACAAATGATGTCGGCGTTGTTTTCTTCAGCAAATTTTAAAGTTTCAGAAGTCACATTTGTTGCCTTCACTTCGGTATATGAATTTTTAATACCCAGTTTGGTGAAATACTCAGCCATCTGCATTGAATAACTTTGTACACGTTTTTTAATGGTCGAAACTGATGAAATTGCAAGCCCAAGGATTAATACTTCTGCTCCGAAAGATTTCGCAATTTCTGCGGCATATGGAGCCTTTTGTCTTGTTTCTCTGGTGCTGTCTATGGGCAAAACAATTTTTGAGATTTTCTTTTTCACCACATATCCCTGACGGATGGTAATTACAGGACAGGGAGAAGCAGAAACAATCCTGTTGGCATTACTTCCAATCCAAAGTTCTTCGAACCCTGAAATACCATGGGTTCCCGATACTATTAGCTGTGCATCATTATATTTTGCCTGATTGGCAATTTCCTCATACACTTTTCCACTTCGGATTTTATATTTCAATTCTCCCTTTTTCAGGTCTTTTGAATACTTTTTTATAATGTCATCAAATCTGCGATGAACTTCCTTTCTGTATGATCCGGAAGAATTATCAAAAATTGAATCTGCTGAACCTGGTTTGTCAACCCATACCATTGTAATATTGGCTTCCAGATTGTTTGCCAGCAAAATTGCATAGTTCAATGCATTCATTGCTCCTTTGGAGAAGTCGATGCCTACAATTATTTCTTTCATAAGTTGTGTGAAATTAATTTTGTTAAAATTAATATTATTTTTCAATAGTTGTTATTTTTTTTAAAAAAAAGGGGGTTACTTTATGCAACCCCTGAATCTTCAATAAAAGGCAAATTAGTTTGATTGAAAAATATTTCCCTTTCTTGTTGAATAGTTTATTTTAAAAGCACTGGCATATCTAAGCTCCTGCTTCACATCAGTGACAATACCCATTTTAGTTTCCTCATCCACTTTCAGAGAGAAAGTGATAAAGGGTTTGTCTTGTTCATTTCTTCTTGATTTTTCAACAAAAACAAACTCAGCAATATGTGCGGGCATTGCAAACACATCATTAAGCTGAATGCGGGGTTCAACGCCATAGATAGAATTGATTGGTTTTCCGATATAAATATAACTTACAAGTGCTTTTCTTTCCAGTCTTTGTACTTCTGAGGCCATGGGGACTTTAAAGTTCACCAAAAGAGTGGCTTCACGAATGGTAGTAATAACCATAAAGAAGAACAAAAACATGAAGATAATGTCAGACATGGAGCCGGTATTGATGCTAGGTACCGTGGGTTTTTCGTCTTTTCTGAATCGTGCCATTATTTTTTTCCTCCCACATCTTTAGGTTCAGCTTCTGAGATTTTCATTGGTATTGCTTTGCGGATGGATTTCTGCAATTCGGGATCTTTGAGATCTTCGTATTTTGCACCGAATCTTTCCATAGCAAGTTCATCTCTGAGTTCGTTGAATGCCGCAGTGAGTTCATTCTGTACCTCAATATACATTTTATATGAAGTTCCGCGGTCATTCTGAAGAGAAACAATCCCTTTGGATACCTGATACATTCCGATATGAGGTATATTGATGGGGTCATCTTTTTCAGGAAGATTGGGATCATTGAATTCATTTTTTACAAAATCCTTCACTTCCTGTCTGAGAGTACGAATGTCTCCGGGTTTTCCCCTTACCAGAAGCTGGTCATAAGTATTGATAAGAACAACAAAAATATTGCGCTTTTTGACCTTAACATCGTCAATCTGGATGTTTGGGTCTGGAGGAGGAGGCAAAAGACGATTGATACCCAAATCAGTGTCAATGGATGATGTTAACAGAAAGAATGTTAACAACAGAAAAGAAATATCTGCCATTGACGATGTGTTCAGTTCGGGTGTTTTCCTTGCCATTGTATTATCTTTTTAAGAATTTTGTGACCTGAGAGTAAACAATTGCTGCAAAAACTGCTGCAATGATGAAATAGAGCAAAATGAGTGCACTTCCGATGAGTTTACTGTATGCCATATCAGTGCCTGTTTTTTCAAAAAACAATGGGCTGACATCATCTGACTTTGAAACAGCAAAAGCAATTAGGAACAGTACAACAAGCACACCTACACCGATCAGTGAGGGGATCGCTTCTTTGATGCTTCCGATCAGTGCTTTTATCGAGAAAAACACGATCGCCAGAAGAGCAAAGCCAGCAAAAATATAGGTGACTATGATACCAATATTAATTAATGAGTTCATTATTAAATATTTTTAGTGTTTTTGAACTTAACGACAATATCCATAAAGCTGATGCTGGCATCTTCCATATCATTGACAATGCTTTCAATTTTTGATACCAGATAGTTGTATAGCAACTGCAGGATAATGGCAGTAATAAGCCCAAATACCGTAGTTAAAAGGGCAACTTTCATGCCACCGGCAACAACTGTTGGAGAAATATCCCCTGCTTTTTCAATAGAGTCAAACGCCTGAACCATCCCGATTACTGTTCCGAGAAACCCGAGCATGGGAGCAAGAGCGATGAACAATGATATCCATACGAGGTTGCTTTCAAGGCGTCCCATCTGCACACCACCATAAGAAACAATTGATTTCTCAATAATTTCGATGTTTTCCTGAATTCTGTCAAGACCCTGATAGAAAATGCTGGCAACTGGTCCGCGTGTACTGCGGCAAAGTTCTTTTGCGCCTTCTACTCCTTCTGCATTCAGTTTGTCTTCAAGCTGAACAAGGAGTTTTTTGGTGTTAGTTGAAGCGAGGTTCAGATAAATGATACGTTCAATCACAAGTGCGAGACCGATGATAAGACAGAGAAGAATCGGGGTCATCCAGCCTGCACCACCTTCGATGAATTTTTCCTTGAGAACCTGATGAAACGTTTTTGTTCCTTCTGCTTCTTCTGTTGGAACAACTTCTGTTGTTGCCGGGGCAGTGTCGTTAGCCACCTGTTCTGTAGTATCAGTTGCGGTGGTATCTTCCTGCGCCATCACGTTTGATGAGAATCCAATTGCAAGCACAAATGCTACTGCAAGTAATGAAATTAATTTTTTCATGGTTGTTTCTATTGGTTTTTACTGGTTATGTTTTAATGTTTGTTTTGTTTAAGGTCTTTTGATGGCGGAGAGAAAGGGATTCGAACCCTTGATCCGCTTTCGACGGATACACGCTTTCCAAGCGTGCGCCTTCGACCACTCGGCCATCTCTCCCTAAGTATTTCTTTTTTTTGGAGGGTGCTAAATTAGCAAGTTTTTTTTTATTAACACGAGTTTTTTTAAAAAATTATATCTTCCAGAAAAAAAAAGCCCCGGCATTGCAAGGCAGAGGCTTATCAAACGATTTTCAATAAATATTATTGTACAGGAATCACATGAACGCATGAGCGGTCTTCCCTGGTTTTTTTAAATTCAACTTTTCCGTTGACCAGAGCAAATAATGAGTGATCCTTGCCAATCCCGACATTTTCTCCGGGATGATGAACAGTACCTCTTTGTCTAACGATGATATTGCCGGCTTTGGCATATTGTCCGCCAAAAATTTTAACGCCGAGACGCTTACTGTGGGATTCTCTTCCGTTATTTGAACTACCGACACCTTTCTTATGAGCCATGGTGATTTATTTTTTGGTGTTATTAACTTTGTTTATTCTGCTGATTCTGACGGAACTTCAGCTTCAGGAGCATCTTTCTTTGCTGCTTTTTTCTTTGTTGCTTTTTTCGCAGGTGCTCTGTTTTCAAAAATTCCCTCAATCTCAATTTTTGTCATATACTGACGATGACCGTTCATTTTCTGATATCCCTTGCGGCGTTTTTTCTTGAAAACAAGAACCTTATCTGCTTTCATGTGCTCTATGATTTTTGCAACAACGGTTGCCCCTTCAAGATAGGGCTTACCAATAAGTACTTTTCCATCATCTTCAAGAAGCAAAACTTCGTTGAATTCAAGAGAACTTCCCGGTTCTGCATCAAGTCTGTGAACAAACATTTTGCGGTTGTTTTCAACCCTGAATTGTTGTCCTGCAATATTTACTATAGCGTACATTGTATGAGTATTTTACGTTTTAAAAATTAAATTGGGGTGCAAAGGTATAAACTTTTTCTGAATTGAAGCATGATTTTTTTAGAAATTTTCTTTTTCTCTTCCTATCATACACCTTAACTCATTCCTTCATTTTCTGAAGCGACACATTTTATATATTTGCTGAAATTTTCCGACATGAAAACATATTTTCCCTTCTCTGCCGGAACTTTTGTAGAGAATACAGAATGTTATAATGTTATTGAGAAATATACTGGGAATGTCTTTGCAAGGGCAGGAAAGGCAGACTTGCACTTGCTTGAAGAATCAATTAATGCTGCTGTTGCTGTTGAAAAAACACTCAGAGAAATGAGTTCTGGAAGAAGGAGCAATATCCTTAAGCAAATTGCCGAACTTCTGATGAACGAAAAAAATCATTTTGCCGAACTACTTGCCTTAGAGGCCGGAAAACCGCTTAAATATGGGCTCATTGAAGCAGAGCGTGCTTCTCAAACTTTTATGACTGCCTCAGAAGAAGCAAAAAGGATTCACAGTGAGGTTCTTTCACTCGACTGGTTTTCACATGGTGAAAACAGAGAAGCTATTATTAAGCTTTTCCCGGTGGGTGTAGTTGCAGGAATTACTCCATTCAATTTTCCTCTGAATCTTGTCGCCCACAAGGTGGCACCAGCTATTGCAGCAGGATGTCCTATCATTCTTAAGCCGGCATCTGCAACTCCGATTTCTTCGCTTGAACTGGCCAGACTGATCCGGCAGACTGATCTACCGGCAGGAGCTTTTGCAGTTTTACCAATGGATCACATCACCAGCCAACCACTGATAACAGATTCCAGAATCAGGAAAATTTCGTTTACCGGATCGCCTGAAGTTGGGTGGAAGATGAAGCAGGATTGCGGCAGGAAAAAAATTACTCTTGAATTGGGCGGAAATGCAGCAGCAATAGTTACAGATTCTGCAAATTTGCAGGAAGCAGTGGCAAAATGTGTAACTGGGGCCTTTGCTTATTCGGGGCAGGTCTGTATCCATACTCAACGAATTTATGTTCAAAATTCAATATTCCAGTCATTTGTCAATGCGTTTCTTGAAAAAACATCAGTTTTAAAAACCGGAAACCCGCTTGATAAGACAACTGATGTTTCAGTGATGATTGATGAAAACAATGCTCTCAGAGTGGAACAATGGATTGAAGAGGCAGTTACATCAGGATCGCAATTGCTCACTGGAGGCAAACGAGAGGGCTGTTTTGTTGAGCCTACAGTACTGACAAATACATGTCCTGATATGAAAGTCTGGAAAGACGAAATATTTGGTCCGGTGGTATTGATAGAACCCTATGATCAGTTTAATGATGCAGTTGTCATGGTGAATAATTCTGTTTACGGGCTTCAGGCAGGTGTGTTTACCAATAATATTGATGAGATGAATACTGCATTTAGATGCATTGAAACCGGAGCAGTACTTATTGATGAGTCTCCCACATTCAGAATTGATCATATGCCCTATGGTGGAGTTAAGGAATCAGGATTTGGTCGCGAGGGAATAAGATATGCCATTCAGGAAATGAGTGAAATGAAGGTATTATTGAAGCCGGTTTAGTTTTCTATTGATCCACAGGAATCATGTTTCTGGAAAAAACGTCATTTCTATGTCCGGAGTATTTAGGAAAATTTTATGTAATTTTACCCCCTCAATCTAAAATTTAATTTATCGTCGTTCCTGAAATGGATATTGTATCAATCAAACAACGTTACGGGATTATTGGTTCATCACCTGTTCTTGACAGAGCAATTGACATTGCCCGTCAGGTTGCTGCCACTGATCTGACAGTTCTTATCACCGGTGAAAGCGGCACAGGGAAGGAAGTGTTCCCCAAGATTATACATCAGCTGAGCAGCAGAAAGCATGGTGCCTATATTGCTGTGAACTGCGGAGCCATCCCTGAAGGAACCATTGACTCTGAACTTTTCGGACATGAAAAGGGCTCTTTTACAGGAGCACACGAAGCAAGAAAAGGATACTTTGAAGAAGTCAACGGAGGCACAATATTTTTGGATGAAGTTGCTGAATTACCCCTATCAACTCAGGTCCGTCTTCTAAGGGTTTTGGAAAGTGGTGAATATCTGCGTGTAGGATCTTCAAAAGTAATGAAGACAAATGTCCGGGTTGTGGCAGCCACAAATATTAACATTCTTGACGCAGTGGGCAGAGGGAAGTTCAGAGAGGATCTTTACTACAGGCTAAACACGGTGCCAATTGTTGTTCCACCGCTTCGAGAACGAAAGGACGACATTTTTCTGTTATTCAGAAAGTTTTCAGGAGATTTTGCACAGAAATATCACATGCCTGCAATTCATCTCACCGAGGATGCCCAGGAAATGTTGCTTAAATACAGATGGCATGGTAATATCAGACAACTCAAGAATATTGCCGAACAGATTTCAATTATTGAGAGCAAAAGAGATATAAGCAGTGATATCCTGAGTAAGTATTTGCCGGATCACAACTTCAGTAATCTGCCTGTTGTTTACGGTCAGACTTCACGCGGTGACAGCATGTCAGAAAGAGATGTGCTATATAAAATCCTGTTCGATATGAGGGATGATGTTACTGAACTAAAACGTTTGCTTGGTTATGTGATTGATAAAACAGGAATATCTGGAAATATTGATGAAGCTCATCTGAAAATACTATCTGAAAAAGACCTGTCGGAATTACATTCTGTCAGATCCAATGCTTCATCGAATGGTTCTGATGAACCAATTGTTCTTGATTCAGATGCTGATCAGGGAGATGTGGAAGAAGTTCTTGATCCCGAAATTTATATTGAAAATTTGTCAATTCAGGACAAGGAGATTGATCTGATAAAAAGAGCCCTGATGAAATACAACGGAAAGAGAAAATTTGCGGCTAAAGAGCTGGGAATTTCCGAACGTACGTTATACCGAAAGATAAAAACCTACGGCATTGATGAATAAATCACTGGTTGTGCTTTTTTTCAGCCTGATTGTTATAACTTCCTGTAAGTTTCCCTACTCTTTTACTGGTGCTGATATTCCTGCCGAAGCAAAAACATTTTCTGTGAAATATTTTCAGAACAATGCATCTTTGGTACAACCAATGCTCAGCCAGAAACTGACCGAACAACTTCGTGACAGAATGCTTCAGCAAACAAGTCTTAGCATGATCAATTCAGGGGGCGATATCGCATTTGAAGGAGAAATTACAAATTACACCCTGCAACCTGTTGCCATTCAGGGAAATGAAACAGCTCAGCTAACTCAACTTACGGTAACCATTAATGTCAGATTTTTCAATAAAATTTTTCCCGATAAAAATTATGAATCAAGTTTTACCCGGTTTCAGCAGTTTGCCTCTTCACAAAATCTGGCAAGCATTGAAGATCAGCTGCTTGAACAGATCGTGGAAGAACTTGTGGATGATATATTTAATAAAGCACTTGTCAACTGGTAATCAATAAAATACATTTATACATGAGTAAAGAACTTTTTCATTCATTGTTACATGGCCGGGACATCACTGACAGCAATGATGCTTCAGTTATTAATTCCCTCAGGAAGAAATATCCATGGTCAGCCCACCTGAACATGATGATTGTCAGATATCTGAAACACAACAGATCAAAAGACTATGGAACAGTTTTAAACTCTGCTTCATTTACTGTTCCCGACAGGATAAAACTCTATGATTATCTTCATGAATCTACCACAGGGGTTCACTCCAATCCTGAAACATCCCCATTGCCTCCTCCGGAAGAACAGAATGACTTCTCTGAACCCGAATACAACGAACCGGAAACACTTGTTTCAGAAACTCCTCAAAACGAAATAGTTACACAAGATAATGAGGAAGTTCCTGAACCCTTGGTGCAGGAAGAGGAAATCCGCACTGAGAATGAAACACCAGCGAGTCAGAATGATCTGATGGCAATTATACAACAGCGACTGAATGAACTGAAAAATGAAAATCAAACAATCGGAAGCATAGAAGAAAAACCGCAATACAAGGTTGGAAACAAAGAACGGATTAATAAATTTATTGAAGAAGATCCTCGAATACAGATTGATAAAAACTACAGTAATGAAGCTGACTTTTCGGAAGAGAGTACTACTGAAAACTTTACTGTGGTAACAGAAACGCTTGCAGGTATCTATGCTTTACAGGGTAATACATTAAGAGCAATTGAAATTTATAATCAATTAATTTTGAAATATCCGGAAAAAAGTAGTTACTTTGCAGCCCAAATTGAAAGTTTGAAAAAACAGGATTAAGAAATTTAATAAAACACAAACATGATTACATACGTTTTTATTTCAGTACTCATTTTAATTACCTGTATCTTACTGGGACTGATAGTGCTTGTTCAAAATTCAAAGGGTGGCGGACTGGCTTCCAATTTTCAGTCTTCAAATCAGGTGATGGGAGTCAGAAAAACTGCTGATTTTCTGGAAAAGGCAACATGGACATTGGCAGTTGTATTGCTGGCGTTCAGTTTATTATCAGTATTTATCATTCCGCGTGGTAAAGAAACTCAGAAAAGTGAAGTCACCAATTACATTGAAGAAGGTGGCCCTGTTCCTTATCAGCCTGCACCAGAACAACCTCTGGAATAAAAAACAGAGTGTATAAAAATATTGTCAAAATGTCAGTTTGAAATCAGACTGACATTTTTTTGTTTTTTTGTGATTTTCGTTCATTTTCTTAGAAACAGTGCCAGTTTTCCATAAAATCAGGATGAATCATTTTCAGTTTTATATGACATTTCTTCTATTGTGCAGGTCAGAAAACTGCTTGGCACAAATTTCGATAACGGGGCGGCTGAAAAATCAGCAACGAAAACCAAAGTTAAACAATAAAACATATTTGAATTATGGCAAACGTAAACATCAAACCTTTAGCAGACCGCGTTTTGATTGAGCCTTCTCCTGCAGAAGAGAAGACAGCAGGCGGAATTATTATTCCTGATACAGCAAAGGAAAAACCACAGAGAGGAACTGTTGTTGCAGCAGGTCCCGGGAAAAAAGATGAACCGATGACCGTTAAACCTGGTGATCTTGTGTTGTATGGCAAGTATGCCGGAACCGAGATTACTGTTGACGGACAGGAATATCTTATCATGCGAGAATCTGATATTCTGGCAATCGTATAAGCGAACAAATTGTTAAATCTTTAAAAAAGAAAGAATTATGGCAAAACAGATAACATTTAACCTTGAAGCCCGCAATGCACTGAAAGAAGGTGTTGATGCTCTGGCAAATGCAGTAAAAGTAACACTCGGGCCAAAAGGCCGGAATGTGATTGTTGAAAAATCATTCGGCGCACCAATGATTACTAAAGATGGTGTCACCGTTGCAAAAGAAATTGAACTGAAAAACAGGGAACAGAACCTGGGTGCTCAGCTTGTGAAAGAAGTAGCCAGCAAAACCAATGACGTAGCCGGAGACGGAACAACAACCGCAACGGTACTTGCTCAGGCCATTATCACCAGCGGACTGAAAAATGTCACTGCCGGGGCAAACCCCATGGACCTGAAGCGTGGTATTGATAAAGCTGTTACTGAAGTAGTTGCTTCTCTCAAAGCAATGTCTAAAGAAGTTGGCGACAGCACAGATAAAATTGAACAGGTTGCTACCATTTCAGCAAACAATGAACCTGAAATCGGAAAAGTAATTGCTGAAGCAATGAGGAAAGTGAAAAAGGAAGGCGTTATTACCATTGAAGAAGCAAAAGGAACAGAAACTACCGTTGATGTTGTGGAAGGAATGCAGTTTGATCGTGGATATATTTCCCCTTATTTTGTTACAGATACTGACAAAATGATGACCGTATATGACAATCCATATATTCTCATCTATGACAAAAAGATTTCAGTGATGAAAGACCTTCTCCCTGTTCTTGAAAAAGTTGTTCAGACAGGAAGACCGTTGCTTATTATCTCTGAAGATGTTGAAGGTGAGGCACTTGCAACTCTGGTTGTCAATAAACTTCGGGGTTCACTGAAAATTGTAGCTGTGAAGGCTCCCGGATTTGGTGATAGAAGAAAGGAAATGCTTGAAGACATTGCTATACTCACCGGTGGTCAGGTAATTTCAGAAGAGAAAGGATATAAACTTGAGGATGCTGACCTGACCTATTTAGGACAGGCTGACAAAATTACAGTTGACAAGGAAAACACCACAATCGTTAGCGGACGTGGGTCAAAAGAAAACATTCAGGGGCGTATAAATCAGATCAAGGCACAGATTGAAACAACAAAATCTGATTATGACCGTGAAAAACTGCAGGAACGTCTTGCCAAGCTGGCAGGCGGGGTAGCTGTGATTCATGTTGGTGCTGCAAGTGAAGTAGAAATGAAGGAAAAGAAAGATCGTTTTGACGATGCACTTCATGCAACACGTGCAGCGGTTGAAGAAGGAATTGTTCCCGGTGGTGGTGTCGCTTATATCCGTGCACTTGAGTCACTTGACAAGGTAAAGCCAGCCAATGAAGATGAAAAAGTGGGAATAGAAATCATCCGCCGTGCACTTGAAGAACCAATGAGACAGATTGTGCAGAATGCAGGTCTTGAAGGTGCTGTTGTTGCTCAAAAGATCCGCGAAGGCAAGGATGATTTCGGATTCAATGCACATACTGAAAAATATGAAAATCTATATGAGAGTGGTGTGATTGATCCTACTAAAGTTGCACGCGTTGCACTTGAAAACGCTGCTTCTGTTGCAGGAATGCTTCTGACAACCGAATGTGTGGTTTCAGAAATCAAAGAAGAAAAACCAATGCCTCCTATGCCCGGTGGAATGGGAGGAATGGGTGGAATGGATTATTAAAATTCATATACATTCTTTTTTATGGAAAAAAGCCGGATTATTCCGGCTTTTTTTTATTTTTGCATGAATCTTCATGTTATGAATAAAGTCATCCCTCTTTTGAAAAATAAATATCTGCTCGTGGGGGCATTTTTTGTTGTGTGGATGATCTTTTTTGATACAAATAGTGTTATTTCGATCTCAAAACACCGGAAAGAGCTTCGTGAAGTGAGGAAAGAAAAGGACTATTATACCAGTGAAATTATTAAAAACAAGGAACTAATCAATCTGTACAAAACTGATAAAAAAGCTCTAGAAAAACTAGCACGGGAAAAATACCTCATGAAAAAAGACAACGAGGATGTGTTTCTTATTGTGTATGAGGAGTGAAATATATTCATTGACAGATTCTTTATAAAACTACAATCGCTGCAGGGAAAGTCTGCAAAAAACTATAGCCATATAATTTGACTGGCTTCATAATTCATAGTTTTTCTGGTTCAGGTGAAAAAGTGTGGGGAATAGGATAGTCTTTAAGCATATATGGGAGTGTGATTAAGTTTGAAAACAGATGCAAATTCAATTAGTTACCTGTTTACACAAAAATTTTCACACCCTCATATCATCTTATATCATATCATTCATCAGTGTGCATTTTTCTTTGAGCTGAATATAGCTTTTCATGCCCAGCGATTTTTTAAGCGACTGAATGTAAAACTGATTATGGGCATCACTGCCGGCAAAAGAATACATGCCATGTGAGATTAGTTTTTCAGCCATAATTCTTGAGTTTCTATCATAAAACCCCGAAAGCGAAACAAGATTCAGCTGCAAAAGTAGCCCGCGATCATACAGATCTCTATAAGCATCAAAATTTCCCCAGAAATAGGCATACCGCTCAGGGTGAGCCAGAATAAGTGTATATCCCTGAGCCTGGAGGTCAAAAATGACAGTTTTATAATTGTATGGTGCGCTGTATTGTGAAAATTCAATCAGAAGATACTTCTGAGAGCCCATGGTCATCAGAGGCACTTTATCGCTGACCATTTGCATAAAGCGATCATCAACAAAATATTCAGCAGCAGCTTCCAGAGTAATATTAAGATTTTCTTTGGTCAGAGCTTCTTTCACCTGAGCAAGACCATCCTGAATAATGCCGGGGTTGTTTTCATAGACTTCACAACGAATATGTGGTGTAGTAATAATTCTGGAATAACCCAGCAGAGAAAGCTCTTTAATCAGTGAAACAGCTTCATCAGCAGTTCCTACGCCATCATCAATTCCCGGAATCAAATGAGAATGGATATCTGTATGAAGCCCTGCACTGATGGTTTTACTCTCTTTTTTTCCAAAAAGACCAAAAAGCCCCATATTATCTGGTTTTAAATGTTTTCAGTGTTTTCAGTATCCCATCTTCAATCAATACTGAGGGTTCGTAATCAATGAGAACTCTTGCTTTCTGGATAGACGCTGAAGAACTAAAAATTTCACCCTTCCTTGGGGGTAGATAAACAGGTTGTAGATGAGATCCTGCAAACCTGGCAATTATTTCAAAGAGTTCATTAATACTTGTATTTCCTCCTGCACCAATGTTCATGATATTGCCAAAAATCTCCTTGTTATTGGAAAATGCAGCCTTAATATTTGCCTGTACTATATTATCCACATAAGTGAAATCTCTGCTTTGCTTGCCGTCACCATAAATCACAGGGGACCTATTTTCTAGCAATGCTTTTATAAAAAGGGGAATAACAGCAGCGTATGGACCATCGGGGTTTTGCCGGGGGCCAAACACATTGAAATATCTCAGCCCCACAACTTTCAGTTCATATAATTCAGCAAAAACCAGGGAATAAATCTCATTCACTTTCTTGCTCACAGCATAGGGAGAGAGCGGCATTCCTGTTTTATCTTCAGTTTTAGGAATGCTGATATCATCACCATATACTGAAGATGAAGAAGCATACACCAATCGCTGAACTTTTTTCTGAACACATGCCCACAAAATATTCAGATGGGCGGTAACATTGTTTGAATTGGTATTCAATGGCTGTTCAACTGATCTTGTAACACTACCCAATGCAGCCTGATGAAAAACGATATCTATATCTGAACATGCAATCATACAGTTTTGAGGATCCACAAGGTCAATCTGTTGAAACTGAAAATTGCTCTTTCCAACATGGTGTTTGATGTTATCATAAAAACCGGTGGACAGATTATCTGCCACCCGAACCATTCCGGCACCATTATCTATCAGATAATCAACAACATGAGAGCCGATAAAGCCTGCCCCGCCCGTAACAAGAAACCTCATTTCGGATAGATCCTGATTATGAAACCGAGTGCTTTTCATCATCGCTGATTGTACATTTTATCATAATACTTCATATATTCACCGCTGGTCACATTATCAAGCCAGCTGCGATTGTCAAGATACCATTGAGCAGTTTGTTCTAAGCCTTCGGAAAACTCAACCTCCGGTTTCCATCCTAGCTCTGAAGCAATTTTTCCTGTGTGTATTGCATATCTCAGATCATGTCCTGCTCTATCAGTCACATAAGTTATCAGTTGTTCTGATTCTCCAGAATTTCTTCCAAGTTTGTGGTCCATAATGCGGCATAGTTCTCTGACCAGAGCAATGTTTTGCCACTCATTGTTTCCTCCTACACAGTATGTTTCTCCCCTTTGTCCGTTATGAAAAATCTGATCAATTGCCTTCACATGATCAACCACATACAGCCAGTCTCTCACATTTTCACCCTTTCCATAAACAGGAAGTTTTTTTCTGTGAATGATATTATTTATCATAAGTGGCAGAAGTTTTTCTGGAAACTGGTACGGACCGTAGTTGTTTGAGCAGTTTGAAATGACAATGGGCATCTTATAAGTATGAAAATAGGCTCTGACAAAGTGATCGCTTGACGCCTTGGATGCAGAGTAGGGACTTCGGGGATCATAGGGGGTTTCTTCTGTAAAAAAGCCATCATCTCCAAGACTCCCAAACACTTCATCTGTTGAAACATGATAAAACAACTTGTTCCCCATGTTTTCTGTCCAGTATTTCCTTGCAACATTCAGCAATGTGCATGTGCCCAATACATTTGTCTGAACAAACTCAAGAGGGTTGAGAATGGATCTGTCCACATGAGATTCGGCTGCAAGGTGAATAACAGCCTCAGGTTTGTATGTTGAAAATAGCTGATTCAGAAGTTCAGAATCAAGAATATCTCCTTTTACAAATGAATAATTAAGTTCATTTTCTATGTCCTTCAGATTTTCCAAATTTCCGGCATATGTCAGCTTATCGAGGTTGATGATATGATATTCAGGATATTTTCTGACAAAATGCTGAACAAGATGAGAGCCGATGAAACCTGCTCCTCCTGTAATCAGAATCCGTTTTTTAAATTTTTTCATTGCTTATTTGTTAAAATCATTACTTCTTCTGTAAAATTGCTCCCATTTCCAGGCATCTCTCAACATGTCCTCAAGAGAACGTTTTGCCTTCCATCCCAGTACTTTGCTTGCCTTCGAAGGATCTGCCCAAATCTGCTCAACATCTCCCAATCTTCTTTCTGTGATGCGATAAGGAATTTTTACCCCATTGACTTTCTGAAAAGTATTCACAATTTCCAGAACGCTGTATCCTCTGCCGGTTCCCAGATTGAATACTTCAAAACATGATTTTTTTTTGGTGTTCTCAGAATAATCAAGTGCATTGATGTGAGCCTCTGCCAAATCTTCAACATGTATGTAGTCTCTAATCGCCGTTCCATCAGGAGTTTGATAATCACCACCAAAAATCTGAAGTTGTTGTTGAATACCAATTGCAGTTTGGGTCAGAAATGGTAAAAGATTGTTGGGAATACCAACAGGCAACTCACCGATTAAGCCGCTTGGATGTGCTCCGATGGGATTGAAATATCTCAAAGAAACAACATGAAAGTTGTGATTGACTGAACAAAAATCCCTGAGTATTTCTTCGCATATCTTTTTCGTATTTCCATAGGGAGACCATGCTTGCTGAACAGGAGACAACTCGCTGACAGGCAATGATGATGGTTGCCCGTAAACTGTGCATGATGAAGAGAAAACAAATGATCGAACATTGTGAGAGACAGCTTCCTGAAGAACATTTACAAGTGCATTCAGGTTGTTTCTGTAATATTTCAAAGGCTCAAGTACAGATTCACCAACAGATTTAAATGCAGCAAAGTGAATTATTCCACTGATATCGGGATGGGCACTGAAAAGACTTTTGACAGCACAAGGATCACACAGTTCAGTGTTTACAAAAACAGGTCTTTTACCGGTAATTTTCTCTATCCGTTCATTGACATCCTCATAACTGTTTGAAAGATTGTCAGCGCTGACTACCTCATCCCCATTCTCAAGCATTCTGCACACTGTATGTGAGCCAATATATCCTGTACCTCCGGTGATTAGTATTTTTCTCTTATTCATTACAAGCTCCAGTATGTCAGTGTTTTGATTTTATTCCTGAAAATCCCTTTAATGTCAAATAATATTCCTTTTCCATCCTTTTTCATCAGTTCCAGAAGTTTGGTTTCATCCCATCCTTCAAATTCTTTGTGCATAACCGCTACAATGACAGCATCGTATTCAGAATCAGGTTTTTCAATGATTGGAAATCCATATTCATGCTGCACTTCATCATAATCAGCGTTGGGGTCGTAAACATCCACTTTTACACCGTATGTCTGCAGTTCATATACAACATCGGCAACTTTTGAGTTTCTGATATCTTTCACATTTTCCTTAAAAGTGATACCCATCACCAATGCTTTGGTCTGAAGTATGTTTTTTCCTGTGGAAATGAGTTTCTTCACCAGTTGTTTTGCCACATAAAATCCCATTGAGTCGTTTACAAACCGTCCGGATTTGATAATCTGCGGATGATATCTGTATTCTTGAGCTTTAAAAGCAAGATAGTACGGATCAACTCCGATGCAATGACCGCCAACCAGACCTGGTTGAAATTTCAAAAAATTCCATTTGGTTCCAGCAGCTTCAAGCACATCAAAAGTATTGATTCCCATTCGGTTAAAAATAATTGACAGTTCATTCATCAATGCAATATTCACATCCCTCTGGGTATTTTCTATGATTTTTGCAGCTTCGGCAACCTTGATTGAGGGGGAGCGATGCACTCCGGCCTCAATTACAAGTTCATACACCTGAGCTATCGTTTTCAGGGTTTCTTCATCACACCCAGAAACTATTTTCACTGTGTTTTCCAGTGTATGCACCTTATCGCCAGGATTGATGCGTTCGGGAGAATACCCCACTTTAAAATCTTTTGGATATTTCAACCCGGAATATTTTTCAAGCACAGGAACACAATCTTCTTCTGTTGCCCCAGGATATACTGTCGATTCATAAACAACGATGTCTCCCTTTTTTAACACCTTGCCAAGGGTTTCAGAGGCCCTGATGAGTGGAGTAAGGTCAGGAAGATTGTGTTTGTTGATCGGAGTAGGTACTGCCACAATGTGAAAACAGGCTTTGCTTATGTCTTCCGGATTGGCTGTAAATTCAATGTCGCAACCCTGAAAGCCGGAGGCCGGGATCTCATTGCTGGGATCTATATGGTCTTTCATCATAGCAACTCGATCGGCCTTGATGTCAAAACCAAGGACAGAAATTTTCCGTGCAAAACCAAGTGCAATTGGAAGACCCACATAGCCAAGTCCAATCACTGATACTTTTTTCTGTTTACTGATAATCTGAGTATACATAAGTATAATTAACGTTTTATAAGTTGTTGAACATAAGGATGATAATCGCTTTTGGGAGAAATCACTGATGCATTTCTGATTTCATGAGCTACTACTACTGATTTCATTGCTTCAGACACCCTGAACCCTTGACCGGCCAGAATTTCCCTGTAACTGATTGTATGCAAATCAGTAAATCCATCTGAAAACTCAATTTCTTCATTTTGAATTGTTATGGAGCGATATGTTCGCTTTCCGGACTTTTTCAGATCTGAGGGCACATCGTCAGCATTGACACTGAGAAACCATCTGACTCTTGCATGTTCGAGCTCCATAATGCCTGCAGTTCTTTGATGATCAGACAAATGTACTTCGCAGGATTGCAGTTCGCCAAATATCCACACCAGCATATCAAAAAAGTGAATTCCTATGTTTGTGGCAATACCTCCTGATTTGGCAGTGTCGCCCTTCCATGAAAAATGATACCAGTTTCCCCGTCCGGTGATATAGGTGAGGTCGATGTCATATTTTTTTTCAGTGCGATGTTGATCAACTGCTCGCTTGAGATTCACAATCGATTCATGATGACGGAGCTGAAGGATGGTGTATATGTTCTTTCCGGTTTCCTTTTCAAGTTCTGCAAGCGATGAAACATTCCATGGATTAAGTACCACAGGTTTTTCACAAATCGCATTAGCATCGTTTCTGATTGAGAGTCTGATGTGAGCGTCGTGAAGAAAATTAGGACTGCAGATACTCACATAGTCCACTTTTTTTCCTGGCAGTCGTCTCAGCTTATCAAGATGTCTGTCAAAGCGTTCGGGTTCAATGAAGAAATCAGCTTCAGGAAAAAAATTGTCAATAATGCCAACACTGTCATTTTTGTCAAGCGCCGCAACAAGCACATTGCCTGTCTCTTTGATGGCCTTCATGTGTCGGGGAGCTATAAATCCCGCTGCACCGATGAGTGCAAAATTCATAGTTTTTCTACTTTATTGTCAATAATTTTATATTTTTCTCCGCTTTCAGGACAAACAGCAATTCCGTCCTTACCAAAATGCAGCCGGTGGCCGAATTCACTCATCCAGCCTACATGCCTGCCCGGATTTCCTATAACAAGAGAATAGTCAGCAACATCTTTGGTGACAACTGCACCTGCCCCGATAAAAGAAAATCTGCCGAGAGTGATTCCGCAAACAATGGTTGCATTAGCCCCGATACTTGCGCCTCTTTTTACAAT
The DNA here is from genome assembly GCA_964428185.1 of uncultured Bacteroidales bacterium. Taxonomy (GTDB): domain Bacteria; phylum Bacteroidota; class Bacteroidia; order Bacteroidales; family DTU049; genus CAYMAZ01. The sequence continues at coordinate 21,618 of CAYRXH010000033.1, forward strand.
GGTTTTCATGTATTCACTCTTTCTGACCACTGCACTGCGAGGATTTATAATATTGGTGAAGACCATCGAAGGTCCCAGAAAAACATCATCCTCACAAATGACACCCGTATAGACAGACACATTATTCTGAATTTTAACGTTGTTGCCAAGAACCACGTCGGGTGAAACAACAACATTTTGTCCGATATTACAGTTTTTTCCAATCACGCAGTTGGGCATGATGTGAGAAAAGTGCCAAATTTTTGTACCGTTGCCGATGGTACATCCGGGATCAATGACTGCTGTTTCGTGTGAGAAATACTCTTTTTCTTTCATTGGCTTATTTTAAAAATTCAAGAATTGAAGTGCAGATATAATCAAGCTGCTCCTGAGTGAGTTCAGTGTGCATGGGCAGAGAAAATACAGTTCGTGAAAGTTCTTCGGTAATGGGCAGATCTCCCTCCCGGTATCCATGATGCATGTATGCTTTCTGAAGATGGAGAGGTACTGGATAGTATATCATTGCGGGGATTTGTCTGTCTGCCAGATATTTTATCAGTTCGTCTCTGCTGAAGCCATCGGCAATAAGTGTATATTGATGAAAAACATGAGTCGTATATGCTGCGGTAACAGGGGTTTTAATTCCAGGATGTGTTCCCAGCCTTTCAGAATAATATGACGCGGCTTTATTCCGGGCAGCAGCATATTCATCAAGGTGTTTCAGTTTCACATCCAGTATGGCAGCCTGAATACTGTCAAGCCGAGAATTCACTCCAACCATATCATGATAATATCTAACCACCATCCCATGATTGACAATATACCTCATGTCAGCAGCCAGTTTGTCATCGTTTGTAAAAATGGCACCACCGTCACCATAGGCTCCCAGATTTTTTGAAGGGAAAAATGAGGTGCAGCCGATATGTCCCATAGTACCGGCTTTTTTGCGGCTTCCGTCTTTAAATATAAAGTCAGCACCAATGGCCTGACAGGTGTCTTCAATCACATACAGATTGCTCTCTTCAGCGATTTGTATAATGGCTTCCATATCGGCACACTGTCCGAAAAGATGAACAGGAAGAATTACCCTTGTTCTTGGAGTAATTGCTTTGCGCAATTGGTTGATATCCATATTGAAAGTGCGTGGATCCACATCCACCATCACAGGTTTCAGTTTCAAAAGTTCAATGACCTCAACGGTGGCCACAAAAGTGAAGGATGTCGTGATCACTTCATCTCCGGGTTGAAGATTGAGAGCCATTAGAGCAATTTGCAATGCGTCAGTGCCGTTGGCACAGGGAATAACGTGCTTACAGTCAAGGTAAGTTTCAAGATTTTTCTGAAATTGATGAACAGCAGGGCCGTTGATAAATGCAGTAGTATCAATCACTTCCATAACAGCAGCATCCACTTCGGCTTTAATTTTCAGGTATTGCCGACGAAGGTCAACCATTTTAATAGCATCCATAAGTTCTGTTTAGTTGTATTGGCAGCAAAATTACAAAAAAGCTTTTCTTTTGCAATAAATTAAATCAATGTATAAAATGCATTGGGAGTATAAATTATTCCGTACATTTGAATTCTGATCTTTCAAAATCAGGTTTTTGCCATCCCGAAGAACTGTTTTGCCAACTGAAGGCTTGCAAAAATATTATGTTTTATAGTTTTGAAACAAATTTTAAAAACAATATACCATGAAATCAATGTTTGTGTCTTTAATTACGCTGACCATTTGTTTGTCTCTTCATGCCCAGAATGAAACCATGAAAGAGCTGCAGCCTGCAATTACTTCTGTTGTTGTTTATACCGAAGGGGCCGAAGTCAGCCATCAGTTTGATATCATGCTTTCTCAGGGAAGAAATCTTTTAAAAATTCAGGATCTCTCTCCGCGTCTTGATCCAAGGAGCCTCCGGGTGAATGCTGATGTGGGTATTTCAGTTCTGTCTGTGACCCACAAAATTGATTTTCTGACAAAGCAAAGTGAAAAACCACGCATCAGGCAAGTCAGGGACTCATTGAAACTTGTCACATCAGCAATCACTTTGTTGCAGAATGAACAGGATGCCTTAACAATTCAGCGGGAACTGTTGCTGAAAAATCAAACAGTTGGTGGCACTGATAACGGGACCAGTGTTGTTGATCTTCAGAAAACTGCTGATTTCTTCCAGACCCGGATTTTTGATATCAACAAGCGGATGAGTAAAATTCAGCTGGATATTGATGAACTGAACCGTGAAGCAGCCAAACTGAATTCTGAACTGTATGAACTGAACGCCATGCAGAATTATTCCCGGTCTGAAATATTGATTTTGCTTGAAACAGACAAACCATTTAAAGGGAAAATTGATCTGCGCTACTATGTTGCAGATGCAGGATGGGCTCCTTTTTATGAAATCAGGGCTGAAGATATTGACAGACCTCTCAACCTTTATTACAGGGCAAAAGTGTTCAATAATACTGACATCGACTGGACCAATGTTCCGATGGTTCTGTCAACAGCCGATCCCAACAAAAGTGTGAACTATCCTGCCCTCAATCCGTGGAGACTCAATTTTACCACAAGCAGCTATTCCATTGCTGAAAGCAACCCATATCAGGCAGCAAATCTGAATGACAACTATTATGTACAACAAATGGAAAACTCCAAAAACGCACAGAAAAAGGGAGAGGTTACTTTTGTTCCCATTTCAGTATCAGAGCTCAGTATTGATCTTCCTCTGGCCACAACGTATTCCATTCCAAGTGATGCAAAACCCTATATTGTGGAAGTGAATGAATACCAGATTCCGGCAACTTACAGACATATCTGTGTCCCCAAAGTTGAAAAAAGCGTCTATCTGATGGCTCAGATTGTTGGCTGGGAAGACCTGAATCTTGTTGAAGGTGAAGCCAATGTGTATTTTGCCGAAACCTATGTGGGCAAATCCTACATCTATACACGTGAAGTGAGCGATACACTCAACCTATCACTAGGAAGGGACAACAAGGTGTTTGTAATGCGTGCCAAGGTGAAGGATTTTACTTCGAAACAGTTTATCGGTGGAAAAACAAAGGAAACATTCAGGTATCACTACGAAGTGAAGAACAACAGAAAGGCTCCGATTAATATTGAAATTATTGACCAGGTTCCAGTTTCTGAAAATTCTGAGATTGAAGTATTTGTTGAGGAGATTTCATTGGCCGAGCATTTTGTGCTGACAGGAATGCTCCACTGGCGGTTTGAACTGGCACCCGAACAGAAACAAGCTTACGATATGCAGTATTCAGTAAGATATCCAAGAACAAAACAGGTGCAAACCAAAACCTCAAAACAACGCAAATTGTATGCTCCTTCGTTTTAATATTGAAGAAAGCAATGGTTGAAGAAAAGAATGACGGATAAGAAATGGTCAGTTTTTCGTTTTGAAAATCTCAGTGTTTTAACGTTGTGTCGTCTGGCTGCTGAAGTTATTCAAATCCTCATTATCCATAAAACAATACCATTCGATAAGCTGTAAATCCCTGATATGAAACCAGTGAATGTAACTGTGATGAAGACCGTGCTTTTGCAGTACTTTGGGGTCTTCATCAATGATGATCACCGACTCCTGGAAACCAGGTGGCAATTGGTAATATTTTTTGTCAGTGAGCATAAACAGAGGCAGTGAGTCATAATGTTCTTTTATCGTTTTTATGACTTCTGTCAGTTCAATTTCCGGGAGGCAGTTGGAACAGAGAGACTGTTGTTTATATACCAGCAGACCACAGTCCAGTTCAGAGAAAATTTCATAATGATAATCTTTCAGATATCTGATCAGTAACTCTTCATGCTTATATGTTGAAGTTGTTTTGTTTACGCAGGAAATGATTGTGCTCAGGACACATAAAAGAAAAATTAAAACAGTGATTTTCTTTCCTGACATTACTTTCTGATCACTTCAATTCTGTATGCAATGATTCTGTCATCAACTTGCTTTACCCATGCAGGCCCCATTGGTGTGGCAGTGTAATTGGGATAAAACTTTTTTTCATTCTCGCTGAGCAGGACTTCGCCTATGGTGTGGAAGGATTTATCAATAATTGAGAATCCCATCTGTTTCTCTGAAACATCATTAATATACCCATCTTCATCTTTCTCTGGAAGTTCCATATAATAAACTCTGACATACTCTTCGCTGATTGTGTTGAATAAAAGATTCAGATATGCAAATGATTGTTCCCCGATGCTCACAAAGTCATCTCCATTCACCTTCTCTTCATAAATATATGACATGGGTTTTGAATAGTTTTTGTGTTCAACCCTGTGTATTTCAGTTGTTTGACTTGCCGGATCATATTCAATAATTTCGTTGGTAATCCCGAAGCAAAACACGTAATTGTTGTCTTTGTTTAGGGTGACAAAGATTCTGTCTCCCCAAGGGTATATTTCATTTTTTTTGGTGTTGTAAACTAAAGGAAGAGAGATGTCATGAATGACGAAATCTTTGCTGTCAGGATCAATTTCCGCAAAAAAGTGTTTGTCAGAAACTGTTGTATCATTGCCTCTGTAAAAGTAGAAACCAATGCGCCGGGTTTTGGGATTCCACAGAAACTGATCAGACATACAATACTTAACAACAGTATCTCCGGTGTGCATTTTTTCAGGAAAAAAATAACTATCATACAATATGGAATCCATTTTGGCAGAATAGAGAAAGAATCTGTAATTTTGCCATACACCATAGGTTTTGAAAAATATCAAAGAATCTGTGTTTATGCATTGTATTTTTTTAATTCCTCCAAATTCGGCAGATGGAGCAAACAAAGACTGATCTTTTACATACGATGATTTTAGTTTTTTGAATCCCTCAGTTGAATACATGTAAAAATCAATAGAATCAATGGTTGTTTTTTTTATAATAAGAAGTGCTGTGTCGCCGAATGAACATAACTTAAAAAAGTCAGTATCAGCTTGAATGTGAAGGGTGTCTGATATGACCCGGTATTGGAAATCTGATACGGGATTATAAGAATGTTTGCATGAAATTGAAAAAACAGCAAGAAAAATCCAAATTATAAATGTACTGAAATTTCGGGCCATAATTGTTTCTATTTTAATAATTCCCTAGGATGTTTGATGTTTCCTTCTTTTGAAATTTCTTCAAGTAAAATATAATTATCAAAAATAAATTGATTTGTAATATTAAAGGCTTTTATCCCATTAAAATTAATCTGATTTTGTTCGAAATCAATACCTGCATCCTTAATGTTTTTTCCGAATGGCATACACCGCGTATAATACTGACAAGCATTGCCAGTACCATTACACATCCATCCCATTCTCCCTGTTGCAGAATCCAATACACAAAGCAATATTGCCTTATTATAGCTTGGGGCCTCAATCTCATTCCTGATTTCGATCTGTTGTTTTGCAGATTCCATCTCTGTTTTTGTGCAGGAGTATATAAAACAAACGCACATAATGAATAAAATGAATTATGTTTTCTTCATAATAATTGTTTTTTTAAGATTAATCATGCAAAATAAAATAAAATAAAAAAAAACGAAACAATCAACTTTTA
>CAYRXH010000034.1:0-27134 GCA_964428185.1 uncultured Bacteroidales bacterium
ATGCAACAGATACAGTCAAAATCGAAATCAATTTTCACGCAAATGGCTTCGGCTTGCCAGTTTTCACTGTTAGAGCAGACGGCGATTCCATTGTGAAGGAAATTGAATGGATTTACAATCCAACCACAACTGTCAATTTTTTTGATGATTCTCCCTTATTCTCGGTTTTTCCCAATCCTGCAAGTGATTTAATCACCATTGAAACCCTAAGGGGTGAAGCCGAACGCATTGATATTTATGATATCAATGGCAGGCTTATACTTTCTGTTTCATCAGGCAGAAGAAACGATATCAATATCTCGACCTGGAATAGCGGAATCTACATTATCAAATGGTCTGACATGCATGGGGTCATTTCTGAAAGTAAATTCATTAAACAGTAATTCCTTCAACAGGCGTTTTATATTCTGCTACTTTTTCATAATAATTCATTATTATGTTATATATTTGCAGTAAATAGTAATTTATATGTCAAAAAACAATCAAGCTGCAGCTGAAACTCCAAATATTAGCCTGATTGGAGCCGGAACTGTCATCATCGGCGACATTATAGGAAAGGGTGACATTCGCATAGACGGTACACTAAAGGGAAAAATTCAGACAGAAGGAAAACTGGTATTGGGAAATACAGCAAGAATGGAAGGCGAATTCATTGCCAACAGTGCAGATATATCGGGAAAGGTGTTTGGAAAAATGCAAATAGCTGAACTCCTCACTATGAAATCCACTTCAAGAATTGAAGGCGATATCAAAGTTGGGAAAATTTCAATTGAGCAGGGCGCAGTTTTTACTGGCAACTGTATAATGAGCAATAGCAATACTAATTCTGCAGTACATGCAGAACAGCCAGATGCAACAGAAAAAGAATAAAAGCAAATTTTTCAATTATGCCAGGTACACATCCATGGCAACTCAAATGATTATTATTATTGTTGCAGGTACATTCGGAGGCTTACAGCTTGACAGGTTAGTGAAGACCGGATTTCCGGTTTTTACTGTACTTCTCTCTCTTCTTTCGGTTATACTTGCAATTTATATTTCAGTAAAAGACCTTTTAAAAAACGATCAGAAAAAATGAAACGTATTATAGATCCATATCTTCAAAATATTGGTATTCTGACATTTCTTCTACTCATTTCATGCGCTGCCTGGAACTACTTCCTCCCTCAATGGAAAGCAGCTGAGTGGTGGCCATTATATCTTGCCTATTTCTTTCTCATCAATGTGCTGTCACATTATCTGCTCACCAATAGCCTGAAAGGAAAACCATCCAGATTTATCGGCATGTTTATGGGTGTCACTCTGGCAAAACTGGTTCTGTATCTGACTGCTCTTGTCCTCAATGTAATTTATGCTCCTTTCACAAAAGCATCAATAATTATCCCGTTTCTTGTTTTTTATATTACATATACCTTTTTTGAGGTGAAGACTCTTTCGAACCTGGCAAAAAGGAAAAGCCAATGAGCCTTTTCACATATAAATATCCCCGACCTATGGTGACGGTGGATTGCATAATCACATGCCAGACATCCCCCGGAGAACAATGGATTTTACTCATTAAGCGAGGTAAGGAACCATTCAAAGAGATGTGGGCACTGCCTGGTGGCTTTGTTGATATGAAAGAAGATCTCTCCGAAGCTGCCCAGCGTGAACTGCATGAAGAGACAGGCCTGCTGATCTCCAACCTAAAACAGTTTGCAACTTATGGAAAACCCGGAAGAGATCCGAGAGGGAGAACAATTTCGGTGGTTTTCCAGGCATCAGTGAATGAAAAGTTCTCAGTGACAGGTGGTGATGACGCTTCCGAAGCCTGCTGGTTCAGCTCTTCTCATCTTCCTGATCTGGCCTTTGACCACAATCTCATCATCAGGGATTTTCTGAAATCAATGTAACACTTTTTTTTGTAATTTCACATGTTCATCTTACAATAACAATGGATAAATTTGCGATGGTTTTTGCTGCCGGGAGGGGGACAAGATTGGGCGATATTTCAGTTCATACTCCCAAGGCTCTTCTGAATATTAATGGCAAGCCGTTGCTTTGGTATATTCTCAGAAAACTCAGCAACAACGGGTTTAACAAAGTGGTTATCAACGTGCATCACCTTGCAGAAAAAATTATTCAATTTATTCAAACAACTCCTTTTCCGGAATTAAACATAAGCATTTCTCACGAGCAAAATTTTCTTGCCGATACAGGAGGGGGGCTCAAAATTGCAGCAACACACTTCACATCTGCTACTCATGTCCTTCTGCACAATGTTGATATCATATCCGACATTTCACTGAATGATCTCTATAACACTCATATTCAAAATAATTGTCTTGCAACCCTTGCAGTAAAACAACGCCAATCTTTCAGATATCTCCTTTTTGACGAACAATTTGACATGAAAGGGTGGCAGAATACCGTAACAGGAGAACAAATTGTCTTCACAAAAAACCCACTTACATCTCTGGCATTTAGCGGAATACATGTTGTTTCTGCTGATATTTTTCCACTTCTGCCCAAAAAAGACATATTTTCAATGACACAACTTTACATTGAACTTTGCAGTAAATATCGTATAGCCGGATATCTTCACAACAATAACCAATGGATTGATGTTGGTAAACACGAGCAGATACAGGAAGCTCAAAAAATTTTAAATAAAATGGACACTCATGACCTTCATTGAAAAACTAGCTGCATACATATATCAAACAAACCCGGAGCTACGGAATGTCATTGTAATATTTCCAAACAGACGGCCTGCGGCATTTCTATACAGGGCTTTGGGAGCATTATCCGGCAAACCCATATTCGCACCCGAGTGCTTCAGCATACGTGACTTCATATTCTCCTATAGCTCATTCAGACAAACAGATAACATCTCACTTCTTTTCAAGCTGTATGATATTTACAGAGAAACCGGTAATAATGAAAACTCCTGGGAATTTGAACACTTTATAAGTAGTGGGGAAATGATGCTTGCTGATTTTAACGATATTGATCATTCAATGGTCAATGCCAGACAACTATTTTCAAATCTCGACGAAGCCAAAGCAATAGAAATGTGGAATCCCGCTAAAGGCGAGCTATCTGGTACAGAGAAACAATACCTAGAGTTTTTTAAAAAACTTGAAACGTATTATCATGCTTTCAGGGAAAAACTTTCTGCTGAATCAATGGCATTTGACGGCATGGCATACAGAACTGTTGCAGAAAGTATTCTTAACGGTAAAATACTGCCTGACAATAATAAAACCTATGTATTTGCAGGCTTCAATGCTCTCAATAAAGCTGAAACAATAGTTATTGACCATTTTGTTAGACATGGCAACGTCAAACTTTTCTGGGATGCTGATCTAAGCTATGTACAGGATGAAAAACAAGAAGCAGGGTTCTTTCTGAGAAAAAATTTTCAAATCTGGCCACCTGCTGATGACCATACTTTTGAAACTTCTCTGCTTGAGACATCAAAAAAAATAAATATTATTGGGGCTCCACTGCACCTAAGCCAGTCAAAATATGCCGGTTTAATTGCTGAAAATCTTTTTCTTTCTGATACTTCATCTGTCAATTCCACTGTCATTGTTCCTGCGGATGAATCTACTCTGCCACAACTGCTTGAAAGTATTCCTGAATGTATTCAGCAGGTGAATATTACTATGGGTTATAGTCTCAGCCATTCTTCTGTATTCAGTATTACAAATGCGCTGATTAAACTTCATATCAATGCACAGAATCAATTTGTTAGAAAGAAAAGCTACAGATTTTACTATTCAGACCTCATCAATTTTTTCCGCCATTCACTGTTTGATACTATATTAGAATCATCTGCATCTGTTACAGGGAAAATTTTTTCTGATTCTCTACTCCTATCAAACAAACTCTTTTATTCTCAAGATGAGCTTGAAATAATGTTGAAAAACACTTTCGACAAGGCCAATTTTGAAAGAATAATCAGATATTTTAATCAAGCAGAACAACCAGAGATTCTGGGGGGCTATTGCACAAGGCTTTGCTCCGAAATTTCGGCAGGCATCGGTGAAGACGATTCTTTAACTCAACTTATGTGCAAACGCATGTCACAAGCTGTAGATCACATTAACAGTTATGTGGGAAAAGCAGGTTTTCCAATTACATTTCATGGTTTTTCTCTTCTTTTTCAGCGAATAATATCCGGAATACAAATACCCTTTGAAGGAGAACCACTTGGAGGACTTCAGGTCATGGGATTTCTTGAAACCAGATGTCTTGATTTCAAGAATGTCATTTTTACTAATTTCAATGAGGGATTCATGCCTGCAGGAAGCCGTCGTATGCTCACATTTATTCCTTTTGATCTCAGAAGAAGTTTTGAGATGAATGTTCCCGGCCACAAGGATGCTATTTATGCATACTACTTCTTGAGACTGATTCAACGGGCAGAGAATATCTGGATTCTTTACAATACTGAACCGGATCCCGTCAGTGGAAAAGAAGAAAGTCGCTTCATCAGGCAAATTGATTATGAACTATTTCCTGCTTCAAAAAACAAATGGTCTGTAAACAAGTCTGTTCTGAAAATTCCTGCACTTGAGGTCCCTGTAATTCAACATCCGGGCATTGTCAAATCTTCCCAGATACTTGATAAAATCAACACATTTCACAAGAATGGTTATTCTGCTTCAGGATTAAGTAATTACATTGAATGCCCTTTCAGGTTTTATCTTTCAAGAATATTACAGGTCAAAGAAGTCCCTAATTCTATTGATGATTCAGTGAGTATGAATGTTCTTGGGGATATTATTCATGAAAGTCTTAAAACAATTTATTCTTCAACACTAAACAGAAAGGCCGACCAGATATTCTTCAGTGATGCACTGAAAAGAATACAATCTGTCCTTGACCTGGCATTTCATAATCATTATAAAGGTGGAGATATGAGCAGGGGTAAAAATCTGATTATAAAACAGGTTGCGGCACGGATGCTTACAAATGTTATAAAAGCTGATCAGCGTAATTCTGATCAATATCCGGTGATCCCTCTTTTTCTTGAACATGAGTTTGAGTTCACAATCAATCAGAATGATAACAAATACAGATTAAGGGGTACTTTCGACAGGGTAGATAATGTAAATGGCAATCTTCGCATATCTGATTATAAAACAGGAATGATAGACAGTCTCACTTTACTTAAAAAAGATCAGCCTGAGAACGAACTGAATTTTTCAGAACTGAACAAGCAACAACTTCAGCTTCTTTTTTATCTACTGATCAGCAGAAACTGCTCTCAACTTTCACAATTCAGAAATACTGAAGCAGGAATTATTTCCCTAAGAAAATATTCTGCCGGATTTATCCCGCTCCAATACAGCAAATCTTCAAGCAGTATTCCCGACAGTACCATCCAAGGATTTAAAGAATTCATCATCAGTATAATAGATGAAATTTTAGACCCAAAAACTCCTTTTATTCCTACAACAAATACTAAAAAGTGTACGTTCTGTCAATTTTCCACTATTTGCAAATATTTTCAACCGTTTTCAAAGGATGACAATGATGAATAAATATCTATTTTTTATGTTTCTGTTTCTGCTTTCTGCAGTATTGAGTCTTGCTCAAACAGATCTTCACAGTCAGTATTATTATAATCAACCAATGCAAAATCCTGCGCTGACAGGTCTCATGGAAAACAAATGGAAACTACACCATTTCAGAAGGTATGAAACTGCAACAGATTACAAATCATACAACCAAACCATTGATGCAGAATTAAAAATTGTGTTTTCAAAAGAGGTTGGCGAATACGGTCTGAATATTAAAGAATATTCCGGGATGATGATGGGAATAGGCATTCTCGACAAGCGAGTAAGGCATGATCATGAAACCGATAAGTTCAGATCTGATTATCTTAGCATTGCTTTTCATAAAATCATGAAAAACAAATCTTATATATCTTTTGGATTTCAGCCCGGCTATTCGCGCATGTATGATTCAAAAAAGTTTGATATGAATGCCGGCCTTTCCTTTGGCAGTAAACAAGTTGAATGCTGGACAGAAGATCAGTATTTTAAAACACAAATCGGAATCTCTGCATACAATCTATTTTCGGAGTTCCGGCATAATGACACAAGTTATTTTCCTGGTCGCATGATCCAGCTGCATGGCGGCTATCTGATAAAAGAACCAAAACATTTCAATATTTTTCCGAACGCTCAGATGTGGTATGATTCCGAATTCAGCTTTTCATTTGGTGCAACTGTTTTGTTTTTTCCTATTGTGCATTACAAGTACTATGATAGGGGGAGACTTGGACTTCACTACAGGTCGAGTAATCATCTGGTGCTTTCCGGAGGGTTCAGAATTTACGGAAGAGCCCAGAAAACCATCTCTCTTGAAATGACCATGAGTTATGATTTCGGGATGAAATTTCTCGATCTGGAACCCACATATAAGCGAGGACTTGAGTTTGGATTTGTCCTTACTCCACTGAAAAAATGCTGGTCACTTAGCAAATGCTAATTCCCTAAGCGAATAAAATTATAGGTAATTGTGCCTTTTTGCTCTTCAGGAGCATCATGATTAACAGAGAATTTGGCACTAAGAGCGGCTTGCTGAGCTTTACGCCACAATGAGGGATTTGAGGTCGTTGTTCCCCTGGCTCCGGCAATTGCTTTTGTAACATTTCCGTTTTTGTCTACCCAAATATCAACGACAACCTTCCCCTGATCCTGCTCGGTATAATCAGGTATGGGGATATATTTTGCAGACCGTCCATGCAGACTGAAATTGGGACCACTCCCCTGACCAGTTCCAGTGCCAGTTCCTGATCCATCTCCTGTTCCTTTTCCGGTTCCGGTTCCTGTTCCTGTACCTGTGCCTGCATCCTTTTCCTTACCATATCCTCCATTTTTTGAATTTTGTTTTGAATTCCAAAATTCTGAAATTCGCTGATCAATAACCTGTTCATTTCTGACTACAGGATTTGCATCAACATTTGAGGCAGTGATCTCTGAGGGATCATTTTGGGTTACAAAATTCTCATAGCTTGAGTTTTGCGAATTGTCTGGAGATTTTTGATCAGAACTCTGATCCTGTGATGATTCAGACATGTCTCCTGTCTGTCCACCGCCACCTCCGCCCATATCAATCTCAACAGCCATTTCTTCCGGCAAAGGCAAAGGAGTTTTAAACGCAAAGAGAACCAATAACAAGGCAAGCAATACATGAAAAACAATTGTGCCTGCTATTCCTCTGATTTTGTGTTTCTTTTCCATGGTTCAGAATTTACATATAATTTCTTGAACGAAATTATATGGGTTTTGTTGCAAGAATCACCTTATGCTTCGTATTCATTGATTTGTTGATTTGATTCACTGCATCAATCACAAAAACAATATTTTGAACCGAAACACTGGCATCAGCTCTTAATTCCACTGTTGACTGAGTAGTTCCAAGCAATTCCCGGGAAATCATATCGCCAAGATCAGATTGACTGACCAAATTCTGTCCCACATAAAAATTGACTTGTTCATCAATATATACCTGCAGTTTTTTTACATTGGGGTCAAATGTTCTTTCACTAGTACTGCTGGGCAACAATAACTTGATGGCATTTGGACTGACAAGTGTTGAAGTCAGCATAAAAAATATCAACAGCAGAAACACTAAGTCGGACATTGATGCCGCACTGAAATCTGAACTTCGTTTATTTCTGGTAGTGATTGCCATAATTCGGAAAATTAAGCAGGTTCATTTAATATGTCAATGAATTCTGTTGCCCTCGCTTCCAGAATAAAAACGACCTTCTCTATTCTGGCAACAATAATATTATAGCAAATATAGGCAATAATCCCCACGATCAATCCTCCCACAGTGGTAACCATGGCCTCATAAATCCCGCTGGAAAGCAATCCGATATCAAGGTTGTTTCCTGCTTTCGACAAATTGTAAAAGGCCTTTATCATTCCCGAAACTGTTCCCAGAAACCCGATCATTGGAGCAGCTCCTGCCGTCATTGCAAGAAAAGCAACTGATTTTTCAAGTTTGGCAATTTCCAGTTTCCCGACAGTTTCTATGGCAGCACTGATGTCATTGAGTGGCCGCCCAATCCTCATGATCCCTTTCTCAATCATTCGGGCCAGAGGTGTCTGGTTTGCCTGACACAATGCTCTTGCCGAATCAATCTTCCCATCATGAATATAATTTCTGATATTTGTCATAAATCCTGAATCTTCCCTGGCTGCCCTTTTTGTTGCATAAAACCTCTCAATAAAAATATAGATTGCAATTACGGAAAGAACAACAAGGGGAATCATAATCCATCCACCTTTCATGGCTACTTCAAGCAACTGAAGTTTTTCATATTCCTGAACAAGAGGCTGCTGTGCTGCAGTGACTACAGTATCAGCCACTGAGTCAGCTGAATTTACTATTTGTAACAAAATACTCATATTATTTGAAATTTTTCAGTGTAAAAATACACAGATTGAAAAACATCTGCATTTTACAAACGAAATATTAATAACAATAGTTTGTTAATAATAATCTTTAACAGTCCCGGAAATAATACCCATACAACTCAGAAATCTGATCGGCTGTCTGATAACAAAGCGCTCTATTACTTTTTAAGGATTCACCTGAAATAAGTGATATTTTCACATCTTTTTTGTTCTCAATTGAAATCTCAAACTTCAGGGAAGTTGATTGCAACATTTCATTTACCTGCTGAACAAAAACTATGCATGACGAAATTTTTCCGAATGGAAAAACACGGATTAAAGAAGCATCTTTCTCAATCCAGGAAAGGGGTATTTCAGATATTATATTATTCAAGTTCCCAGAATATTTCACCTTTTTTAAATGTGCCTTTGTTCCATTGAAGCATTATGGTGTTCCCGTAAAAATATTCCTTCTGAAGATCAGGAAGTTCCCATAATGTAAAAAAGGCTTTTATATCCAAACCCTGTCTGGGCAGATTAAATAACAATGATGACATGGTCCCCTCTTCTACTCCAAACAACTTCTCAGTTTCCGTCTGATCCTTTTTGAAAAAATCACTCCACACATCCGGAATAATATTTTCTGTGGCAAGTTGTGTAAGTTTCTTCCCATCCCAATTATAAAAAACAAGCATGTCTGTATAGCACAAGGGACCACAACACAAACTGTTAACAGCCACCAGTTTACTTCCCTTGTCCATATTCCAATAACACATCTCCCACAGACATTCAAGACCTCCAGACATGCTCATGTAACCGTTCTTATGATCTGCGGTATCAATAAGCAAATAAATTTCCTTTTCCTCAACATTTGAAAAATCAGATGTCCGATAACCACTCACCATAATCTGTCTTGCGTCATCAGGTGTACCGTAGATAGCAGAATCAGGCAGTTCCAGAAAAATATCAAACAAAGTTTGAGATCGAGACTCGATGCAGATTATAAGCAATCCAGTCAAAAGAAGAATTAATTTTGATTTCATATCTGTTTGTTTTTAAGCAGATTACGAAAATGCGTATACCATTCTTTTCCAAATTTTTCCCGAAGAGGAACCTGAAGGAAATCGATGAGTTTGATTTTCCTGTTGTTACCAAATTCAATGCCAGGTTGGCAGATTTCCCAACTATGATAGACAACCTTTCTTAATACTCCTTCATCTGACACTCTCAGGGGATAAAGAAAACATGAAACCGGTTTTCTGAAAGTGATCTTCTTTTCCAGAAATGCTTTTTCAATAGCGCAATATGCAATACCTCCTGAAAAATTGGCAAAGACACATTCTCTGTCATTCAGTAATGAAGTTACGATATTTCCCTCAGGATCATAATCAAAAAGATTTTCAGGAGTAATCATTTCGGAAGCCTTCTTCTGCATATATGGTTTTATGATCTCAAGGCAGTCCTGAATCGCAGAAATCTCATGGGGTTCGATAGGAGCACCTGCATCTCCGGCAACACAGCAGGCTCCTTTACATTTTTTCAGATTGCAACAGAAATAGAGATCAGTTCTTTTCAATTCTACCGGAATAAGAACATCTCCGATAATATCCATAGGATCAGCGGTTAAGGTAAGCTCCAAGTACAGCGGTTTTTTTAAATGCCTGAATATTTCCGTGCATATCGAATATCTCAAAATAAACAACGTATATTCCAATGGGAGCTTTTTGATTATCTTCAGTTATTCCATCCCACGAATATGTACCAGAGGTTCCCAGAAGTTCACTGTTTACAAGATTCTTAACAGTTCTTCCTCTTGAATCAAAAATAATGATGGTGCCCACATTTCCAGATTCGGAAAACATGTACGAAATATTCAAAACATCATTGTACCCGTCATTATCTGGGGAAAAAATCTCAGGGTTTACAACAACTTCTCCGTCAAATATCACATCAGAATATTGTGAATTTTTATAACCGGGAGTAGCAAATCCGGCTGTTTCAGATGCAGAATGCCAGTTTGTTACATCATCAGTAGGTCGTTCATAATTGATTCTCTCCAAAGAAACACCCTTGGTCTCGGAAAGAAGGGGAAAATGCATTGAAACATCATAATCAAGCCTGTCAATTACTTCACCGCCAACATGAACAAGAACAACATTGCCATTGTCATTGTTATAGGAGGGTAAAGAAAGCATTTCAATAAAATTATTAGGATATGGGCAATAGTAATAATTTTTCAGACCTTCAATGTTTCTGGAAAGAACGATATGATCTCCGGGGAAGATAAGGAATCCGTCTGTTGCAATGGGTTTTAATGAAGCAAGGCTTCCGGTTTCACTATCAATATTTGCCAGATTCATTTCCTTAAGATCAATAATTTTTTCTGAGATATTATAAATCTCAACAAATTCGTACAATCCGGAAGGAGGATTTGACAATACTTCATTAATTATAATATCTCCGGACTCAAGTGGTTCACTCAGTGCAAAGCGGACTTGAGAATTCAGCGGGAGTAAATTCCCTGCACAATCAGTCACCGTATCTGCAATTGTCAAGGTATATATTGTTGTTTGCTGCATAGCCTGAGCCAGGTTTAGAATCACTGACTGATAGGAAGGCCAGACAGGATCAGGATTTCCATTCAGGCTTAAGCCATGTGAAAACTGATACACATCAGGATTGAGAAGACTCAGACTATCAACGGATTCACTGAACCAAACCTTTATCTGCTGATCGTTAACAACAGATATCCGGAGCATTTGGGGAGCAATATTATCAGGATTGGAAGCATTTACTGAATTGACTGTGCCGGGAGTACCTCCTGAAGTATTTACAGAGGCTTTCCAGTTATTCATTCCACCACATGGATTATCTGGATCAATCATTTCCAGTGACCACCCTCCTTCATCTTTATTGCTGTCCTGATACCATGAAGTGGTAAAACTGACAGTGTGCACCACACGATCAAAATTATCAAGCAAACTGATTGTCTGACCATCATTGGTTACAGAAATTGATTCCATATCATAGACAGCACCATAGGATATAAGTTCACCAGCACCGGAAGAACCTGTAACAATAAGATAACCTCCGGGGGGAATCATAACATTGGCAAAGGTTTTTATTGTTGTCCCGAAATACAATTTCCAGTTGTTGATACTGATTGGAAGTGGAGTATTGTTGTATAGTTCAACATACTCATACTCAGGCAATCCCACTGCGGGGGACGGATCTGCCATAATCTCATTGATTAAAATATCATATGGTTGCGTAAGATAATATGCAAACTGAATTTGCTGAGGGTCCATGACATTGGCAGCGAGATCGCTGATATTTGAAACACTCAGTGTACAGACAGTATTTTCAGGAAAAGGCATAGCAAAGGACAGATAAAATAACATGGGATTTACGCCATCCTGAAGAATGTCGGTGGGATTTCCCACACTCTGATCAACAGAATAATTGGTAAATAGCACTGCCTGTGCAGAATCAACAATTTCACTGAAAGTAACATTAAGCTGAAACTGAGATGCTACCTGAACATCGGAAACTTCAGGATTGATCGTATCAGTTTGCACACTGCCTGCATACAGCTCATCAAAATAAATTTTTGTAGCATTGCTGACTGTATATTTACAATACAATCCATGCCAGGAGGAAGAAGTATAGGTTGCATCAGTTGCACTTCCCTCCTCTATCCAGGCCGTTCCTCCTGTTGCGTCGGAATAGAGCTTCCACAAGCCCCCAGAATACCTGATGACACGTACTCTTACAATATTTGTAGAAGATGAAAGTTCTGTTACTGCACCTGTTATCAAGGTATCCAATGTTGTGCCGGATTGTTTCACAAGAGTGAGTTTTTTATCTGTTTCACCGATACCAACAAAATAACCATTTACATTACCTAGAACATCGGGCTGATCGGAAACAATGTAAACTCTTGCAAAATTGTTGACAGTAGGAATAAAACTCAGTTTAATCCAGAAGTTCCATTCCACACTATCAGTAAAATTGAGTGAATATGGTGCACAGATATAGGAAGTATTAGCAACAACATCATCCAACTGTAATCCGGGTCTCATCTCTGCAGGAATGGCAGTGGAAGTAGAAATTTTAAATGTATCAACCATGCCTTGCCAGTTATTGGTAGCAAGACTGCTGCTAGAAAAATCTTCATAAAACTGAGATCTTCCCTGAAAAACACAGAGAATCATAACAATAAAACTCAATACTATTTTGTTCATGGGTATCTTTTTTGCTAAATTACAAAAATATTCAGAATTTTTAAGTTTTATATACCATATCCCCTTTCATCCTTGCCCTCGATAAAATTAATAAATGATCTGTTGACAACTCTGTTACCACCTGGAGTTGGATAATCCCCTGTAAAATACCAATCTCCCTTATTATTAGGACAGGATGTGTGTAAATCTTCAATATTCTGATATACAATCTGAACCTCAGCTTTCACATCAGGAGCTTTCAGCATAGATGAAATCTTTTCAGATATTTGCTCTGCTGAAAATGGTTTATAGATCATTTTTACGTAGTTTTTCATCTGATCTGCAGGCAAATGTTCCTGCTCCTTGCATTTTTTATATACCTCATTAATAATATGTTTTTGCTTTGTTTCTGTGAGCAGTTGAATTGCAGCCCTGAATGCTATAAAATCAGAGAGTTTTGCCATATCAATACCATAGCAATCGGGATATCTGATCTGGGGGGCTGACGAAGCAATAATAATTTTTTTCGGTATCAGACGGTCAAGTATTTTGATGATGCTTTGCCGCAGCGTTGTCCCCCTTACTATTGAATCATCAATCACAACCAAGGTATCAATGTTATTCTTTATAACCCCATAAGTCACATCATAAACATGTGCCACAAGATCATCTCTTTCAGTATCTTGTGTAATGAAAGTTCTGAGCTTTACATCTTTTACAGCAATTGTTTCAATTCTTGGCTGAATCTGAAAAATCTCATTAAGTTTTTCAATACTGATTTTGCCAGTTTGGTAATCAAGAGCTTTTAATCGTTTAAATTCGTTCAGATAATTGAAGACTTCTTCTCTCAGTCCAAGAAAAGCAGCCATGGCCGTATTAGGGATGAAGGAAAAAACAGTATTGCGAAAATCATAATCAACAATGGGTAATATACGTTTGGCAAGAGCTCTCCCAAGATTTTTTCTTTCGTTGTAAATATCAGCATCTGTCCCTCTGGAAAAATAAATTCTCTCAAAACTGCAGGCTTTTTTCTCCACTGGCTCGATGAAGTAACTGTATCTGATATTTCCATTTTTGGCAACAATAATTGCTTTGGCAGGTTCAATCTCCTGAATCTTTTCAATGGGAATATTGAATGCAGTTTGAATGGCAGGACGCTCTGAAGCAGCAACAAAAATTTCATCATCGTGATAAAAAAATGCAGGGCGAATTCCTGCAGGATCGCGCATGATAAAAGCATCACCATGCCCTATCAAACCTGATATCACATAACCTCCATCCAGATGTTTTGCAGAGTTTCTGAGAATTTCCAGAACATCCAGATTGTCTTCTGATAAGGATGTGGCTTGGGTTTTGCTCATTCCTGAATCCACATAATCCTGCCAAAGCGCTTCATGATGTTTATCAAGAAAAAACCCAATCTTTTCAAGCATTGTCACAGTGTCTGAAGTTTCAACAGGATGTTCGCCATAACTGATAAGTTTTTCAAAGAGTTCATCAACATTTGTAAGATTAAAATTTCCTGCCAGAGCAAGACTTCTCGATTTCCAGTTGTTCAATCTCATAACAGGATGGACATAGGATAGATCATTCTTCCCGAAAGTTCCATAGCGAAGATGCCCCAAGAAAATCTCTCCTGCAAAACCAAGATGATCCTTAAGAAACTGTATATCAAATGATTGTTTTGGGTTGTATTGCTGCAAGGCTTTTACATCTCCATATATATGATTAAAAATCTGCATGATAGCAGTGTTTCCCACCGACTTTTCACAATGCATATACTTTTTCCCGGGGTCTGTGTTCAGTTTCAGGCAAACCAGTCCTGCCCCATCCTGCCCCCTGTTGTGTTGCTTTTCGAGAAGTAAAGACATTTTTTCGATCCCATAAAGTGCAGTTCCATATTTCTGAAGGTAATATTCAAGCGGTTTCATAAGCCTGAGCATGGCTATTCCGCATTCGTGCTTGATTGCTTCACTCATTGAATCAAATTTGCAGCAAATTTACAAAATTCATTCGTGATTTCCCGGTGGTGTTGAAAAATTATAGAAACTTCATTTTGACTCTTGCATACTGATTTCCAGGCAACTTTAACTTCTCAGTATTCAGTTTTTTCGATTTCAAAAAAATTGCTCATTATTCCTGGTTGCGCCCAACTCATTGTTCCTCCCATCTGCATTCTGTTTAGAATTTTTCCAATATCTGCCCTGACCAGCTGTTCAAACACTGACTTACAGGTCTGAATATCATCAAATGACAGATAGGCATAAAGAGCCTGCCCTACTTGCCAGTTTCCTTCAAAAATCAGCGGAATAAACTCATGCTTTCCATATGCTTCCCATACAATTTTGAAGGGTCTGAAATTATATAACCCCACTCCCAACAATGCCCAAAAACATCCCTTCTCTATTTGTGACTTTAAAAACTTACCTCTTCGATGAATAAGTAATGATTTAACACCATGCAGATAATTGTTCAGCAATGGCAGTTTTTTCAAATCATTAGCATGAAACACTGAGCCATTCTGATGATACGGCAAGACAACCCATTTTCTCTCATGCATTCGGTGGCTTCTGAAATTATTACGATCAACCAATGGATATACCACGGATTTTTCAATTTCAATTTCCCTGTCTTTATTTTTCAGTCTAACTACATTATGTCCTATCTCTTTGAAATTATCAAAAAAATACACCCCATTAGCTCCACATGTATTGATTCCCTGTCTGGGTTTCGATGATTCAAAAATTCTAATTTTTTTCAGTGTATATAATGGTTCCATCCCGGATGATACAACCCATGGGCTTCCTTTTCCACTGAGTGGTGCTGCCTGATGAGGAATCCATGCACTCTGTCTTTTGTGAAATTTATGATATAAAACGGGGAATTCAATTTTTTTATCTCTTTTTATACACAGAAGTGCATATTTTGCAGAAATACCAGCAAAAGCTTCAGTTCCTCCAAGATCATAAATACTTTCAATAGTAAATCCTGTTTCTCCTGCTTTGCCAGAAGTAAATGCCTGATGTGCTCCAGAATGAAAAATCAATGACTGCGGCAAGAACACTACAAGTTCTCCGTGTTTTCTCACCATTCTACTCATTACACTGAAAATTATCAATGCAGCAAAGTTGACCTGAGATTTTCCCAGCAGAAGCCCTGCTTCTTTTCGCACCAATGCGTACTTCATGTATTCAGGCTTAATCTTTTCACGATAGTCTTCAGGAAGAACATTAAAATTCACCCAAGGTGGATTCCCAAAAATGATATCAAATTTCGTCCGGAAGTTGTAAAACAAAACATCATTACAAACAAAATTCCCCGGAGTAAATTTTTCACCGCAAAGATTCTTCAGACGTTCAAATGCATCATTAAAAAATAATTTATTCATCTCAACACCAAAAAGGGTTTCAAAAGGAAGCGAATGAATTGTATATCCCTTGTTCAAAGCAGATGTGATCAAGGCAACCAATAATTCACCCTTCCCCATGGTTGGATCAAGAATTGAAGCGCCGCTGAGCCATTTTTCAACCAAAGAATATTTTTCAATGGCAAAATGAGCCCATTCAGAGGGAGTAAACACACATCCAATCACACATCCAGACATGTCCATTTCACAGTATTTTGCTCAAAAATATGAAAAAAATCGAATGAAAACCCCAGATATTAAGAGGAAACATATAAAAAAGAAAATTGAAAGACCTTCTGATAAAAGAAGGCCTTTCGATATATGTGGAGGATGTAAATGACTGCCCGGCATCGTAGTATATCCGGACAGCGGTATTATTAATCACATTTTGAAGTACCACAGCTAAGACAAATCTGGCATCCGTCGCGATATATGAGCCCTTTTTCGTCTCCGCAATTGGGACATTTTTTTCCTGTTACTTTTGTACCATCAGGAATGAACTTTTTTAGAGCCCTGGCAACGCCATTTTTCCAGGTATTGATCTTTTCTTCATCAAATTGCAGATTGGCCACAAGCTCAACCACGTATGGAAGCGGCATACCATGACGCAGAACACCGGAAATCAGTTTCGCATAATTCCAGTAATTTTGGTCAAACATACGGGATAAACCCTGAATTGTATGCCTATATCCGTGCTTATCTTCAAATTCAAAGTCATACCGTGCTTTTTCTCCGCTGGCAATTTTATGTCTTGAAATCCAACCTTTCTTCACTCCTTTATGGAGAAACAGATCTTCATCTTTTCCAGTAAAGATTTCATATGGACGACCTTCAAGAACTCCCACAAAAGCGATCCATTCTTCTTCATTATTCTTAAACCTGACCACATCGGCTTCGAGCAGATGGGGGCGCTCCGGTGCATGTGTCTCCTGAATAGTTTGTGCTGATTTTTCCTTTTTTGATTCAGACACCAGTACCCCAGACCTGGACCCGTCACGATAAACAGTAACTCCCTTACACCCGCTTTCCCAGGCTGTCTGATACACTTTGGCAACCATTGCTTCATCAACATGTGAAGGAAGATTCACTGTAACACTGATTGAATGATCAACCCATTTCTGGATAATCCCCTGCATCCTGACTTTCATAACCCAGTCAACATCATTGCTTGTGGCTCCATGATATGGAGAATATGCGATCAGCTTATTCAGTTTATCATCTTCCATGTTCTCAAGTTCAGTCTTTGAAATTCCCTGTGCTTCAGCCCATGTGATAAACTTATGATGAAACACTTTGTATTCTTCCCATGAGTCGCCCACTTCATCAACAAAACTGACCTTTATATTCTGATCATTGGGATTCACCTTCTTCCTGCGTGTGTAGGAAACCATAAATACCGGTTCAATCCCTGAAGTGGTCTGGGTGCATATACTGACACTTCCGGTAGGAGCTACAGTCAGTAATGATATGTTACGCCTGCCATACTGCTTCATCGCGTTTTCCAGTTCACGATCTTCTTTGAACAGCCTCTGGATAAACGGATTATTAAGCTCTTTGTTATAGTCATACACTTTAAAGGCTCCTCTGTCTCTCGCGAGAAACACTGATGATCTGTATGATTCAATAGCTAGCATTTTATGAACTTCTTCACTAAATTTCACAGCTTCTTCAGAACCATATTTAATTCCCAGGGCAGCCAGCATATCTCCCTCAGCAGTGATTCCGATGCCGGTTCTTCTTCCCTGTATCGCTTTTTCCTTGATCTTTTCCCAAAGACTGATCTCAGTTCTTTTGATTTCTTCCTTTTCAGGATCATTTTTAATTTTTTGCAGAATTTTCTCAACTTTCTCGAGCTCCAGATCAATGATGTCATCCATTATCCTCTGAGCAGAATGGGCATGTTTCACAAATAATTCTGAATCAAAACTTGCTTCTGCAGTGAATGGTTTATTTACATAACTGTAAAGATTGACAGCAATGAGGCGGCAACTGTCATAAGGACAGAGAGGAATCTCTCCGCAGGGATTTGTAGATACAGTTCTGAAACCCAGATCAGCATAGCAATCAGGAACTGATTCACGAGTTATCGTATCCCAGAAAAGAATACCGGGTTCAGCTGATGCCCATGCATTGTGAATTATTTTATTCCACAACTGAAGTGCATCTATTTCCTTTTTCACTGATGGAGAGTCAGAGTCAACGGGATACTGTTGAATATACGGTTTGTTTTCAATGACACTCGACATGAATTCATCATCAATTTTCACAGAAACATTTGCTCCTGTAACTTTTCCTGCTGTCATCTTTGCATCTATAAAATCTTCAGCATCAGGGTGCTTGATACTGATTGAAAGCATTAGAGCACCTCTTCTGCCATCCTGAGCCACTTCGCGTGTGGAATTTGAGTAACGCTCCATAAAAGGAACAATTCCGGTTGACGTCAGTGCGCTGTTTTTAACAGGGCTGCTTTTCGGTCTGATATTGGAAAGGTCATGACCAACTCCACCGCGACGTTTCATTAACTGCACCTGTTCTTCATCAACCTTCATAATCCCTCCATAAGAATCCGCATTTTCATAGCCTATAACAAAACAATTAGACAGAGAAGCTATTTGAAATTCATTGCCGATTCCTGACATTGGACCACCTTGAGGTACAAGATATTTAAAATCCTTGAGCAAAAGATAGATCTCTTCTTCGGACATAGGATTGACATATTTTTGTTCAATTCTGTGAATTTCCCTTGCCAAACGGCGATGCATCTGATCGGGGTTCAATTCATAAATATTCCCTGCAGAATCTTTTAATGCATATTTATTTACCCATACTGACGCTGCCAGAGTATCTCCCCTGAAATAATCAACAGCAGATTTCATGGCTTCATCAAATGTGTAAACTTTCATTTCCCTTTCGAGTTGAGAAACTTCCTTGTTTGCCTCCTCAATACCAGGCAATGCCACACCAGTCGGGCGTTCTCTCTTCATCGCAAGACCATCATAAATGTTCTTTTCCTGATTTTCAGCAACTTCCGCTTTCTTCTCCTTTTCTTTAATGAATAAGTCATCACTCATAACAGTGTTCCTTTTTTTAACGTCTTAATAATTAATTCAATAAAATTTCAAAACCATTTCCTGCTCAAGATTGTAAAGATAAAAACATATTTTCCGCCCTACCAAAACCTTTTTATTAACAATTAATTCATTTTATTAACTGCCATAATAAAGCATTGAAATTGAACAAGATAAGGAAAGGCAGACACATATTGAACCGCTATCTATAACTTCCGTTCCCAGTATGTTTTTGAAGAAAAAAACATCGAGTTGTCTGTCATTTTGACAGTGTTAATTGTAATTTTCCAGAATGTTAATTTAACGAGAACAGTAAGGGGGAATTTGTTTAAAAATAATCGTCTGGCTTTCTTTTCAGTTTCCCTTTCTGTTCTAACTACAGTACCTTCAAACTGTATCCCCTTGATTCTGCTTATCCTTTTTTCCTGATTTGATATGGTCCCTGCAATCCTGTTATTTAACAGAAAACACCTGCAGTGTCTCGTTTCCGGATCACTGACAAAAACAAGCTCCATATTGACCGGATCAAAAGCATACCACAATGTGGCAATCCATGGTGTTTCCGAGTCGCACACTGCAACACTCATTACATGATGCTTTTCTATAAACCGCAATACTGGCTCAGGAACAAGATTCTGCATGTTTCAAATTTTACTCTGTGTGATCTCAATCAATTAACAGCAAATTTCCTATTTTTGTAGAAAATAAAACACAAAAACTGCTTTGATGTATGAAAAAAATAACTGTACTTGGTGCCGGTCTTGTTGGAAAAGCAATTGCTGCTGATCTTTCAACAAGTTTTAAAGTTAGTGCTTGCGATATCAATGCAGCAGCTCTGTCAGATCTAAAAACTGACTGTCCTCACATAGAAACTATTCAGGCTGATCTTTCAGATCCTGAGAACATACGGACTCTTGTTGCAGGGGCTGATATTGTTGTTGGCTGTCTTCCTGGCTTCATGGGGTTCAGCACAAATAAAATCCTGATTTCCGAGAGAAAACCTGTGATAGATATTTCATTTTTCCCCGAAGATCTGTTTGAACTTGATGCTGAAGCAAAAAATGCAGGTGTTCCTGTAATAGTAGACTGCGGTGTTGCTCCGGGCATGGGCAATATTATTCTTGGGTATCACCATTCCAGGATGAATATCTTTTTTTATAAATGTGTAGTTGGTGGTCTCCCAAAAATAAGAGAATGGCCATGGGAATACAAGGCTGTTTTTTCTCCAATTGATGTTATTGAGGAGTACATAAGGCCTGCCCGTTATGTTGAAAATGGACATCTGGTTGTGAGAGAAGCTCTTTCTGATCCTGAGCTGCTGTTTTTTGAAGGAGTTGGGACTCTTGAAGCATGGAACTCAGACGGATTAAGGTCTCTTCTCAGAACGATGGAAGGAATTCCAAACATGATTGAAAAAACCATGCGTTATCCCGGTGCCATAGAATATCTCAAGGTTCTCAGAGAAGCAGGCTACTTTTCATATGAACCCGTTGAAGTGAACGGCACAATGATCAGACCTATTGACCTAACTTCCAGGCTTCTGTTCCCCAAATGGAAACTAAAGGCCGATGAGAAAGACATCACTGTTATGCGTATAACCATAGAAGGAACTGAAAACGGGATTCCTAAAAAATATACTTATGAGCTATATGATGAAATGCAGGATGGGGTGATCTCAATGGCTCGAACAACCGGATATACATGCTGTGCGGCAGTACATCTTGTTGCAAACGGCATGTACAACACACCCGGCATCTGCCCTCCTGAATTTCTTGGAAAAGAAGAAACCCATTTCAGATATATGCTATCATACCTGAAAGAAAGAAATGTGATTTATAAGGTCAAAGTAGAATAATTTTATTCTTCACTCTCAACGGTTTGTTCCTCCTGTTCTTTCTCTGCTTTGATTTCTGTGTCAAAAAGTGCTTTTTTCAGATAGGGACTAAAAAAATCTGTAATTTTCAGTGCAGGATTCAACAGTACCGATTCACTTTTTGTTTCTTCACCAATAAGCCTTCCTTTTTGATCATTGCTTACAATTAACTGCAAAATGACACCAATAATCAGCAAAAATTTCAAACCTCCCAGCATAGCTCCCCCAAGAGTATTGAGCCATCCAAGGGCAACTTTTTTAGTCATGCCTGTAAGAGCTCTGGCAAGCAAAAACACCCCCACCAGCACAGCAAGAAAAACAAGAGCAAATGAAATAACAGGAACATAATTTTCACTCAATCCTGTATTGCTGATCAGAATATCAGACACATACCATGACAATCTTGTGCCCAGCAACACCCCAAGAACAAGTGCAGCCACCTGAGCAATCTCCGTTATCAAACCCTTTGTAAATCCTTTATATAGCCCCCAGATGACAGGAACTGCAATAATAATGTCAACAAACTTCATAAATATTGAACTTCATTTATTCCTTTTTGAGTCTTTTGGTCAGTTCTGTTGCATAAACAAACTCATTGATCTCTCGGTTTTCAGTATGAAGAATATCCTTGTTGGAGCCTTCCCACCACAATTCTCCCTTGTAAATAAAAGCAATTTTATCACCGATTTCCATGACAGAGTTCATATCATGTGTGTTGATAATCGTTGTCATATTATATTCTTTTGTAATTCCGCTAATCAGCTTATCTATGACGATAGCAGTTAATGGATCAAGTCCAGAGTTTGGTTCATCACAAAAAAGATATTTGGGGTTCATGGAAATTGCTCTGGCAATGGCAACACGTTTTTTCATGCCACCGCTGAGTTCTGCAGGAAACAACTTGTTCATCCCTACAAGATTAACCCTTTCAAGACAAAAATTCACTCTGTCCAGTTTTTCAGACTGAGTTTGATTTGTATACATATTAAGAGGAAACATAACATTCTGCTCCACAGTCATTGAATCAAACAACGCTCCGCCCTGAAACACCATGCCAATCTCCTGCCTTACCAATTTTTTCTCCTGCACAGACATTGCTGAAAAATTTCTGTCATCAAACCACACATTGCCATCTGTAACATCATGAAGACCCAGAAGACATTTCATGAGAACAGTTTTTCCTGAGCCGCTCTGTCCGATAATAAGATTTGTCACACCGGGCTCAAAAACTACATTGATGTTTTTGAGTACTGTTGTATCTCCAAATGACTTATATATTCCAGCAGCTTTGATCATGTGAGCAACAGTTGTGTAAGAATAACATTAAACATTATAATTAAAATACTGCTTTGAACAACGGCTTTGGTACTGGCTTTTCCAACCTCAAGAGCACCACCATGAACAAAGTACCCAAAATATCCTGACACAGATGCAATGATAAATGCAAAAAACACACTTTTTATAAGTGCATAAAAAATCTCAAACATGATAAAAAACGATCTGACACCAAAAAGATATGTTTCAACTGAAACATCAGAAGAAAGCATGGCAACCAGGTAACCTCCGGCGATACCCAGAACCATGCTGAGAATCACCAATACCGGAAAAAACAAAATTGAAGCAGTAATTTTTGGTAATATCAGATAATTTGCAGAATTTATTCCCATTACATCCAGTGCGTCTACCTGCTCTGTAACTTTCATGGTGCCAATTTCTCCGGCAATCCTGGATCCCACCTTCCCTGCAAGAATCAGACTTATTATAGTAGGGGCAAACTCAAGTACAATTGTTTGTCGGGTAATATACCCTATAGTATATCTCGGAATGAGCGGGCTATCAATATTATATGCAGTCTGCATCACCAGAACAGCTCCAATAAACACCGAAATGATCGCAACAATACCTATTGAATCTACTCCCAGATAAAAAAACTCATCAAGAACCTGAGTCCGGAATATCTTTCCTCTGTCAGGTTTTCTGAGCACTTTCAGCATCAACTGAACATATTCACCAATTTCTCTGAATATTTTCAAAATGCAATATTTTCTGCGAATTTACAAAAGGATTTTTAATGACCCGTCATAAAATCAGGAAAATTTGTCATTTTTTATCCTTTGTTTTCCCTTTAACCACGAATAACCAAGATTAATTAAGCAATCAAATGAATTTTTGTCAAACAAGGTTTTTTTAATAGAAACTCATTCAATATTGAAGTATCTGAAATTCCGAAGTATCACAGAAAGAATGTGATCTTCTGCCTATGTCCCGTGCCATTGTTGAGAAAATGGCACTTGGCATAAATCAATATAAAGAAAACCCAAGAGTGTCACTTCGAGTGCCCGCGTCAGCGGGTGTATCGAGAAGTGGCTGCATGTTCTCGATACGACCACTATGTGGTCTACTCGAACTGACAGGCGGCATGGTTTTTTTTGAGTCGATATGATGACTTTCCCAAGCCAAGGGCTTCCTTTTCCCAAGCCAGAGGCTTCCCTATGGGAAAGGGATCACATTGTGATGAGATAGGGAAGCCTACGGCTCGCAGCTATTCGAACTGACAAGCTAGTGTGTGATTAGTAATTAGCAACTTGGCACTAATTTCCAGTCACCAATTACCAGTCACTAATAACCAGTCACGTTCACAACTCCATCAAGCAATCTTCAAATCATTATATCATTTCCTATAAAACCCCAACATTTGTGATATTTATTTGTAATCTTAGTGAGGGATGATTTAAAAATAAGTCCTATTTAGAGGACTTTTGTGAGCTGTACGGGATTCGAACCTGTGACCTCTTGCCTGTCAAGCAAGCGCTCTAAACCAACTGAGCTAACAGCTCAAAAAAATTCCGGACTGCAAATATACAAATTCCAAAATTTTCAGGATGTTATTTTTTCCATTTTTTGTAATGACTCAACAAGCTGGTAGTGTTTTCACTGGGTTCAGTAACACCGGTAGTAACAACCAATGTTTTAGTGCCGGGAGCCCAGAAAACAACATTCATAAACTCGCTATTTCCCAGTGTTCCGTTGGTTGAATCAAAATACTCGCCATCAATGGTATTGCCTATGCTGAAACAAATGGGGCTTTTCTTGCTAAACTGATACAGTCTTGCTGCATCAAGGCTGGCAAATTCCATGGTTACTTCGCCGCATAGCTGACCGTTTTCTTCAAAAAGTCTTTTCTGAATATTGGTTGCAAGTGGATAATTACCTTCGATTGAAGAACCATTGAGGTATGTTTCAATCAGATCGTCAAAATCTGCCTGGGTATTATCAATGGGGTTGCCTTCTTCGTCCTCACCGTAATCTGACATTGACATTAAATTGACATATTTAATAGTCAACGTTCCTGAATTTTTGCCGGTAAACTGAAAGGTATAGATTTTTTTCTCAACTGTTAAACAACTAGAAATAATCAAGGCAAGAAGGGTGAAAATTAAACTGAATCTGATGAATCTTTTCATGATTTTTGAATTTTGATTTTTATTAATAAGTGTACAAAATTAATAATTATTCTATATTCCTGAGGCTTTCATTTGTTAAATTTTTGACTTTTGTTGAATGATTCACTATTTACTTCTTAAAACCAAAAATCAGGACTTATCATTTTTGTAATTTTGTAAAAAATTTTCGGCATGAAGATTAGTTTAGAAGTATCCCTTTATTCTTTTGAACAAGATTTTGTTCCCAGAGTAAAGTCATTCATTGATACATTGAACGACTTCTCTGGGATTACAGTAACTACCAATGCCATGAGCACTCAGATTTTCGGAGAATTTGACCATGTGATGGAGTGTTTTTCAAGAGCCATGAAAAAACATTTCCAAAATTCAGGAGCAGCTGCATTTGTTGTCAAGTTTCTAAACTGTGATGCACGTCAATACCTGCCAAATGATTGACTGGATACTGAGTCATTGGATTGAAATCATAGCCTCTGTTCTGGGAATTGCTGGAGTATGGCTGACAACACGCCAGAATATCTGGTGCTGGCCTGTGGGGCTTTTAAATGTAAGTCTTTCAATGCTTGTGTTTTTCTCAGCAAAATTGTATTATGACTTTATCCTACAGATTTTTTATTTCATACTCACACTTTACGGATGGTATCACTGGGCTTATGGAAAAAAAACAGGGTCGGTCTTACCCGTTTCCCGTATTCCATCAAAACTTCTCATTTTTTCTCTTGCAACTGTTGTCATTTCGGTAATCGTACTTGGTCGGATTGCCATTCTATATACAGATGCTTCACTTCCGTACTGGGATGCTTTTACAACGGCAGCAGGAATAGTCGTCACTTTCTGGATGGGAAGAAAATATATCGAACACTGGATTGCCTGGATAGTGATTGATCTTGTGTGTACAGGAATTTATGTCATCAAGGAGCTGTATGCATTCTCGGTATTATATTTTATTTTTGCAATTCTTGCTGTATCAGGATATGTAAAATGGAAAAACGACCTAAGGGTAAAGAAATAATCAGGATTGCCGTTACAGGACCTGAATCAACAGGAAAGTCAACACTGTCAGCTCAATTGTCTGAACATTTTCAAACCATTTGGGTGCCTGAATATGCAAGATCATTTCTCATTGAAACAGGCGGAAAATACAAGGAAACAGACCTTCTTCGTATAGCCAGAAAACAACAAGAAATTGAAGGCATCTCTGAAGGTCATGCAAACAGGATTCTCATCTGTGACACTGAAATGATTGTATTGAAGATCTGGAGCATGGTTAAATACGGTCGTTGTCATCATGAGATTACCGAAAGATTATCCCGCCAGCAATACACCCACTACCTGCTCTGTGACATTGATATTCCCTGGGAGGATGATCCCCTTAGGGAACATCCGCATTTCAGGAATGAGTTGTTTGCCCTCTATCAGCAGGAACTTAAAATAAACGGATTTCCCTATACTGTAATCAGGGGCAATGAATCCCAACGGTTTTCAGAAGCTGTTGAAACGATCAGCGCACTGATGAATTCTGATTCTTTGAAGAATCCATAAAATTATATTTTGCCTGTCTCATTTTCCACCGCTCTCTTGCAAACTGCTGCATATCTGATACTGTATCCTTTTCATCAATAATCTCAAAACCAAGCAGTGATTCAATAATATCTTCCATTGTCACAATGCCAGCAACACCTCCGTATTCATCTACAACCAGAGCGATATGTTCCTTTTTTTCCAGCAAGACTTCCCACACTGAAAACAGTGGGGTTGATTCGTGAACAATCTCGATGTTCCTTCTGATACATTTCAATGTGCTTTCACCCTTGCTCTCAGCAAGCCTCTCAAAAGCAGTCTGCCGGATTATATATCCCGTAATATTTTCTGTCTCCCCTGAATATAAAGGTATTCGCGAAAATTTTAAAAAGTTTTTATTTTTTCTGAACTCATCCAGCCTCATTGTTTCGTCAGCAACAGCCATCACAACCCGCGGTGTCATAATCTCAGAGGCTTTCACTTCTTTCAGTTTAATAATATTCTGAATAATAATATTTTCCTTGTCAGCAAAAATTCCTTCGTTGGTTCCGATATTTGCAAGAACTGCTATTTCCTCCCTGCTGGTTGTCTGATTATTCTTACGTTTTGACAGGATTCGTGTAAAAAAAACAGAAATCATAATAACAGGATAAGACAGAAATATCATTGCAGTTAATATCCGTGAAGCAAATGAATCAAATGAAGACCAGTAAACAGCCCCTAGAGTTTTGGGGATGATTTCGGTAAAAACGAGAATCAGTATTGTAAGGATTGCTGATACTACTCCGAAAAACTCACTTCCAAACACATTGATCGCCTGGGCACCCACACCTGCTGCTCCAACGGTATGAGCAACTGTATTCCATGTGAGAATCGCAGACAGGGGTTTGTCAATGTTTTTCTTCATATTCAGGAATTTTTTTGCCCATGTTTCTCCCTGATCAATTTTCATGAGAATATAGGATTGTGGCGTTGAAAGCAAAACAGCTTCAATGATTGAACAAAGAAAAGATACAATCAAAGCAAGAAAGAGATATGAAAGTAAAAGTATCATCAAACAAAAAAAATTTTTCAAATTTAATCATTTGTCAGAAAACAACATCCTGATGATTTTTTATACTTTTCTTCTAAAAATCCCTTCTGATGTATCTCGATTGATACAGAGCATTTGTTT
>CAYRXH010000035.1:0-25001 GCA_964428185.1 uncultured Bacteroidales bacterium
TCTGCAACATACACTGTCTGCAAAATATTATTTATAGATTCGTGAGTTAAATATTTTTAATCCGTCGTTAAATTTTAGTAGTTAAATAAAGTCAAAAAAAATATTTTTGTATAAAATTTCCCCACTTATGAAACAAGTTTTACTTTTTGTTATTATTTCCTTTTTTACAGTTATCTGTTTGTATTCACAAACAGCTGCCTTGTATGAAACACCTAAAAAAACTAATGTTTTGTTTGGCATAGTGTCTTCTGATCCTGGAACCTTTCAGAAAGTTCTTGATTTTCTAAAAGATGACGAAAACGTTACTATTTACAGTTATTGTCGCAAAAA
Source organism: uncultured Bacteroidales bacterium (assembly GCA_964428185.1). Lineage (GTDB taxonomy): Bacteria > Bacteroidota > Bacteroidia > Bacteroidales > DTU049 > CAYMAZ01. The sequence goes on from CAYRXH010000035.1 coordinate 331, forward strand.
TTGTTTGATTTATGCTGAAATTGATTTAAAAATGTTTGGCAGTCAGGTCAGCTTTGCAAAAGTTATAGAATCCTCATTTCCTGGGTCTTCATATTATTCAAAAGATTGCAGTGAGGATGGATTAAATTCCTATTTCAGAGACTGTTATGAAGAGATTGTAAAACAATATTAATGAATTTTCAAATTATTTAATACGATGAGAAAAATTATACCATTTTTCACTACTGTCCGACTAAAAAATAAAAAGAAGGACTTACTCCCTTGAGTTTTTACCCCATGTTGTAAATTTGTTTTGAAAAAAAATCAACAACATGGACAAAAATACGGAAATAAAATTTGTCGGACAGCCGAACTTTCGGATTGACCTTTAAAGAAGTGTTATTGATTGATTCCACCACCATTCATTTATTCAGCGATATTTTAAAAGGCGTGGGACGTAATCCAAAGAATGACGGCAAAAACAAAGGCGGGATTAAAAGTTCATATACTCATAGCGCAACTACTGCTGAGTATGATTCAAAAAAAAACTGCACAAGCAGAATTAATATGAAAAACCATAAGCCTCCACCAAATCAGTTACAGATGTCATTGAGTTTTTAGGGGGGGTCACTTTTTGAATTGAAATATTCGTGCTTGACTATCAATAACTTACAGGCAAAAATAGCCAAAAATTAATTTTAGTCGGACAGTAGTGACCATTTTTAATAATTTCCTGTGCTTTTATTTCCCTTAGTAATGGACAAACCACTTATATAAGTGGCGCAACCCGAAATGGAAATTTTGAGAGCGGGAATACATTCTGGAATTTTGCAAACGCACCCACAAATAGGTGGTTTATTGGCGCAAATTATCGTTGTAATGGGAGTATAGGAGCTTATGTTGGAACAGCCAGCGGGAACAACAATTATGATAATGCAATTAGTCAGATTTCACATGTTTATCATGATGTAATTACATTTAATGCAGACCCAACGATTAATTTAAGTTTTAGTTATAGGGGGCAAGGAGAATCCTCTTATGATGGGCTGAAAGTTTTTTTAACTGCTACACCGCCCGTCGCTGGAACATCTTGTGATGTTGCTGATCAGATAGGAAACACCTGGTATAATTTGCAGGGTTCATGTACTACAGCGAATATCTCAATACCATCTTCTTATGCAGGCACTACAAGACATCTTGTGTTTCAATGGCAAAATGATGGTAGTCTGGGATCTAATCCTGCAATAACTATTGATGATGTGGTGTTAACATCTTCACCCCCTTATTTAATGGATAATGGAATGCCTGCAATTAACACATGTTCCGGTTATTTTGCGGATAATGGTGGAATATCAGGTAATTATACCGACAACAACGGCACCTGGGTAAAAACATTTTGCTCAGACAATGGACAATCCATTCGTTTTAATTTTACTGAATTTGAAACACGCGAAGCAGCCGACTACCTGAGAATTTATAATGGCCCAAACACAGGTTCTCCGGTAATAGGTACATATAGTCTGAATACTTCTCCTGGTGTGGTAGTTTCCTCAGGAACATGTCTGACTTTCGGCTGGACAACGGATGGCAACGGACAGGACCCCGGTTGGCTAGCTTCTATTGATTGTATTCCAACACCTCCTTCAAATGACGAATGTAATAATGCAATTTCATTAACAGTGAATCCTGATTATGCATGCGGAACGGTAACACCCGGCACAGTTGTCAGTGCAACAGCATCATCTCAGGCCAACGGATGTTTTGGCACTGCAGATGATGATGTGTGGTTTAGTTTTGTTGCAACAAACACAACCCATAGGGTTTCTCTGCTGAATGTTGCAGGGTCAACAACAGACATGTATCATTCAGTATATAGTGGCACCTGTGGTTCGTTAACAAATATATTATGCAGTGATGCAGATGTGAGCGAGCCAATAGGCTTAATCCCCGGAAACACATATTATGTAAGGGTATATACATACACCGCAACTCCCGGACAAACAAGCACGTTTGATGTTTGTATAGGAAGTCCACCCCCACCGCCTTCCAATGATAATTGTGTGAATGCGATAGCATTAACTGTTAATCCTGATTTATTGTGTGGAGTTGTAACAAACAGTTATACTCAATCAGCCACCAATTCAGGCATTGCCGCATGCATTGGCACAGGAGCAGATGATGATGTGTGGTTTAGTTTTGTTGCCACAAGCACATCGCATAAATTTGATCTGTTAAATATTTCAGGCACATCAACAGATTTGGTCCACGAAATCTTTTCTGGCAACTGTGGCAGTTTGTTCAGTATTGCATGCAGCGACCCCAATAGCAGTCAATGGGGTGGATTTACAATCGGACAAACATATTATGTAAGAGTTTATACTTATGGTTTAGGAGTTGGAACATACGCCAGTTCTTTTCAGATATGTGTAGGTACGCCACCACCACCACCCTCAAATGATGACCCATGTGGAGCGATCCCCCTGAATGTAAACAACGGCAGTTGTTCATATCAGTCTGCAGTTCTTGGAACCTCAACTACTGCCACTTCTGGTATTCCAGCTCCTGGATGCAGCAGCCTTGGTCCTGATATCTGGTTTACAGCTGTTGTTCCTGCATCCGGCAGATTAATTATTGATATTGCTTCTGCCGGTGGTCCAACAGACTTAGGGATGGCATGGTATTCTGCACCAAACTGTTCCGGTCCTTTCACTCTGATTGAATGCGATGATGATGATTCTCAGAACGGTGCGATGCCGATGATCTGTCGTACAGGTGTTTCATGCACTGTTCATGGTAATTGTCAGCAAAATCCAACATTACCCCCCGGAACAACTGTTTATGTCCGGATTTGGGAATATGGTGGTGATACATTTGGTCCGTTTGATATCTGTGCTTATGAGCCTTCACCTCCTGGTGCACCAAGCACATGTGCAAGTGCACAGGTTATCGCTTCGCTTCCATTCGGAGCTTCTGAAACAACATGCTGCAGACTAAACTCTGTTAACACATCTCATGGGTGTGCAAGTCCATATCAGGGTGGTGAAGATTTTCTGTACAGATATACCCCAACTGTAAATCAAACCATTGATATAACCCTTTCAGGAACGTTAGCATATACAGGAGTTTTTGTCACACTAGGATGTCCCAGCAGTGGCGGAACTTGTATTGCACAAAACACGAATTCAAGTGGTAATCCAAAAATTTGTGGTGTGAATCTCATCGCAGGAAATACTTATTTTATTATGATTGATACCCAGCCTTTACCAAATTGTACTCCCTTTTATATTACCATTACAAATTCTGCTACACCCACATGTAATCTCAATTACACTATATCTTCAATTGCATACACCCCTGACCTGGCTGCCGGCACCAATATAGCTTTGCCAATTGACGACAGATTCAGCTCAAGTTATATTCCTATTGGCTTTCCCTTTTGCTTTGATGGGATCCAACATACAAATTTGCTCGTTTCTTCAAATGGTTATGTTATTTTCAGTCCAATCGGATGTGCAACAAATCTGCCAACGACTAATGCAGCACCCGATAGCTATTCAGGGTGGTTAATAGATGATGCCGTCCCAAACACTACGAATGCTCCAAGAAATTGTATTATGTTTCCCTGGCAAGACATCAATCCTGCTGTTGGAGGAACAATACAGTATCAGGTTCTTGGAACTACACCAAACCGAAGATTTGTTCTAACCTACACAGACATCCCTTACTATAATTGTACATCCCAGCTGTTTACAGGGCAGCTCAAACTCTTTGAAACAACAAATAATATTGAAATTCATATCAGTAGAAAACAAGTGTGCTCAAGCTGGAACGAAGGTGCTGCAATTCTTGGACTGCACAATTACAACGGAACACTTGCAAGGGTTCCAGCCGGACACAACTATCCCACGCAGTGGAGTGCAAACAATGACTCATGGCGGTTTACTAACAATTGTATCATGTGTATTGTGTTACCAGTTGAATTGTTCGATTTTGTCGGAAGGTCAGTAAATCCCGGATTCAATGAACTACGTTGGAAAACAGGCTCTGAAATTAACAATGATAGATTTGAAGTGGAAAGATTAAATGAAAGTGGAAATTTCGAACGGATTGGCATTGTTGGCGGGAGCGGGAATTCAAATCAGGTTGTTTCTTATTTGTTTAATGATAGAAATGCTCCTGAAAGAATTGCTTATTATCGCCTGAAACAGGTGGATTATGACGGAGAGTTTCATTATTCGCCAACAATCAGCATAAATCCTGAAATGGCATCATTTCTCAGTGTGCAGGTTTCACCGAATCCGGCAGATGATATTATTCTTGTTGCCATTGACTCTCCTGTTGATAATGCTGTTATTATGCTTGTGTCTTCAAATGGAACAGAATATGTTTTACAATCAGATGTAAATGTTCAGCATAAAGATTCATTCGATTTCAGTATTTCATCATATCCTGCCGGAATATACATGTTGATGATTAAAAATGTTGATAATGAACTACTCTATTCTGATAAAATTATGATCAGATAAAAGATTTCCCTATTTTCAAACAGAAAGGCTATTCGTTTTGGATAGCCTTTTTCTATTCTATATCAACGAATCTGAATTTTGTTGTTTGACGATTAATAGTTAATTCCAGTACAGTTGGATCAGGAGTTCCGTCAACTATAGCATCCATTGTAATATATGTGGTATTCCCGAAAACCTCTACATTGCTGGCATGATCATGCCCGGTAATTACATAATCAACATTATATTCAGCCATCAGTCCCAGCAATACATGAATTTCCTCAACATTTGGGTTGGTAGATAAGCCCATGCCATTTCTGAAAAAATTTACATGTGTGACTACTATACATCGATTATATGACTGCCTTTCATACTTCAGAATATTTCTGAACCAGTTGAGTTGATCCTGACCCAGAGTACCGCTACCGCTATCTATACAAATATAAAGGTCGGTATACCATGGTGTTGCGATTTTAACAGTGTATGTGGATGATCCGAAATACTTGTAAAAAGACTCCCAGCCATTAAAATATAAATCGTGATTGCCAACCATCAGATGAGGAAGGGACATTTGTATTGAGTCCAGAAAATTCTTAAGTTGCAGATAATCTTCACTTTTGCCGGTTGTAATATCTCCTGCAATGAACGTGGACATGAGGTTTTCTGTAGTATCAGCGGTATCAAAGAATTTTGAAAGATTATTGAATTCTCCCACATGGCTGTCTCCGGTGAACAGAATGGAGTAGGTGCTGTCAGTTGTAAAGAGAATTCTTTCAGGATGCTCAAGATTCCATTGTAGTGACTGCTGAAACCTTTTATCTGCTGATGTATGGGGTCTTACAAATCCTGTGATATCCAAATCACATGAAGACAGGATTATGATTCCAAATAATAAAATAAATTTTATTTTACGTTCCATATCACACCTCCTCTCAGGAAAAATCCGAAATAATCAGCCTGCAAATTCATCGAACCGGCTCCTTTATAACATACAGAAATTCTGAACTGCAGCAGATTGTTTGGAGAATAATCAAATTCTGAAAACAACATGGGGTTTGTCCCCTGATTGATGATGAAATAATCATAATTTGTCACTCCAAACCGTAGATTCCATGGGTCTTCCTTAGATTTTATTTCATAAGAGATCCGGTACATAACATTTCTCCATTCATAGATCTTCGCATCTGCAGAGTCGCTTAACTGAACAGTGTTTCGATAATCTTTTCTCAACACATATCTTCTGGAGTTATTTCCCAGTGCAAATTCCCAGTGTTCAAGTTCTGCTGTGAGCATTACTCCTGCATTTTCTTCCCGTATGATATCAGAAGCAAGTCTGTTATAATAGAAAACATGAGCTTGTGTTTCAAGCCTTTTTGATATAGAGATTTTTCTGCCCGCTTTGAAAACACTTGCACCATAACCGCTTTTCAATTCATCTACCCACGGATTGAGCATGCCTGCCTGAAAAATCCATGGACCTGCTTCAACATCGAGAATTCCGGCGGAATGAAAATATACGCCGTTTTCAGTGATTTTATCCCCACTTTCAGCAAAAACATTAAAGTTGATGTTTTCCTGTGAATGCAAAAACATGCTGGATAAGATTATACACACAATTATCAATATTTTCATGGCATTTAATCTCAAATGGATTCTGATTTTGAGTTTCTGGTCCCGGAATATGTTATGCGTCTCCATAACTTCTCAAGAGGTCCCTGACGGAATATTCTGAACCAGAAAACACTTAGCATAAACTGGAAGGCAAAAATAATTACTGCAAGCAGAATGAGGTACTTTACATTCGTCTGCCCAAACATACCGAAACCCCAACCGTAAAACAAAACAGCCATAACCACTGACTGTAATAAATAGTTGCTGAGAGACATTTTGCCGGCAAGTTCAAATGGTTTCAGAATTTTTGAGATTAATTTCAACTGTGCAACCAAAAAAATAAGCAGCAAATAAGAACAGGCCAGAAACAGATTCATCAGTTCATAGGCTGTCATATAGGCTGCCATTGCATAGGGCTTTTCAAAATTGATGAAGGAATCAAAATAGAAATAGAGCAGAACTGAAAAACCTGAAATTATAATCCAGACAGCAAGCCAATTTTTTGACTTTTTATTGATTTTATCGTACAGCCGGTATAAGGAAGCCATATAGCCCAACAATGATATTCAGATAATTTTTGGTAAGTAATAAATGAGATTGATGTTTCTGAATGTAAAGTACTCCTGCATCCTCAACTGAAAACATTCTGAATAACTCCCTTCAGGATAGACATCTTTTGCCAGAGCAATTCCTCTGAGCAGGTCAATTGAGGAAACCCTTTCTTTGACAGGAGATATCGTTGTGATGTTCATTCCTGTTGAGTTATTGTTATTCGGATATCTTCATGCATCGCACATACAACCCTAGCCCCCTGCTGTCATAGTCGAGCCGGACTATGTTCTGGGTTTCGTAAATTCCAAAATACCATGAATTCAGTGAATTGCCCTTGCTTGATGTCCAGAATCTGGTTTCAGAACCTTTGTGGTATGAACCCTTGTATTCTCCCCGCCATCCCCCCATCATTGCGTCAAAGCCGGAACTGCCATTCATTGAGAGGGCTTTTGCTGTATTATCTTCTCCAACTATCTGAAACAGGGTTTGAACATCTTTTTTTGAAGGTAACTGCCAACCTTCGGGACAAACTGTCTGTGCAGAGGAAAAATCATAGAGCCGCCCGAACAATGCACAATTTTCATTGCTTTCATCGTAGCACCAGCTCCCGCTATCAGTAACAAAATTCAGATTTTCAGCCATCCACAACTGTTCTCCGATTTGAATAGTTTTGTACAATTTTCCGTCACGTGAATCCAGAAAAGACCCTTGTTGCTGAGCAAATAGCACATGAAAGTATATGACAAAAAGAAAAATGAATAATTCTTTCATAAATTTGGTTTTTGCCAAAATTATGAAATTTTCCATTACTCAATGACAGTAACAATCCCCATATAATCAACAATGTTATTGGAAAAATCCATTACCCGTATTTTCCACACATACACTCCGACCTGGACTTTCTCTCCTGTATTTGAATCTGTGCCGTTCCAGCCTTTGTTGATGTCTGTAGTATAAAATATTTCCTTCCCCCATCTGCTGAAAATTCGCATTTCAAAATTTTCTGACTGCCATCCAGAGCCGTACACATGAAACACATCATTTTGCCCGTCATCGTTGACTGAAATCACATTCGGGAACCAGATCATTTCGTCTGTGTTCAGCCGTATTCTCACCGATGTCGTGTCAGCACAACCAAAATCATTGAATACTACCTGAACAACATCATAACTACCCGGATAAAAATAATGGTGCATAGGAGATTGTTCCTGAGTTGATGTGTTATCTCCAAAATCCCACCACCATTGGCTGGCTCCAAGAGACATATCTGTAAACACAATACCCTCTGCAATGGTCGGTGTTGACGGCTGATAAATAAAGGATGCTATTGGAGAAGGCCAAACCTGAATCATATTGGGAACAGTGAGAGTGTTTTCACAACCATGGTTTGAAACAACAGTCAGACTGATATCAAATACTCCAGGATAAGGATAATTGTGTATTGCACCTCCGGCCGAAACACCGATAAATCCGTCACCAAAATCCCAAAGCCAGCTCACAATCACTCCGTCACTTACTACAGTTAAGTCTGAAAAATGAACATTCAATGGCAAACACCCTTCCCGCGGATCAGCATCAAATTCCACTTGTGGTATTTGCCACACATTTACCAGTTTGATGATGGTATCAGTACATCCAATTGTGTTTGTTACAATAAGTTGAACCTGCCATTGTCCATCTGATTGATAGTAATGATGCACGGTGGGCTGTAAAGAGCTATTTCCGTCGCCGGTTTGCCATTGCCAGCCTGAAACAGGATAATTGTTTCCAGATGACTGATCAAATAAGCCTGTTGGATTGCCAAAACAGACTTCTGTGAATGTGAAGTCTGCAACGGGTGATTCAAGAACCTGGATCTGATAGCTTACAGTATCACTAATGCCAAAATCAGCTGTTACGATGAGTGTAACAGAATACACTCCATCTGAAATATAAACATGCTGGGGATTTTGCTGAACAGAAGCATAGCCGTCGCCAAAGTCCCAATACCAGGAAGCAATAGTTCCAATCCCTGTTACTGAAAGATCAGTAAATGTAGTTGGGCTGCCCGAACAGACCGTATCTGCAATAAAGTCGGCATTGACAATAGCATTTACTATGACCGGCAATGTAATTGTATCGCTACAGCCAAAATTATTGAAAACGATCAGTGTAACCATGTAGGTTCCTGCATTGCCATAAGTATGTAAAGGGTTTTGTTGTACTGATGTGCCACCATCTCCAAAATCCCATTGCCATGAAGAAATAAACCCATTGGCTGAAAATGAAAGATCTGTAAATGAGGTGGGATTGCCTACCTGCACTGTCGTTGCATTAAAATCCGCAACAGGATTTACATACACGGTAACCTGATGTGTCACTGTAAAATCACAACCAAGAGAGTCTGTTACTGTCAGCAGCACATTGTAGGTTCCTGGCTGATTATAGAGATGAACAGGGTCAGGATCGGTTGAAAATGTACCGTCACCAAAACTCCAGAGCCAGGTCTGAATAGGCATATTTGGATTGATCAGAAAATGAGAGAAATAAACGTCTTCACCAAAACAAACATTTGAAGCTGAAAAATCAACCTCTAGTCCGGGATTGACAGAAACCGGAACAACAATGGTGTTGGAGCAGCCTCTGTCATTATGAACAGTAAGACTCACATCATAATTGCCATTTGAGGAGTAGTAATGTACTGGATTTTGCAATCCTCCCATAAAACCATCATCAAAATCCCAGAAATAAGAAACGATTGTACTTCCATTCCCGTTAGATGTGTTGTTGAAATTGATAATTCCGGGGGCACAGCTTGGTGTCCATGTAAATGAAGGCAGAGGCAGAGAATCAACAAACACAGTTTGAATTACCGATTCCTGACATAAGTTCACATCGGTAACACTGAGCTCAACCTGATAGAATCCATGATTTGTATAGGTATATTGTGGGTTTTGCAGCGTCGATGTTCCCGTCCCGTCTCCAAAATCCCATGACCATGCTGAAAGATTGCCTCCTGCAGATGAACTCTGATCCCAAAAGTTGGTCACGTTACCCATACAAACAGTATCAGTTGAGAAGTCCGGGACAGGAAGAGGATAAACTACAGCCACCTGCTCAATGGTATCCAAACAGCCAAACGAATTCTCCACGATCAGCTGAACCTGATATGTTGTTGTAACTGGGACACCACCATATAAATAGTTGGGATTCTGAATATTACTGCTTCCTGAACCATCACCAAAATCCCAGTTCCATGACACAAGTGTCCCTCCCAATGTGGAAGAAAGGTCCTGAAATTGCGAAGTGATTCCCGAGCAAACACTGTCGCTGACAAAATCTCCTGAGGGAGAGGGAATAACCGTGGCCTGATGAATTACAGTGTCTGCACATCCGTTTACATCAGTGACAATAAGTGTTACATCATAAATGTCAATTGTTGAGGTTGTTGCATAGGAATAATTGGGGTTTTGCTGGCTGGATGTTCCTGAACCGTCACCAAAATCCCATGACCATGTGTTGATATTTCCGCCTGTACTTCCTGACAAATCAATAAATGAGGAGGGAAAACCGGAACATGTGGCATTGGTAGAAAAATCTGCAACGGGAAGAGGATTTACCAAAACCGGAATGATTGTGTCTTTCATGCAGCCATTCACATCCCCGACAGTAAGAGTGACAAAGAACGTTGTAGGATTGAATACAGTATCGTATAAATACGCAGGATTTTGATTCACAGAATTTCCAATACCATCACCAAAATCCCAGCCCCAAAAACTGATACTGCCTCCGTTACTTGTGGATAAATCAGTAAAATCTGTTTCAATTCCTGTACAAATAGTAGAGGCAGTAAAATTAGGTATAGGCAATGGGTTTATCAGAACATCTTGCACGATGGTATCCGAACAACCATTGCTGTCGGTAATAATAAGAGAAGAAGAATAGCTTGTGACACTAGTTACGGCTCCATATGTATAGACAGGGTTTTGAAGAGATGAAGAGCCAGTGCCATCCCCAAAGTCCCAGCTCCAGGTCTGGATTGTTCCTGTCATAGCTGATGACAAATCTGTAAAGCTGGTTGCATCTCCGGAACACACAGTATCTGTCAAAAAATCAGCCAGAGGTTGGGGATTAACTGTAACCGTCTGCACAATAGTATCAGGACATCCATTACTGTCTGTGGCAATCAGGGTCACATTAAATGTTGTTACACTCCCAACAGGTGCGTAAGTATATGAAGGATTTTGCTGATTGCTGCTTCCTGAACCATCACCAAAATCCCAGTTCCAGGACTGAATTGTACCAAATGCCGGAACAGAAAGATCGTTAAATTGGGTCGGAGTTAAACTACATGCTGTGGTGGCATTGAAATCAGCCACAGGCTGAGGGTGAAGATCAATACTATGGCTGATACTGTCAACGCAGCCGTTCCCGTCTTCAATAATTAATGTTACTGAATATGGCGGAGTTCCGGTTGTGTAGGTCCAATCGGGGTTCTGTTGGGTGGATGTACCAATTCCATCACCAAAATCCCAGATCCATGAACCGATGGGGCTGCCCTGAGGAATTGACAAATCCTGAAATGAAGTAGTAAAACCAAGACATGCTACCCCAGCTGTGAAATCAGGGACAGGTAGGGCATACACTTCCACGCTTTGAAGCAAGGTATCAAAACACCCCCAGTCATTTTCAACAATCAATTCCACACCATACACTCCGGGTCCGGAATATATGTGATCAGGATTTTGAACGCCTGTGCTTGTCCCGTCTCCCAAATCCCACAACCAACTTTGAATATTCAGAGAATTGTGCAGCGACAAGTCGTTGAAGAACATTGAGTTACCATCGCATACATTCACTGAAGAAAAGCTTGCCTGAGGGGATGGCCTGACAAATACTGTTGCGATACTGGTGTCAGCGCAGTTGCCAAGGTTGGAAACGATAAGCTCGACAGAGTAATTTCCAGATGCTGGATATTGATTTTGGTCGTTCTGCAAAACAGAAGTATTGCCATCCCCAAAATCCCAACTCCATGTTGTTATTATCGAACCATTTCCGTTTGACAGATCAGTGAAAGAAGTAAAATCACCAAAGCATACTGAATCTGCAATAAACTGAGCGGTAGGAACCGTTTCCACTGTTACAGGTATTGTTATAAAATTTGAGCAACCGTATAAGTCTGTTACAACAAGAGTCACATCAAACGTATCGATAACATTATAGGTATAATGTGGGTTCTGAATTGCTGATGTTCCGATGCCGTCACCAAAATCCCAATGCCATGAATTAATACCTCCTCCTCCGGAAGAACTATCCTGAAAGTTTACCTGTTGATTGACACAGGCAGAGGCCCAGATGAAGTCAGCATCAGGCAGGGGTCTTACAAGCACAGGAATTGTTATACTGTCAATACATCCAGCAGTGTTTTGAACGACAAGAGTTACATTATAGCTTCCGTCTGTGGAATAGAGATGAGCTGGATTTTGCTGACTGTCTGTGGTTCCGTCACCGAAATTCCAAAGCCATGAGTTGATGGTTCCTCCATTGGGAAGCGAAAGGTCTGAAAAGACTGTAGAGTCACCCAAACAAACTGTAGTAGATGAAAACTGGGCAGAAGGAAGAGAGTCAGCAATGACAATATGCACTACTGTATCAGTACATCCAAGATTATTCACAATTACAAGTTGAACAAAATATGTTCCCGATCCGCTGAATTGGTGTGATGGGTGTTGCTGATTACTTGAATTTCCGTCTCCGAAGTCCCATGTCCAAGACGTTATTGTATGGCCGTTTCCGCTTGACAGATCAGTGAAAAAAACAGAATCTCCTGCGCATGCTGAAGTGTTTGAAAAATCAGCGGTTGGCAAAGGACCCACATAAATACTTTGAACTATTGTATCCGAACATCCGTTATTGTCAGAAACAATAAGTGTAACAGTGTACAACCCGCTTCCGGAATATATATAGGAAGGATTTTGTAGTGTTGAATTACCAATTCCGTCACCAAAGTCCCAGCTCCAGCCTGAAATAATTCCTGATCCGGAAGTAGATGAATCTGTAAAGTTTGTTGCAAAACCAAGGCATGAACCATTCCATGTAAAATCAGCAAGAGGAGGCTCATACACAGTTATAGGTATACTCACGGTATCAGTGCATCCACCGCTGTTGGTTACTACCAGTGTAACCATAAATGTTCCTGAAGAACCATAGGTGTGAGTAGGATTTTGAGCTGAAGCTGTGTTGCCGTCGCCAAAATTCCACTCCCAGCTTACGATGGGAGACCCAAAAGAAACAGATTCATCAGTGAAAGGCACGGCATAGCCGAGGCAGGCAGGAATATAACTGAAATCCGCAAGCGGGATTGAGTCCACAACAACAGGCAGTATTAAAGTGTCGCTGCAATTATACTGATTTGTTACAATCAGGCTTACATTGTAAGTTCCTCCTTGAGAATATGTGTGAGTTGGATTTTGAACTGTTGATGAATTTCCATCCCCAAAGTTCCATTGCCAAGATGAAATAGTGGTGCCGTTGCCATCTGATAAATCTGTAAATGTTGTGATATTTCCGGCACAAACAGTATCGGCTGTAAAATTTGCAACGGGATTGGGGCTCACATAGACAGGAAGCACAATAGTATCAACACAGCCAATATCAGTAAATACAATATGTGTAACATAATAAACACCCGTGTCTCCGTACGTGTATGAAGCATTGGGTCCGGTTGCCGTTCCTATTCCGTCACCAAAATCCCATTCCCAGCTGACAATAGTTCCGAAACTGGCAGTAGCTGTAGAAATAAACCCGCTAGGATATCCAAAACATGCGGTATTTGCTGTGAAATCAGCAACAGGAGGTGGACTGACGGGAACAATATGTTGAATGGTATCTGTGCATCCGTTTGAGTCAATGACTATAAGTGTTACAGTATAATTGCCTGAAGCGCCGTAAAGATGTGAGGGATTGACTTCGGTTGAAGAATTACCGTCACCGAAATACCACTGATTGCTGACAATTGTAGTACTATAGCCATAAGACAGATTTGTAAAGTGTGTTGTATCGCCAAAGCACACAGTGTCATAGGCAAAATCCACAAAGGGCAATGTGTCAACATGAATGACATGACAAATGGTGTCTGTACATCCCAGATTTGTCGTAATGGCAAGGCAGGCATTGAAATCCCCCCATGTGTTGTAAGTATGAGTAGGATTTTGCTGGGTTGAAGTGCCGCCATCCCCAAAACTCCATTCCCAACCAACGATTGTTGCACCGGGTGCCCATGACTGATCAATAAAGCTGGTTGGATCGCCATAACATACTGTATCCCAGGCAAATTCAGCAAATGCATCACTTACATAGACAGTCATGCTGTATTGTGATGAACCACATCCATTTGTGGAATTGTTTGTGGCAATGAGAGTAACTGTGTAGGTTCCGGTATCTCCATAAGTGTGAGTGACTGTCTGCTGAGGGTTGGAAGACCAATGTACAGGAGTTGGACCGAAAGTAGTGCCGTCGCCAAAATCCCAGGTATAGGTTGTAAAGGAGCTGGCGGCGCAACTATTTGGCTCCGTGATGTTTATAAAAACCACAGGCTCATCAACGCATACACTATCATCTACAATTGTAAATTCTGCTTCGGGAGGAGAATAAATTCTGACTGGCGACCATGATACACTGGAAAAGTCACATACATTACTGGCAGTAAGAGTAATTGAATAATTTGTCATCACTCCATTGTTGCAACCGCTCAGATGATAGATATGACACACAGTATCACCCACAGATGATGGCGGCAATATTTGGGTAATACCATCTCCCCAGTTCAGTAACAGATTAGTTGTTGACGAAATATTCTGGCTGATATTGGTAACACAAATCTGCATGGGCGCACATCCTGAATTGGTCCCCATGGGCGGTCCTATCAAAACTGCCACAGGATTACTCTCAATGGTAACTGTCTGAACATCTGTGGTTATACAACCATTTGATCCAACAGCAGTAAAAGTGACAGAAAAATAACCAAGCGAGGTATAAATATGCTGAACAGGATTCGTTGCATCAAACGGTAAAGAAATATTTTGGGGAGGAGACCCATCTCCCCAGTCAACAGTATAGGAAGTTATACAACCCGCATCCGGTGAAAAATTGTAAACAACAGCAGTATCGCTGATATTTGTTGTGTCAGTATGACAAAATGTAAATCCGTTATTTTCAACAAACAGTACTTCTGGTTGTTGCAATATAGTAACAGTATGAGAAACAGTAGAAACGCACCCAAAAGTATCAGTAACTGTGAGTGTTACAGTGAAATTCTGAACTCCGCAGCCATAGGATGTAAACACATGAGAGGGGTTTTGCTGGCCTGATGTTGTGCCGTCACCAAAGTCCCAGTGATACGTTAGCCCTACTCCTGTACTGGTGCTTGAAAAAGAAATACTTGATCCCGAACACACATTATTTGGGTTGAAAGTAAATGAGGCAACAGGAAGCGGTTCAACAAACACAGGAATTGTCACAGTGTCTGTACACCCTGAGGAGTCGGTAACTGTAAGCTGAACATTATAGGTAAATCCAGGAATAAAGTTATGATTGGGGTTTTGTGCAATTGAATTGTTTCCGTCACTAAAGTCCCAATACCAACCAACAATAAGTCCTGTATCTACAAGAAATGATTGATCTGCAAAGTCAATCATGCCTGCATTACACATTCTCTGAAAATCAAAATCTGCAACAACAGGGCATTGTGAATATCCTGCTGTCGATATGAAAAGGAAAAATAATCCTGAAAAAAAGTTAATTAAAGTTCTTTTCACACAAAATACTTTTCAGTGGTAATACTATGACATGACAATATTACAATAAGTTTATCATTCGGCAAAAATTTTTATGACTGAATTCCTGCATTGACACAAGAGTTATTAAGTATTATTTTCCTTTTATCCTGTCAATATCCCTTCGTTCTTTTTTTGTAGGTCTGCCCAACCCTCTCGGTCTGAATTCATTTCTGTTCATTCTCAGCATTTCTCTTCTAATGATCTCATCTTCAGGGGTTGTTTCAGCGATATATTTATCAACAAGAGAAGCCCCCACCCTTTTTTCAAGAATCTGTAAAACCCGGAATGAACGTGTATAGCCATGAAAACGAATAGTAATCTCATCATGAATCTGCACTTCACGGGATGCTTTTACCACAAGACCATTCACACTGACTTTTCCAAGGCCGCATTCGTCGGTGGCCAGGGAACGGGTTTTAAAAATTCTCACAGCATGCAGAAATTTGTCAACTCTCACTTTTATCATTTCTGCCTGAAATAAAGTTTTACAGTAACCCCTGAGAAATTGAACATTGACCTCAATTTGTTTTCTACAAATCGCTTATATGGATCCTTTATATATTGGGGTAAATTACAGAAAAACACAAAAGCCGGATAATGTGTTGGCAGCTGGGTGATGTATTTGATTTTTATCCTCTTTCCCTTGTGCATTGGCGGGGGTGTTTCCTGAAAGACAGGCAGGAGGAGTTCATTCAGTTTGCTGGTTGGTATACGCTGAGTGCGGTTTTTAAACACCTCAAAAGCAGTTTCCAATGCTTTATGAATTCTTTGCTTGGTAAGTGCAGAAACAAACACAATAGGAACATCCCTGAATGGAGCAAGGCGCTCTCTGATTTCAGACTCAAATGCTTTGGATGTATTTGTTTCTTTATCGATAAGATCCCATTTATTTACAAGAACCACAACTCCCTTGTTGTTTTCCATGATAATTCTGAAAATGCTCAGATCCTGAGATTCAACACCTTTTTGTGCATCAATCATCAGAAGACATACATCAGAGTTTTCAATGGCTCTGATTGCCCGAACATATGAATAAAACTCAAGATCTTCACTGACATTACTTCGTTTTCTCATCCCTGCAGTATCAATCAGCAAAAAATCAAACCCAAACATATTATACTGAGAATGAATGGAGTCCCTCGTGGTTCCGGCAATGGGTGTTACAATGCTTCTTTCCTGTCCCAGCAGAGCATTCAGAAGTGATGATTTCCCTGCATTTGGTCTGCCAACGATGCATATTTTCGGCACATCAGTATCTTCCTCAATATCCTCTGTTTTTGGGAATAGCCTGACAACTTCATCAAGCAAATCGCCAGTGCCGGATCCATTGATTGCAGATATTGGCCAGATGGTTTCAAAACCAAGTGAATAAAATTCTGAAGCTTCGAGAAAACGCTGGTTGTTGTCTGCTTTGTTAGCAACTGCAAAAACAGGTTTTTTGCAGCTTCTTAATATCCCGGCCACATCTTCATCACTTGGGGTGATGCCTTCAGAAACATCAAGCAGAAAAAGAATAATATCAGCTTCCTCAATTGCTAAATTTACCTGATTTCGAATAGCGCTGTCAATAAAATCATCAGAATCTTCAATGTATCCTCCTGTATCTATGACTGAAAACTCAATTCCGTTCCAGTCGCTTTTCCCGTAAATCCTGTCACGGGTTACACCAGCTGTACTATCTTCAATTGATACCCGCCTCCCAACCAGACGATTGAAAAATGTTGATTTTCCCACATTGGGTCTCCCTACGATGGCTACTATTCTGTTCATGTAAATTGTTTAATATCCCAGTTTTTTCAAAATTGATTCATCATTTCTCCAGTTCTTTAAAACTTTTACACTAAGATCCAGATAAATCTTTTGTCCCACAAATTTCTCTATCTCCTGACGTGATTCAATGCCAAGCCGTTTAATTGCAGAGCCCCCTTTTCCAAGAATAATCATTTTCTGAGTTTCACGCTCAACATAAATGATTGCCCTGATCCTGGACATATCTTTGTCTTCTTTATACTCATCAATCACCACTTCTGCACAATAAGGGATTTCTCTGAAATATAATTTCAGCAACTTTTCCCGGATCATTTCTGAAACAAAAAACCGGACATCCCTGTTTGATAATTGTTCTTTATCAAAATATGGCGGATGTTCCCGAAGATGTGATTTAATATAGGGAATTATCTGCTCAATGTTGAATCCATGTAAAGCAGAAATGATTTTTACAGCGGAATCAGGGAACTGTTTCTGAAGATCATCAGCATAAGATGCAAGATTTTCGGCATTTTCAGTGTCTGCCTTATTCACCAGAATGAGAAGCGGACATTTCAATCCATTCAACATACTCTCAATAACATCAAGAGTTTTTATGCCGTGTTCGGTAATATAGATCATCAGGTCAGCATCAGTAAATGCTTCTTCAATTTCTGAATTCATTTTTTTGTGCAGCTGACAACCCGGTTCTGAGATATAACCCGGTGTATCACTGAAGACTATCTGAGTTTCATCATCATTATAAATTCCCAGAATTCTTCGTCGTGTTGTCTGAGCTTTGGGAGTGACAATCATCAGTTTTTCACCCAACAGAGCATTGAGCAGTGTTGATTTTCCTGCATTGGGGAATCCTGTAATGCTGACAAAACCTGCTTTATGCATTTTTTTTTGTTGGTGTAAAAAAAAACCGTATCTTTGCAACTGCAAAATTACGCAAAAATGCAATGCGGGGTAGAGCAGTGGTAGCTCGTCGGGCTCATAACCCGGAGGTCAGAGGTTCGAATCCTCTCCCCGCTACAAAAACAAAGAGAGAAACACCACAGTTTCTCTCTTTGTTTTTCCCTCTATTCTCTTTTTCAAACTTTCACTGATTCAAACGCTATTCTCTTGTGTTTCCTAAAAAAACAAGGACAGGAAATCAGATAAGATACTGTCCTTGATATCAGGGTGTTGATTTTTTATTTACTTAAAAGTCAGCATCCCAAACTTGTTCTTTTTTCCGAGTTTGCAATAAAAAAACATTTCATTTGTGGAAATTTGTTCGCTTAATTTTGGAACAAGAGTGACTCCGGATTCTGACCCTGAAAACAACAGTTCTTTTGTGACATTTCCAAGATAGTCAATTTCACACAAAGTAACTGCCCCTTTTTTTGATGATCTTGGCGCAAAATTTTTCACTTTTTCGTTTGGAAATAAATGGTTTTCCATGTTATCATTGAAAACAAAATAAATTGTGTTGCCAACTGTTGCCAGTGCGTATGATGAATAGCACCCGTCGTCATTAGTTGAATGCTGTCTTTTAATCACCTTTGAAGCCCATTCAATTTGTCCCTGAGCATCGATACTCACAGCAACAATATCATTGTAAAAATAATGATATGTGGTGTGGGTGTTTCCTTTTGCATCAGTATATGCAGATATTTCCATCCAGTATTGTTCTGCTACTACAAGAGCTCCACCATTTTCTTTCAGGATAATTTCGCGGAATGTAAAACTTGGTAGGTTAACCTCTTTTCCTTTTGCTTTCTGTTTGTCAGCCTTTTTTTCCTGTTTTTCAGTCATTCCCTCTTTAATGAACTCATAGTCAAACTCTTTGGTTGATTCGACTGAGATTTCACGGGTTTTATTATCAATCAGAATATAAAATACACCGTTGATATTTCTTGAAAGAGTCCTAGATGTGGTAAACCCTGCACAAACGATATCACTGTTAGGCAACATGCTCGCTGTCATATCGCTGATGTAAAAATCTTTCAGCTCAATTTTACTCTCTACGAGCTCATCACCATTTTCATCAGAAGACAATAAAACAAAACTGTAATTCTTGGCATCGCGTGATATGAAACCTGCTTTGTTGCCGTCATATTTTGTACCTGTAAGAAATAACTGTCCGTTATTTCCTACAAATACTTCATTGATATCAAATTTTTCGTCCGGATAAGGCAATTCATATTCGTTTTCCCAGATCAGCTCCATGGAATTATCAAATACCATTGCACCAAACCGTTCGGGTTCTCCTTTTTCATGTGGTGTATAATACATAACCAGTACTTTTGAATAATCCTGCGACACTACCACATCAAATCCACCCATATTTCTTCTTGAGGCGTTATCATAACTCAGAGTTTTGATTTCTTTACCTGCTGAGACTGTAAAATTTTTTCTGTTTAATATATGAAGATACAACGTTTGAGATTTTTCAACCTTATCAACACGAAGAGAAAAGATGTATATCTCATCTCCAAGTTCAAATATCTCTGCAAATTGGAGTTCTTCTCCTGAATATTGAAATAAAATAGGTTTAACCACAGAATAATTCAGATCTTTTTTAATCTTTGTTATATGGTACTTAGGGTCCTTGAAAACACCTCCCAACTCCTTGATCAGCAGAGTAATCTCATCATCATTAACACTGACAACTTTGTCCAGAACCATTTTGGCACTCATTTTAAACTCATTGCCCCATTGAACCGACACCTGGTCTGTGTTTTTTTGCGCATGGGCTACAACATTCCACAACAGAGCACATACAAATACAACTATTCTTTTCATGTTTTTATGTTATTTATATGCAAATGAAACAAATGTTTTCAAAATGAACAAATTCATAACAAAAAAAGTCCTGCTTAAAGCATTTATTTGGTGGTGTTCACCACAGTCCGTGCCTTTCACAAAATGAAAAGGCTTATTGCAAAACATCACATTCTTCAGGAATGATGCAATAAAGAACCTCTGCAAAGCCCCGTATTGACATCGCCTTTGAAAAGAGGGGGGTTGAAATTTTTATCTGCCAAACAAAAACAGGAATCCAATCTGATATCCTGTATGGTCAAGATAGCCATTTATATAGTTTTCTTCCTCATACAATTGTTCGGCAGCGTCAAACATCCGCACAGAATACTTGATACTGTGACGGCTTCGGAGCAAAGCAGTGTAAGACACACTGATTCCGAATTTTTCTAGAAATAAAAATTGCAGCCCACCGCTGTATCCCAGAAAACCCATTGTGTTTGATCTGGATCTGTAACTGACCTCCACATATTTGTTAGCAACTTCATTGTATGTAAGATCAATTCCTGGAGCACTCATTGTGCGGATCCCTGCATTTCCTTCACCGAAAAAGTTGATTACATAATCATCTGATCCGAGCAAAACGGGAATGTTGATATTGAGGTTCAGTCCAAATTTGGCAGAGCTGTATCCTCCGTTCACAAAAATGGTTTCAGCATTTGAAAATTCCAGGAATTTCTCTCCGTTAAACCGGAACTGATTAAATTCAATATTTCCACCAATTCCCATACCATATCCAATGGTATAATTGTAATCAAATCCAAACTGGTAACCATTTTCTGCAAACAATCCGGTTTCTGTAGAGTTGCTGAAATCAGAACCGGGAATGACCCCGCCACCACTGATCAGAAGATACCCTGTTCCGTCAAGATAATTAATGTCCGGTTGTGCAGAAATTCTTCCAAATAAACCAGAAATCAAAAGAAGCGAAAAGATATATTTTTTCATGATATTTTCCATTTATTTTTTTTAATAACTAACATATAGATCAATAAAAACATCCAGGGGATCAAAGGGTGGGACTTCAATCTGGTAAATTGCAGTTGGATAAAATTCAGCCTGAATAGCATACGAAGAGTATGTAAATTCCATCAGGAGTTCAGGAGGATTATCTACAATAGGTCGAAATACCAGAAACCTGAATACCTCTCCTCCGCTAAACTGCACATAATCAAAAAAGTATCCGCCTGGAAAATCCCAAGGCCGTCTGAATTTGACAGGAAAACTGCTTGGTGATTTCACGGTAGTTGATCCAACATAAGTAGTATTGTGATACATTTCAATATAGAGAGATGTGTTTTTGTATGTAGATGGCAGCATCAGATTAATTGAGTCAATAAAAACCCTGTCGGGTGCGTCAATGACAGAAATTTGTTGGGTAATTTCATTATATGTGCCATCAGTACAAGTTCCTCTAAGTTTGACATTATAGGTGCCGGCAGTTTCAAAAACATGTTCAGGATCAGCATCATTGCTCTCATCACCATCTCCAAAATTCCAGTAAAACTGATTGGCTCCGGAAGATTCATTTTTAAAAATCACCTTGTTTGGGGCAAACAGATTGCTGTTATAGTGAGAATAGCTATATCCTGCTACTACAGGAATTGATGACATAGCCAATTCCGGAACAGTCAAATATGCAGTGTCTGATCCGATTTCATTGGAAACCACAAACATGATTGTATAATCTCCGGGGGTGGTATAAATATGATTGGGGTTTTGATCTGTAGATGTATTTCCGTCACCGAAATCCCAAAAATATGTTAACGTTCCTATAAGATTTTTTGTTTCCTGATAAAATGTTACAGGATAGGGCGGTTCACAGTTTTTAACAACGGCCGACATTTCAACAATTTCTAATGGAGGAGGAGAGTCTGTATAAAAAGTCCAGCTTTTTGCAGGATCTTTCTTGCATCCTCCCATGAGAAACGCAATGATAAAGCTGCCTGAAAGCAGCAGCCCTTTTAAAAAAAGATTCAATCGGGTGGAATGTAAAAGATGTTTCATAATTAATTTTTTCTTGCTCATGCAAATATAATGCAAAAAAACACGGAGGAACAGAAAAAATGAAGAAATTAAATCCAATTAATTAAAGCTTTTTCAGCTCTTTTTCGGCCGGCTTTTTATAGTCGCCATTCCTATTTATGATTGTCTGCAACAGTGCTTTTGCTTCTACAATCCGGTTCAATTTGATCAGGTTCAAAGTATAATACCACTGAGCTCTCTGATCTTCAGGGGAATTTTTTAACACATTTTCAAAATAATTAAGGGAAAGTTGATATTGTCCTGATTCATACAGAACAATGCCTTCATCTACTTGCTCTCCGGAAGCCGCATGAGATTGAGACTCTGTCCTTGCACTATCCTTTTTTCCGCTTTCTTTTGCTGTTTTGTTATGGTTTGCCACTTCATTTTTTTCAACGTTACCCCCCGTGGTTGAATAGATTGCAGTTGTTTCAGGGGTTTTCTCAGTTTCTTCTTCTGTTTCAAACTTATCGGTTTCCAAACTTCTGTTGTTTTCACTGTCAGTAGTGATTTCTGCAAGAACCATGTCGTCATCTGATGCCTCAACTATGCTGATATCAACGTATGGGGAAACAGTTTTTGAATCAGTAGTCACTGTTGGTTCTTCTGAAACTCGGGTATAATATGTCGGAGAATTCTGCTGAGTATTATTGGTTGTCAGCGGTGGTGCATTTTTTACTCCGTTTGTTGTTTCTACGGATGTTTCATCAATGACTTCTTCTAAAGGAGCCATTTCACTTTCTGATATGTTTTTATTGTGGTCCGTATAGGCAGTTTTTTGCGTACCAGTTTCCTTTTTCAACTGATTCTGTATTACAAAAGTCACAGCAAAGATTGCTGCAATAACAGCTGCCGCAGAAAGAATAATTCTGGGTTTAAGAAAACGGGTTTTGAATTTTTTTGATGCTGCAAGTTCAATATCCCTACTGAGCCCTTCAACAATCTGACTGAAATTGTCCGGATCGGACAAAAGGGACAGCCCTTCCACAAAATCATTACACATCTCACAATCAGCAAGATGTGCTTCGATAACATGCTTTCGGAGAGGATTTGAACGACCTTTTACATAGTCGAGCAATTCTTTCTCATCAGGGCAAGATGTGGGTGAAAAAATATGTCTGACTGTTTTATTCATTGTTTCGGGATTCGAGCATGATTTTTAAATTTCTTTTTCCATTCTGAATATAGCCTTTTACTTTTTTCATATCATAGCCTGTCATTTCAGAAACCTCCTGATAACTTTTGTCGTGGAGGTAGAACAGTTCTATGCATGTTCTCTGTTCTTTTGAAAGGTGGGGAATTGCCTGTTCAAGTTCCGTGAGTTTATCTTCAAGAAGAACATCGTCTCCTTGATACATAAAAGCTCTGTTTTCCATAATATTCTCTGAAACCTGAGATTCGTCATGATGTCTTGTGAGATTTTTGGATTTTCTGTGCTCCAGCAAACAGTGATTTTTAACAACAGAATACAACCAGGATTTAAAATTCTCAATATCATGTTTGTGAAGATAGTCAAAGAGTTTTTCAAAGACACTCATCACAGCATCATGAGATTCTTCTTCATTCTTCAAATATTTCATGCTTATAGCAAAACAGAACCCTGAGTATCTTTTATATAACTCGCCTACAACCTGCCGGTCTCCATGTTTTTTATACAAGGCAATGAGTTCTGTATCCGAATGTTGCTGGTTGTATCTTTCCACTGAAAAAATAATTAGAGACTGTAAAGGTAAAAAAAATATTTTGTTGTTTGTATGCTGTGTTTATACTCTGATGCATTCTTCAGGAATGGGTTGCACATGTGTAATGCATGATTTTCAGCAAGGAGAGTTTCGTGACAGATGCCACCTTTCATTGTTTCTATTCTGATAATCTGATTGTGCCGTGAAAACCCTCCCCAGTTTTGTTGGAGAAAACGATGATTTCTTTCCTCAATTCGGAAATCAGAATTCAATTTTTCGTTACAAAGTAGTTTTCCATGAAGATAGGTTTCATCCTGCCATAATCTGATCTGAAAATCAAATGAGGTCTCATTTTTAATCTGAAGATCAACATAGTTATATGTTAATGTAGCTCCTGCCCCAAAAGGGACTTTCCGGTCTGAATCGGGAAAAACATCGTAGCTGTGTCTGTGTCGTTCTGTAATGGTAAGGGGACTATGGGCAAACATCCAAAACAATAGATTACTAAGCTGACATAATCCTCCTCCTGTTCCGTCCTGAATTGTTCCCTGATGAAGGACAAGTCCCTTTAGGTATCCTTTCCGTTTTGAAGGCCGGCCAACCAATTTCCAGAAGGAGAAAGTTTCACCCGGACGGATAAGGACACCATTAATTCTGGAAGAAGCAATTTTAAGGTTCGTGCGTTTGTTTTCCTGCAAAACCATGTCAACATTTCTCAGTTGACGAAGAATGACAGACTTATGAGAAAAGATTTCATGTCCGATAGAAGTTGAGTGAAATGTCTTTGCCCATCTGCCTGAGAAGAAAAACCACCGGATTTTTCGGGCAAAACAATAGAATTCTTTTCCAAGAAATCTTCTAAGCCTGGATTTAATATGAGGTTGAAGTTTATGAAAATGGGACTTCATCAATTCTGAAGCGTCATAGAATGGACTGAACTAAAA
>CAYRXH010000036.1:0-24179 GCA_964428185.1 uncultured Bacteroidales bacterium
TGTGTGGAACTGTATTCAGACAGAGCATACCGTTTTGTAATCAAAAATCTGAAAGCCGAAGACATAGCTCAGGATATTATACAGGATACATTTTTAAAACTCTGGGAAAAACATAAAAATGTTGAATTCACAAAAGCAAAATCCTACATTTTTACTGCTGCTTATCATACAATGATAGATTACATCAGAAAAAACAAACGCTTTGTACAATATGATACTGAAGAATCAGCTGATTATATGGATTCACTTGGAAGAAGCACACCAGCAAATGAAAACCCCGATTTAAAACGAATTCTCAATCAGGCTCTTGAACTTCTTTCTGAAGAACAGAAAACTGTTATTCTGCTTCGTGATTATGAAGGATATTCATACAAAGAGATCGGTGAAATTACGGGTCTCAGCGAAGCTCAGGTAAAAGTGTATATTTACAGAGCTCGTCTTTTTCTAAAAAACTATATCAAGGACCCTGCACTTGTCATTTAAGCTTAACGTCATGAAAATCAACAGAAATAATTACGAGCAATATTTTCTTGATTACTTTGAAAATCAACTGAACAAATCTGATATTAAAATATTGTTTGAGTTTCTCGAAAACAATCCAGATCTGAAGAGTGAATTTGAAGAGTTTGAAATAATCACTTTGCCTGAAGAAAAATCAACATCTTCTTTCTCTTATAAAGAACAATTAAAAAAACCCGAACTTCTTTGTACTAAAAAAATCAACGAATCAAACTATCATATTTATTTCATTGCATGGCACGAAGGGGATCTGCTTCCCGAAGAACAACAGGAACTCATGTCTTTCATTAATTCCAATCCTCAGCTCGATCAGGAATTTGAACTTTTTGGAAAATTAAAACTTCAGGCAGATCAAAGCATCATCTTTTCTTCAAAGCACAAATTATATCACAAATCCCAGCCTAAAAAAATTAAACTATATATTCAATATGCTGTCTCCACAGCTGCTGCATTTCTGATCCTATTTACTGTATTTCAGCATTTGAATTCTCCATGGAAACAGGATTTTCAAACTGCAGGTTTGTATATGCAATCTTCCGATCCGGGATTCGATCTTCAGAACAATCAATCTGATGTTGTTATCAATCAAACAAACTCCCACTTTTTTGCAAGCAACTACCCAACTCATTCCACCCCAAACTCCTCAGGATCTCTCCCTGCTCCCAAATCTGTTCAGTCAATTACAGCAAGCCGAGTTCCTGAAAATAATACACCAATATTATCACACACTCCTTCGTTTCGAAATGAGTTTTCTGAAACTTATGCAGCAATGATTGAAATTCAGAAGAATGCCCCGTATGAGAATATTCCTTCATTATATGAACAACCCAGATTGTTTGATAATGTCATTGCCGGAGTCCAATCCAACTATAATAATATATCTAATAAAATTGCAGATATCAACGGATGGAAGATTGCTGAATATGGGATGATGGGTTTCAATGTCCTTACCAACAACAGTATTGATTTCAATGTGCAGAATAATGACCAAGACGAAGTAAGCAAGGTTGCATTCAATGATTTTGCAATCCCCGTAAGAAGAAACAGATAATACCCAGGCATGCTAATTCTTCTCATAACACAAAAGATTGCTGGAATTCAGGCGGTTTTTTTATAAAAAAACAAAATAGTCTGTAACAAATATTGTTGCAGCAACGTCATAAATACATAACGATAAAAAAAAATTGAATCATAATGAAAGCACGCATTACACTGGAACAATCAAAAGCCATTCTGCTAACTTTACTTGCAGGAATACTTCTCATTTCTACTATTACTGCCCAAACGATTTACCTCAACGAACAATTCAGTTCTTTAAAAACAGACGGTGGTATCATTGTTACATTAAAAGAATCACCCTCAGCAAGCATTGAAATAATGAATGGTGAAAATCTTCCCGCAGACGACATCCTGAAATATTCTGTAAAAAACGATGAACTTTTCCTTGAATCCCCAGGTAAAATTAACGACCTGCAGGTAGTTGTTCATTATACTGATATTAAATCAATTACCACTAAAGGAACATCAACTGTGAAGTCTGATGGCACCATCGAAAGTAATTCACTCAGTATCACATCTGATGGCGCAAGCGATGTTGATATTTCATTAAACACAGAACAACTCACCCTGAATGTGTCAGCTGCTGCAACTGTTAAACTCAAAGGAGCGTCCAAGCTTGTTACAGCTCAGGCATCAGGTGCTGCAGATATCAAAGCACAGAACCTAACTGTTGAAAATGCAAATATCGATGCCGGCGGAGCCGCAAATGTAAAAATGTATGTAACAAAAACTGCAAACATCAAGGGTTCAGGTGCCGCTGATGTGAAACTTGCTGAAGAACCGGAATCAATAACATCTGATATGTCAGGAGTATCAACTCTGAAATATGGTGATATCATCGTGGAAAGTGATTTTTCTGATATGACCAATGATTCAACATGGAATGATAGTGCTGACAAAAAGAGCAGGAAGAAATTTGATGGTCATTGGGGCGGAATTGAGCTTGGAATTAATACTTTTATTGACAATCAATTCAATACTGTTCTTCCTTCCGGATATGGCTATCTGGAATTGAACCAGCCAAAATCTCTCACTGTGCAACTCAATCTAATTGAGCAAAATGTCCCGATTATAAAAAATCAGTTTGGGCTGGTTACAGGACTTGGATTATGGATCAACAACTACAGATTTGCCAACAACATCATTCTTGGAACTGACAGTATGGGTCTGTTTGGATTTGCTGATACTACACAAAATTACATTAAAAGCAAGCTAACAGCATCATACCTGGTTTTACCCCTGATTTTTGAATATCAGGTAAGAAATAAAAACGGAAAAGAAATCTTCCATATCGCAGCAGGAGTATATGGCGGAGTGAAACTTGGATCCAAAACAAAAGTAGTGTATCTCTACAACGACACAAAAATCAAAAATAAAGAACATGACAGTTTTGACATGAATCCATTCAAATATGGACTTACAGCAAGAATTGGCTGGAGAAAACTCAATTTCTTCGGAAACTATAATCTTTCAACACTGTGGATGAAAAACAAAGGTCCTGAAGTTTACCCCTTTGAAATAGGAATCACTCTTGCAGGCTGGTAAAGAACTACTTATCGAAACAAAAAAAAGAGGCAAATGCCTCTTTCTTTTTAATTTGTAAAAACTTCCACCTTTAAATTATGATTAAGCTGAACAATCTGAAGTGAGGCAGCATAACCCATTATCAATGCCGTTGAGAGTTCCATTGAAAATTTCTTTCCGCAAATCTGATTTTTCCGAACAGGAACATTCAGTGATATTCCAAGAGGCTCAAAGGAAAATTTAAAGGTTCGAGAAATTTGTTGTCCTGAGGTAATTGTAAAGGTTTGTTGCATAGGCAGAAAAATTTGATTTTAATTAATTTTTTTAATAACGGATGTGTTTCAAAGTTTATTGCATACAATTCAAAAAATCACTTGAGTTTATCACAATAAAAAAATCCGAAACTTCATGTAAAATTCCGGATTTTATGACAAATAATCACATTCTCTATTTCACTCTATTTCATGAGAACTGATTCCCTGTTCCTAATCATTTTCCGGAGATTAATAATTGCGTAGCGCATTCTTCCAAGTGCTGTATTAATGCTCACATCCGTTCTGTCAGCAATTTCTTTAAAACTCATATCCAAATAGTGGCGCATTATCAAGACTTCCCTCTGTTCAGGGGGTAACTGATCTATCAGTCTCCTGACATTATAACTGATCTGTTCATCAATCATCTGATCTTCTACCGAAGGCTCTGAAAAATTGAGAAATTCAAACACATCATTTTCATCATTTGACTCTATGGTTGGGAATTTCTTTCCTTTCCTAAAAAGATCAATAACAAGATTATGGGAAATTCGCATCACCCATTGTATAAATTTTCCTTCTTCCTTATAGGTTCCTGACTTCAGGGTATTAATCACCTTAAAGAAAGTATCCTGAAACACGTCTTGTGCAGATTCGGCGTCCTTCACCAAAAATAAAATATATGAATACACCTTGTCCTTGTGTCTGTTTAATAATGCATTAAATGCAACGTGACTACCGGCGATGAACTCTTTCACAAGATGCTCATCTGACTTTTCTGTTGTGTGCATACGCTAATGATTTGGGTTAGCGTAGAATTTATCCGATAGTAATCCTCCTGAATTAAATTATCAATTATTACACAAAGATACAATCATTCTGCCAGAAATTCCAAAAAAAAAGTGAATTTTTTTTAAATTTGCACCTTCAACCACGATGCTCGATGACCCACGCTGCTGATTTTCAATATATTACAATTCAAGGAGCTCGTTCGCACAATCTCAAAAATGTTCATGTAAAAATCCCCAGAAATTGTCTTACTGTAATAACCGGTCCTTCGGGATCAGGAAAATCATCATTGGCATTCAACACACTTTTTGCCGAAGGACAAAGACGATATGTAGAAAGCCTAAGTGCTTATGTTAGACAATTTTTAGAAAAAATGCCCCCGCCTGATGTTGATTCCATAGAAGGAATTCCTCCTGCAATAGCCATAGAACAGAAAGTTAGCATTCGTTCTGCAGGTTCAACAGTAGGAACAAGTACGGAAATATATGATTATTTGAAACTGCTGTTTGCCAGAATTGGTAAAACTTTTTCACCGGTTTCGGGGCAAGAGGTGAAGAAGCACAGCGGAAAAGATGTTGTAGATTTCCTTATGCTGCAGGCTGCAGGAATAGAATGTATGATTCTTGCTCCAGTTATCCTCAGCAATGGACGTGATTTAAAAACACAACTGGAAATTTTTCACAGTCAGGGTTATGGTAGAATCCTTGTTGGCAACACAATATTTCGTTTTGATGGAGTTGCTATTCCGCAAAATATTAAATCATCCCACAAGTTACATTTAGTAATTGATCGTTTTATACTAGATAAAGAAGATCGTGAACTTCCGAGCAGAATTGCAGACAGTGCATCAATTGCATTTCATGAAGGGAACGGTCAAATAACTGTACGTATCGCAAATTCAGACAAAAGTTTTCATGATTATCATTTTTCTGATAAATTTGAAGCTGACGGAATTCTGTTTGAACATCCCGATGTCAATCTTTTCTCTTTTAACAATCCTCACGGCGCCTGCCGAACCTGCGAAGGATACGGTTCAGTCATGGGAATTGATGAAGATCTTGTAATTCCAGATAAAAATCTATCATTATGGGAAGACGCTGTTGTTTGCTGGAAAGGTGAAAAACTTTCGGAATGGAAACAACACTTCATTCAGCATGCCCACCAGATTAGTTTTCCTGTACATACTCCTATCCGGGAACTCTCTCCTGAACAGTATCAGCTTCTCTGGAAAGGAACAAAATCCATATACGGTATTGACACATTTTTTAAATATGTAGAATCGAAAGCTTATAAAATTCAGTATAGGGTTATATTATCACGTTACAGAGGTCGCACAATATGTCCCGACTGCCGTGGCACAAGAATCCGAAAGGAAGCACAATATGTAAAGGTTAACGGATATTCAATTGTGGATCTGGTTACAAAACCTGTGGATGAGCTGGCTGAAATATTTTCAAAGTTTGTATTAAGCGATTATGAAACCAAAATTGCTGGCAGAGTGATCACTGAAATACAAAACAGATTAAGCTTTCTGATCAATGTTGGGTTGCATTATCTAACTCTAAACAGAGCATCAAACACTCTTTCGGGCGGTGAAACCCAAAGGATCAACCTTGCCCAGTCGGTGGGAAGTAATCTCAGAGGTGCACTTTACATCATTGATGAACCCACAATTGGACTTCATCCGAAAGACACACATAAACTGCTTGAAACCATTCAATATCTCAAAAACCTTGGCAACACAATAATCATTGTTGAACATGAAGAGGAAATTATTAAAGCCGCAGATTATATTATAGACATGGGTCCATTGGCTGGAAGCAGAGGTGGTGAGATTATTTTTTCGGGTAGTTTCAATAATCTTTTGAAACATCCAGATTCTCTGACTGCAGCTTATTTTAACGGCAGTATCAATCTCCCAGTTCCAGAAGCAAGAAGAACTTTCAGAAATTATCTGGAACTTAAGGGAGCTTCGGAAAACAATCTGCAGAATATTGATGTGATTTTTCCGCTGAATGTGATGACAGTGTTATGTGGCCCCAGCGGCTCAGGCAAAAGCACACTTGTAAAAAAAATTCTTGCTCCCCTTTTGAAGAAGATTTTTGGAGGATCAGCCGACAAAGCAGGGAGCCATTCTTTATTGACCGGAGACATCAATAAAATTCATGGAATTGAATTTATTGATCAAAATCCATTGGGTCGTTCCTCCAGGTCAAATCCTGCTACTTACACAAAAGCATTTGATGATATCAGATATCTTTTTAGCATGCAGCAAATTTCCAAAATGCGGGGATATAAACCCGGGTTTTTCTCTTTCAACACATCGGGTGGAAGATGTGATAAATGTGCAGGAGACGGTCATATTATTGTTCAAATGCAATTCCTTGCAGATGTTGAGCTTGTTTGTGAAGAATGTCACGGCAAAAGATACAAAGATGAAGCATTAGAAGTTCATTTTGAAGAAAAAACCATAACTGATATTCTTGAAATGACCATAGATGATGCACTTGAGTTTTTTCAGGCTCATTTGCAGAGCAGATTTGCCTCAACCATCAGGTCAATCATAGAAAAACTCAAACCACTTCAGGATATCGGACTTGGGTATCTTTCTCTTGGCCAACCAACATCAACGTTCAGCGGTGGTGAAATTCAACGCCTGAAACTTGGAACATATCTAATTAAAGTCGGCGCTGAAAAACCTTTGCTTTTTGTGTTTGACGAACCTTCAACCGGCCTTCATTATCATGACATCCTCAAACTTCACAAAGCATTTGAACGATTAATTGCTGCAGGCCATTCAATTATACTTATTGAACATAATATGGAACTCATCAAATGTGCAGACTGGATTATAGAGCTTGGCCCCGGAGGTGGAAAAGAAGGTGGAAAAGTTATGTTTCAGGGGACACCGGAAGAATTAATTAAAATAAGCAATTCATCCACTGCACAATTTTTAAAACAGAAACTTATTCATGCCTGGTGAAAGGGAAATTTTATATAAGAAATACCACAGGAGAATTCTTTGGCTAAAAAAATATTTACTTTTGAAAAAAAATTCATTCACAAGATGTCTGATATCCTCATCGTTGAAGTCGTAACAAATGCACAAGTGAAAACTTTTGCAAAATTTCCCTTTCAGATATATAGAAATAACCCATATTGGGTGCCATACATTATTGCTGATGAGATGAAAGCCTTGAGTAAAGAGCACAATCCGGCCTTCAATTTTTGTGAGGCTGCGTTTTGGCTTGCATACAGAGGGAAACAATGTGTTGGAAGAATCGGAGCAATTATCAATAGGCTGTACAACGAAAAAATGAACGAAGACATCGGCAGGTTCTCAAGAGCAGAATTTATTGATGATTACGAGGTCAGCAAAGCCCTTTTTTCAACTGCTGAACAATGGCTCCGCAATAAAGGTATGAAAAAAATTCTTGGTCCTTTAGGATTTAACAACCTTGACAACCAGGGGATGCTGGTTGAGGGATTTGATCATTTGGCAGCTGTGGGATCTGTATATCATATGCCATACTATAAAAAACACATGGAACAACTGGGGTATGAAAAGGAAATTGACTGGATAGAGTTCAGATTGAAGATTACCGAAATCCCTGAAAAAGCATTACGACTCAACGAAGTTATTCAAAAACGATTTGGAGTAAAAGTCATTCATTTTCGCAATAAAAAAGAAATGAAACCCTATACTACAAAAATATTCAGTCTTTTGAATGATGCTTTTGATGAACTTCCTTTTGTCAGTCCATTTCCACCCGATCTCATTGATTTTTATGCCAAAAAATATGCGAATTTTTTGCTTCCCAGATTTGTAAAAGTGATTGTCAATAAAGACAATGAACTAGTTGCTTTTATTATTTCTCTTCCCACAATTTCCAAAGCCTTACAAAAAGCAGATGGAAAACTTTTTCCATTTGGTTTTATATTTATTCTCAGAGCCCTCAAACGTCCTATCGGGTTTGAATTACTTCTTACGGGAATCAATCCCAAACTTCAGGGGCAAGGTGTTTCAGCAATTCTTATCACGGAACTTCAAAAAGAAATGCTGAAAACTTCGGGCAGATGGGTTGAAACAACTGGAATATTTGAAACAAATCACAAGGCAATAGAACACTGGAAAAATTACGACCACATTCAGCACAAAAGGAAACGATGCTTCAGAAAAATGATCTAAATCTGCATGACATAATTACCTACGTTTTAAAGCAGGAAGCAAAAAACTTCTTATTTTTGTAAAAAACCAAACCTCACATGAAGATCATCCATAGTTTACTATTTTTATTAATTTCAGTTGTCCTGAATGCACAGAGCACTGCAACTGAAGAGAAGACACAAAAAATCTATGTATTTGAGATCAGGGAAGAAATTGCAAAACCTGCTTGGTTAAAAACCCAAAAGGCTTTTGAAGAAGCAAATGCAATGAAAGTAGATCTGATTCTGATACACATGAACACATACGGCGGTCTTGTTGACATTGCAGATTCAATCAGAACAGCCATTCTGAATTCACCTATTCCTGTGTGGGTATTTATTGACAATAATGCAGCTTCGGCAGGGGCTTTGATTTCAATAGCATGCGACAGCATCTATATGCGAAAAGGTGCCAGTATAGGTGCAGCCACTGTTGTCGCCCAGGATGCTCACCCCCTTCCTGACAAATATCAGTCATATATGCGATCTATGATGAGATCAACAGCCGAAGTTCAGGGTCGCAATCCTGATATTGCCGAAGCCATGGTAGACCCTGATGTTTACATTGAAGGTGTTTCAGATTCAGGAAAAGTACTCACATTCACTACAAGTGAAGCAATTAAGCATGATTTTTGCGAAGGACAAGCAGAAAATATTGAAGAAGTGTTTGAACTTGCAGGAATTAATGATTATGAAATTATTAAACAAGAGTTGACACCCCTTGATAAAATACTGGGTTTTCTTGTCAGTCCTGTTGTAAGTGGGCTATTAATAATGATAATTATCGGAGGATTATATTTTGAACTTCAGACTCCGGGTGTTGGGTTTCCACTGGCAGCATCTGTTGTTGCTGCACTTCTCTACTTTGCACCTCTTTATCTGGAGGGCTTGGCCAACAACTGGGAGATTTTATTATTCATTATCGGAGTGATTTTGCTGGCTATTGAAGTATTTGCGTTACCCGGATTCGGCGTGACAGGAATATCAGGAATCGTGCTTGTCATTGTATCACTGGCATTCAGCATGGTTGAAAGCGATGGCTTTAAAGTACCGGCAGCAAATCTGGACAAACTAGGAAAAGCATTCGCTCTTGTACTGATATCTATGTTTCTTGGGCTTCTATCTTCGTTCTGGATAGCAAAACAAACCCTTCAATCCCGCTTTCTCGGACATCTGGCGCTGAATACCGAACAAAATTCAAGTGAAGGATATACCGCAGCAAATCTTCAGTTGAAAAATCTTATTGGCTCTGAAGGACTGACTGCTACCATTCTCCGTCCATCTGGCAAAGTCATTATTCATGGAGAATACTATGATGCAACAGTTGAAACGGGGTATATTGAAAAAGGACAGAAAATCATCGTTACTAAATATGAAAACATGCAGCTATTTGTCAGAATGATGGAAAGCTAAAATTACTCATCCCTTGAAAAAAATCACTTTTTTTTGCTTCATAATTTTTCTCACATTTCTGAGATCCTTATCTCAAATTCACTATTCTGATTATTTTCAAGACAATGTGCTTCGAATAGACATATTAAGAACCGGAGATACACATACCAACTCGATCAGCATAGAAGCATTCCATTCCGAACCTCTTTGGAGCGGTTGCCGGAGTAAAACTATCGAACCATATAATTATGGTGATTATAAGATTGAAATAACTGATCCCTCAAGCGGAAAACTGCTGTTCCTGTATTCATGGTCCAGTCTTTTTGCTGAATATGCATTTACCGAAGAGGGACAAACAATAACCAAAACCTTTGAAGAAAGCGTCAGAATCCCGTTTCCTGCTGTTCCTGTGACCATACAGTTTTTTCAGCGGCAGGGACAAAGCCTTGATTGGATTATTCAACACACACTTTCATTCGACCCGGGCAATGTGCAATTTCAGGTTACACCTATTATCACCTCTGCAAAAGGCGAAAAAATTTATGACAGTTCTCCTCCTGAAAAAGCCATGGATATCGCTTTGATTGCTGAGGGCTATACTGCTGAACAGTATAAAAAATTCAAAACTGATGCTGTCCGGATTTCTGAATTTTTATTGAAGTGTGATCCATATACAAAATATCTTCAGGCAATAAACTTCTGGATTGTATTTCTTCCTTCTGAAGAAGAAGGAGTTACAGATCCTTCTGCAGATATTATGAAAAATACTGCTTTTGGCTTCAACTTTTCCACCTTCGGGACAGATCGTTATCTGATGACAGAAAAGCATTTTCAATTGCGCGACGCAGCTTCTGCTGTTCCCTATGATCACATTATTATCATTGTCAATACAGAAAAATATGGAGGTGGAGGTATCTATAATTTCTATGCAAGCTGCCCTTCAGACAATTCAAATTCCGACTTTCTGATTATCCATGAATTCGGACACTCTTTTGCCGGATTAGCTGATGAATACTGGACTTCGGATGTTAGCGTAATGAATTATTACAATACCGAATTTGAACCATATGAGCCAAATATAACAACCCTTGTTGATTTTGAAAGCAAATGGAAAGATATGCTGGAGCCAAACACTCCCATCCCAACTCCTATTGACTTGAAAGATCTGAAAAAAACAGGAGTTTATGAGGGTGGTGGTTACTCAGCAACAGGGATTTTCAGACCATCTCCTGACTGCACAATGAAGTCCGTCAGATACAATGCATTCTGTCCGGTTTGTCAGCGCTCAATTGAAAGAACCATTTTACATTTTATTGAATAATCGATTTTTTTTGCAGCATTCCAATTACAATCTTCGAAAAGCTTGTTCTGATTGGCAAAAAAAACGTTTTTGGGGAGCAGAAATTAAAAAAAAAACACTACTTTAGCGGTGAAATTATTTTCAATTATTTAACACTATTAAACTTTAATAAACTATGGCCATAACAAAACTTTCCCAAATCATTGATGCAGTAAAAAGTAAACCCAAAAAGACCCTGGTTGCAGCATATGCAAATGACGCGCATACAATTGAAGCAGTTAGCAATGCCGTTGACCTTGGGATCATCGATGCCATTCTCGTTGGAGATGAAGCAACTATCAAAGATGTTTGCTCAGAAAAGGGAATAGACATCAATAAATTCAAGGTTGTTCAGGAAGCAGATGAGCAAAAGGCCGCAAATTTGGCAGTTCAGTTTATCAACGAAGGAAAAGCTGGAATTTTGATGAAAGGACTTGTAAGTACTGACAAATACATGCGTGCAATTCTGAATAAGGATTATGGTATTCTTCCTCCAAAAGCAGTATTAAGTCATATTACAATGATTGAGGTTCCTACCTATCACAAATTGTTACTTATGAGTGATGTTGCGGTATTGCCTGCACCTGACCTGAGTCAGAAAGTAGCTATTACTAATTACCTTATCAGCGCTGCACACGCTTTGGGCATAGAAACTCCAAAAGTTGCTATAGTTGCTGCAACAGAACAAATGTCAGCTGCTATGCCTGCCTGTGTTGATGCTGCCATAATTTCAAAAATGGCTGATCGTGGTCAGATTAAGGGTGCATTGGTTGACGGGCCACTGGCATTTGACGTTGCCATTGATATGGAAAGCGTTCAAATTAAAAAACTGAAAAGTACTGTAGCAGGTGATGCAGACTGCATTGTATTTCCAAATATTGAATCAGGAAATGTTGGCTATAAGGCCATAACCAAACTTTGTGGCTGTGAATCAGCAATGCTGGTAGTCGGTGCCAAATGTCCTACTATTTTAACATCAAGAGGAGACAGTGCACAGACAAAACAATATTCAATCGCTTTTGCGGTCCTAATGGCAAAATAAAATACTAATCATTAAAAAACTACAAAACATGAGCAACCAACTTATTCTCGTTATTAATCCTGGCTCTACTTCAACCAAAATTGCAGTTACTGATTTAAAAAATGAGCGTCATTTTCAAAAAACAATCAAACATCCCATCGAAGAACTTGAAAAATTTAAACGGATTGCCGACCAGTATGAATTCAGAAAAAAAGTAATACTTGATACTCTAAAGACTTCCCATGTTGACTTGAAAGATTTTGTGGCTGTCATTGGAATAGGTGGTCTTTGCAAACCCATTCCTTCAGGGCTGTATGAGGTAAATGAAAAAATGAAAGAAGATGTAAGAAACAGCCCATTGGGTGAACATGCCAGCAATCTGGGCTGTCTCATTGCCGATGACATAGCAAAAGACCTTCCCGGAGTGAAAGCATATATTGCTGACCCTGTTGTTGTGGATGAGCTTGAGCCTCTGGCTCGGATTTCAGGACATCCCAATTTTGAACGGATTTCAATTTTCCATGCTCTGAATCAAAAAGCAGTTGCACGAAAATATGCTAAATCCGTGAACAAATCATACAGTGAACTGAATCTGATTGTTGTGCATCTTGGGGGCGGTATTACGGTTGGAGCCCACAAAGAAGGGCGGGTCATCGATGTCAATCAGGGGCTTGACGGCGAGGGTCCATTTTCACCTGAACGAAGCGGCACACTTCCCGTCGGACAAATGGCAAGCCTGTGTTTTAGTGGAAAATATTCCCACAGTGAAATTAAAAAGATGATCACCGGAAAAGGAGGGTGCAGTGCATATCTTAAAACCAATGATGCACTGGAAATTGAAAACAGGATTAAAGCTGGTGATGATTATGCCAGACTTATCTATGAAGCCATGTCCTACCAAGTCAGCAAAGAGATAGGAGCCTGTGCTACAGTTCTGAAGGGCAAGATAGATGCAATTCTGCTTACAGGAGGAATTGCCTATGATATGAATTTTGTCGAGTGGATCAAGGAACGTGTAGATTTTATTGCACCCATATTCATCTATCCGGGGCAGGATGAGATGCAGGCACTGGCAGACAATGTCATTGCACATCTTAAAGGGACCATCAGAGCTCTTCAATATAATCCTGAATAATTCAAACTCTCACATAATTTCCGTTGATATAAATACGTTTATGTCAATGGATTTTATTATTTTTGCAAACTAATTTCTAAAGTGATGCGATATATTATCCTTGCACTATCAATTCTTCTTATATCTTCCTGCAACTCATTCAACAAACTGCTGAAAAGCGACAATCCTGAAGAGCAGCTCAATGCAGCCATTGAATATTATGAAAACGGCGACTATTTCAGAACTCAGCAACTTCTTGAAAACATCATTTCTTCTTTCAGAGGCACTGTTCAGGCAGAAAAAATATATTATTACTATGCCTACTCCTTTTATCACATGAAGGATTATATCACAGCAGCTTTTCATTTCAGCAGTCTTGCCAAATCTCTTCCCAACAGTCAATATGCTGAGGAAGCAATGTATATGAGTGCATATTGCAAATTCTTATATTCTCCTGATTACTATCTTGATCAAACATTTACCAAAGAAGCCATTCAGGATATGCAACTTTTTATTAATAAATTTCCTCAAAGCACCAGAATTGCAGATGCCAACAAAATTATTGATGAAATGCGTGCCAAAATGGAACTTAAATCGTTTGAAGCTGCAAAAATCTATTTTCAACTTGAGGAATATCATGCTGCTATCATAGCATTCAGAAATGTGATGAACGACTTTCCCGGCACAAAATATTCAGAAGAATCTTTGTTTTATATTCTCAAATCCTGGTATTTATACGCTCAGGGTAGTATTGCTTCTAAACAAGCAGAAAGATACGAAGAGGTAAAACAAGTATGGGAAGAACTCAATACAGATTTTCCTGATTCAAAATTTACAAACGGAGCCTTGTTTTATTATAGCTCTGCTGTGAAAAACATTGAAAAAATTCAAAACACAACACAAAATATTGAAAATTAAATCAATAGGTATGGATTACAAAAGGCATAAAGCCGATCATGAGGCAATTACAAGAGACCTGAGTGAGTTTGATACAAACACTCAAAATCTTTACGAAACAATAGTAATTCTTTCAAAACGAGCTAATCAGATTTCTTCTCAAATTCGTGAAGAACTGAATGAGAAACTGAAAGATTTCACAACAAGTATTGATAACCTTGAAGAGCTTTTCGAAAACCGCGAGCAAATAGAACTTGCCAAATCTTACGAATCTCTTCCCAAGCCTGCTCTATTGGCAATACATGAACTGCTAACAGAGAGGATATATTTCAGAAATCCAGAAGCCGTGCAGGAATAAAACCTATTAAAATGTATGATCTGAAGCATATCATTGTAGGCATCAGCGGCGGAATTGCAGCTTATAAAATTCCTGCACTGATAAGGCTTTTTAAAAAATCAGAGATTCAGGTAAAGGTCGTTTGCACAAAAAATGCACTTCAGTTTGTCACTCCTCTGACACTAGAAACACTGAGTGGTGAAAAAATATACTCTGACATATTCGGACAAACTGAAGAATACGCAATAGGACATATTTCTATCACCGACAAAGCAGATGCTCTGGTTGTTGCTCCTGCCACTGCCAATATCATCGCCAAATATGCTTCTGGTATTGCAGATGATGCTCTTTCAACCACTCTCATTTCCTTTGACAAAACTGTTTTTATGGCACCTGCCATGAATACTAAAATGCTGAAACATGTTGCCACTCAGAGTAATATTAAACTTTTAAAAGAAAGAGGTGTTGTGTTCATTGAACCTGAAAACGGTTATCTGGCATGTGGTTATGAAGGTCTGGGACGAATGGCTGAGCCTGAAGAGATTTATCAGACAATTCATCAATATTTCGCTTCCCATTCACCTTACTCGGGTAAAAAAATACTCATATCTGCAGGTCCAACCCAAGAACCCATTGATCCCGTGAGGTTTATCAGCAACCGGTCGAGCGGCAAGATGGGATATGCTCTTGCAGAGGAATTCAGAAAAAAGGGAGCTGACGTAACTCTTGTTTCAGGACCTGTGGCACTTCCAGACCCCCATCGAGATATCAAAGTAATCAAAGTCAAAGATGCCCAACAAATGTTTGCGGCATGTACTGCTGAATTTCCTGATACATTCATTACCATTATGGCTGCAGCTGTAGCAGATTATACTCCAGAAAAAACATCTGTCGAAAAAATAAAAAAAACCGGAAAAAATCTCAATATTCAACTCACCCCAACCAAAGACATTCTTGCTCATCTTGGCTCCATCAAGAAAAAAAATCAAATTCTCATTGGCTTTGCTCTTGAAACACACGATGAAACCAAAAATGCACTGAAAAAATTACACAATAAAAATCTTGATTGTATCGTTCTCAACTCTTTGCAGGATGAGGGTAGTGGTTTTGAATTTGACACCAACAAAGTCACAATATTTTCAAAAAAAACTACTTATACATGTCCTCTGATTACAAAAAAAGAAATCGCCAGAGAAATCATTTGTTTTATTACTGAACACCTGTTAAAAAAGTCCAGACGATGAAAAAAATCTTCATATTATTCCTTTTTTACACTCTCACATTGAGTGTCTTTTCGCAGGAGCTGAATTGCATGGTTCAGATTAACAGCTCTCAGGTACAGACAAGCGACAAAAGTGTTTTCGAACAACTGCAGCAAGATGTTTTTGAGTTTATGAACTCAAGAAAGTGGACGAACTATAACTATCAGCAGAGTGAGCGAATTGAATGCAGTATTCTGATCACTGTTTCAGCATGGGATAACATTGAGAACTTCACAGCTAGCATTCAGGTGCAATCACGCCGGCCTGTGTTCGGAACATCATATTACAGCGTTATGCTGAACCATCAAGACAAGGATTTCACTTTTAAGTATATGATCGGACAACCGATTGAATTCATTGAAAATACTTTCACAACAAATCTTGCTTCTGTGCTTGCATTTTACGCCTATATAATTATCGGACTTGATTTTGATTCCTTCTCCCCTTTTGGAGGAACTGAATTTTACGATAAGGCACAGAATGTTGTAAACACTGCCCAAAATGCTGCTGATAAAGGATGGAAATCATACGAGAATCAGAGAAACAGATACTGGATGGTTGAAAATCTGCTCAATTCATCATATAGTGACATGCGAACCGCAATCTATCAGTATCACAGATTAGGATTTGATGTTATGGTGGATGATATCAGCACAGGAAGACAATCTGTAGCAGATGCAATGACAAATATGCAGAAGGTATACAGGCAAAGACCTGGGTTATTCTTCATTTCGCTTTTTATGACTGCCAAAAGTGATGAGTTGGTTCAATTATTTACTCCTGCCCCTCCTGCCGAAAAAATGAGAATTGTTTCAATTCTTAAAAATCTGGATCCCGCCAATTCGTCCAAATATAACGAAATACTTACCAATCAGTAGTCCATGCTTAAACATTTATCAATTCGGAACTATATACTGATCCGTGAACTGGAAATGGATTTTTATCCGGGATTTACTGTAATTACAGGAGAAACAGGTGCCGGAAAATCAATCTTTCTTGGTGCATTAGGGCTGCTTCTTGGTGACAAAGCTGACATATCAGCGGTTTCTGAAAATGCCGGAAAATGTGTTATTGAAGGAACTTTTAACATCAAACATTCTGTTGACCCCTCCTTTTTTGATGAAAACAATCTGGATTATGAGGAATTATGTGTGATCCGTAAAGAAATTTCTTCACAGGGTAAATCCAGGGCTTTTATCAATGATACTCCTGTTAATCTAAATATTCTGAAATCTCTTTCAGAAAAACTTATTGACATTCATTCTCAGCATACCACAATTCTGCTTGCAAAAAACTCGTTTCATCTGAAACTTCTTGATGCTGTAGCCGGAACATCAGAAGATTTCAAATTATATCAAAACCTCTGGTTGGAACATAAAAATGTCAGGGGCAAGATAGATCAACTTGCTCAGGTTACAGCTGACATTGAAAAAGAGAAGGACTATTTTGGGTTTCTAGTCAATGAAATTGATACAATAAGACCAGGTATCACAGAAAAAGAAGATATTGAAAAGGAATTACTGATTTTGCAAAATGCAGAAAAAATCAAGGCTGTTTTAATGGAAACTTCTTTTACAATGAGGTATTCCGAACCCAGCATTCATGCACAACTGTCGCGTCTGCAACATTTGCTGCAGAATATTACGAGCGATATTCCTGCTGTTACAGACCTTTCAAATCGTCTGAAATCAGTCTGTATCGAAATTGATGATATTGCATCAGAGCTTTCCAATATGGAATTAAAAATCATCCATGATCCCAATCATCTTGCCAAAGTTGAAGAAAGGCTGGATGTCCTTCAATCACTTTTTCACAAGCACAGGGTTCAAAACACTGAAGAACTTCTGACGCAGAGGAAAACATATTTAGAAAAAATTACAGGTGCTGATGTCCACCATGAACAACTGGAAAAGCTCAAAAAAATTGCAGATGAACAACTTAATGATCTCAAAAAACTGGCTGATTTAATTTCAAAAAATCGCGGCAAAATCATCAAAGAACTTGAGCAGGAAATCACCGGAATTCTGACTACACTTGCAATGCCAAGTGCATGCTTTAGAGTTGAGATGAAAAGAAACGAAGAACTATCATCAAGGGGCTATGATCAGGTGGCATTTTTGTTCTCAGCAAATAAGGGAGAGCCTGTTCAGGAATTGTCAAAAGTAGCTTCCGGAGGTGAAATGTCAAGACTAATGCTTGCACTGAAGTCTGTCATAGCACGCACTTCAAATCTTCCGGTGCTCATATTTGATGAAATTGACACCGGTATTTCAGGGGAAACAGCAAAAAAAATTGCAGCCATTTTCTCTGAAATGGGGAAAACAATACAGATAATTGTTATTACTCATCTTCCTCAGATTGCCGGCAGAGCGAACTATCATATGCTAGTAAGCAAAAAGGAAACACAAGACGAAACCTATACAGAGATGCGTCATTTAACGAAAAATGAGCGTATTCATGAAATTGCTACCATGCTCGGAGGAGAAAAATTCAGTGAAACAACCCTGCAGACAGCAAGAGAGATTCTGCAAAACCATATTAATTGAAGCAGCACAGTGATCAGTTATCCATAAAAAAAGGAGTTGCGATTCTGCAACTCCTTTTTACTTTAATCTTATTAATGCTTATTCAATGACCAGTTTCTTTGTAAGACGTCCACTATCAGAAACAACACATGCATAGTACTGACCTGCAGCAAAGTTGCTGACATCAATTGTTGTGCTGTATGAACCGGCAGTTACAAAACCATAGTCAGCTGAATAAACGATGCGACCGTTCATGTCGATGATTTCAACTTTTGCGTTGGTATTGTTTTTTACACCATAGGCAAGAGTAAGAATATCAGATACAGGATTTGGAGCAAGAGTCAGTTGCATTCCCTGGAAAAAGTCAACATCATCAACATTGACATAGTCAAGGTCAATAATTGCGAAAAGAGCAGGCATACGTGTGCAGCCTCCTGTAATCAGGTGATCATACAAAGCATAGTTTGTAAGACCAGGATAATATACAAATGTATATTCCTTACCGAACATCAGATCAGCAACACCTTCGTCAGAAGCAATAACACCAATGGTATCACCTGAAGCTGAGCAGGCACTTGCATCAAACTGGATTGCAAAATCCTGACCAGGAGTAATAAGAGCAGTTGTAGTAAAATCAACACCAATTAAACCTGCAGCTGAAGCCCAAACAGTATCAACATCAGCGATATTGAATGAGCCTGTGGCAAGGGCAGATCCACCAGGACAGGTAATCGTGTGTTGATTTCCGCCCACAGTATAGCTGCTTGTTCCTGTGAGAAGTTTCACTGACATCTGAATATCACAGGGGGATGCTGATTGAATGTCAATGTCACTGACCCAGATCCACGCACCAACAACACCAAAATTTGAACTCTGGTCATTGATATACCCCTGAGCAAAGGTGTTCAGAATTGTTCCGCTACCAAGGTCACCACTTGTGCCGAAAATGTAACCGCCTCCACTCCATCCGTATGACCATACCTGAGTTGAATAGGTGAGAAAATCCTGCCATCCGAGAGTATCAAGAAGAACTCTGGTTGACTGATCATTGATTGCAGGAATGCTTTTTGATCCGTTGATCTGTGCATCATAAACGGAGATTTCCTGCGCACCAGCTGTAAAAGCAACAGCTAAAAAAATACATAAAACATACAATTTTTTCATAGAGTTTTTTTTTAAAAAATTTTCCACAAAAATAATAAACTTTTAAAAATAAATACTATATTTGCAATAATTATTAACCAATAAACCAAATTTGCGTATGAAAAAATTTACTACATTATTTTTACTCGTAGCATTTGCAGTTGTTGCTTTTGCACAAAACAGAGTAGCTATTCAGTCTGAAAAGCTGGGTCAGATGCCAAACATCAAAGCTATTGACACCCTGATGCCCCAGAGTTTTTCAACAGGCACACCCACTTATTACATTACATTGGCAGGCGGTACTGACACTGGATATGTTGCAGGTCCTAACGGTTATGGTGACAGAGCCAAAGCCCAGGGATTCCTTTATGATACTCCTTACAATCTGACGGGATGCCTTGTATGGATTGCTGAAGGTGTAGGTACTGAAGGAGATGTTACTTTCAATGTTTATGCTGCTGATGGTAGCGGTGAAGCTGCATCTGGTACTGTTGCTTATGCACCAGGAACAGTTCTAGGATCAACTACTGTTGCTTTCAGCACATTAACCTTTGGTACAGACTGGGCAACAGGAATTAACTTTTTCCCTCTGACTACTCCTATTTTCATCAGTGCTGATTATTATGTAGGTCTTGATTTCTCAAATCTTGGTCCTTTCCCTGCAAACAAATTCGGTATTGTCAGCACAACTGACGGCGATGCTGGTGGCACTGAACTTTCATGGGAACTTTGGGCTGCTCCAGACGGATGGTACAGCATGCTCGCTGCATGGCCACTTGACTTTGATTTTGCTTTTTTCCCAATCATTGATGATGCAACAAGTATTGAAGAAGCATATATCAACAATGTTATGCTCAG
Source organism: uncultured Bacteroidales bacterium (assembly GCA_964428185.1). GTDB lineage: Bacteria > Bacteroidota > Bacteroidia > Bacteroidales > DTU049 > CAYMAZ01. The sequence goes on from CAYRXH010000036.1 coordinate 20,237, forward strand.
CATTTATCCAAACCCTGTTGCTGATGAAGCTACTATTCAGTATAACCTGAAAAACAGCGCCAACAGTGTTAATATCATGGTTCTTGATATTACCGGTAAAGCTGTTGCTTCATTCGAACTTGGTGCTCAGACAGCTGGTACTCACACTATTACAATTGACGCTTCACAGTTTGCTCCCGGAACATATCTCTATGCTATCCAAGCTGACGGAAACCGTCTTGGTAAAAAATTCATCGTTGAATAATTTTTCAACAACAACATTTAAAAGGCTGTTCATAATGAACAGCCTTTTTTTATTTTCTGAAAATTATCTGTAAAATATCTGCTGATCTGATTCTGGGATCAAAGTCTGCATGAAAGGAAAAAAAATCCATCATAAACCCAAGTAAAGCCTGCCTGTCTTTCTTTTCAATCACAATATCAGGAATGGTATCACAACTAATGAATTCCGATAATACAGCCGATAACTCACTGCTCAGATGCACGCCGGGCATTGCTGCCGTAGCCATGTATCTGCCAGAAACAAGATCAAACAATGTATCCCGCCGGCTATCAGAAGGTTTCAAAGGACCTATTCCAAGATAAGAAGCCAGAGTCACAGAAAACCAGAGAGGATAATTGGACAACATTACTGAATCAGAATCAAGAAGCAATAGTGCATTTTTCAGAAAACCATATAACTTTTCATCCTTAACCGGCATTTTTAATGTTTGCAAGACCAGTTCATTGACAAACAATGCTACACTTTGACGAACAAAATCATGAGGAATATTGAGATAGGGAATATCAATATTCAACTGTTTGATTGACGAAATTTCTGCATCAGGTTTACCGAAAGCAACAAAACTTATCATCGGAAGAGGTTGCCCAAGAATTGCGCGGACTGAGTTTTTCTGGCCCGATTTTCCTGTCTTCAAAGAAAAAGTCCCGATTCCTCTTTCAGGAGTCAGGATTATTAAAATGTATTTTTCATCAGCATAAGGGGTTTTTTTAAGTAAAATACCATCTGATGCTTCCAGCATAATTCCAAAAATTAGTTGACAAACAGAATTTTTGTAACCAAAGTTTCTTCACCATCTGTATTCGTAGCAAATACAAGAAAAACGCCTGTTGCAGGTTTTGTTCCATCGGGCATTTTCCCGTCCCACACAGCCTGCCCCCCCAGTGCCCGGGTTTCAAAAATCAGATTCCCATAAATATCAGTAATCTTCACATAAGAGTTGTAAACCAGATTTTTCACAGCAATGGTGCCAGAATAATCCGGCCTTACAGGGTTGGGATATGCATAAACAAGTACTGAATCTTCGTAAATAGCAGGTCCCTCGGTAGCAGTACTTTTATAGGAGATCAATCCTTCGTAAGTGCCAAAAAACACTTCACCGGTTTCGGGGACGATGGCTATACTTCCGATAGAATTTGACAAGAGGGGACTGTTGTCTGTGGTAAAGTGAAACACTTCTTCAATCCCATCCGAAGACAATAAAAAAGCACCTCCCTTTTCTGTGCCGATCCATTTTCTGTTGGCACCGTCAACGACAATACAATTCACAGTTTCAGACTCAAGAAGGGGTTGAACATATCCTCCTACCTCTACCAAAATTTGTTGTGCATCAAAATCCTGTCCGGTAAAAACGTTCTGCGGATAGTAAAAAACTGCGATACCATTATCAGTTCCTATCCATATTCTTCCGTCTTTATCCTCAGCAACAGCATACACATTCATGCTGGGAAGATTCCCGTTTCCGATTGAATTGGTCAGTCGTTTATAATCATCGTCTGCAGTATTTGAAAACGTTCCGTTTTCATTAAAAACAAGCAAGCCACCTCCTTTGGGCATTGCCATCCACTTGTTACCATATTGATCAGCAACGATGGTGGAAATCACATCTGTACTGGAAACCACGGGCAGAGTGTAACTATACCATTGATTTTGAGATGTCTTTACAGTTATACACTGATTTGTGTATGAAGTGGTAATCCACAGGTTATTATCAGCATCAAAAGTTAGTCCGGCCACTCTCACATCATTCACAAGACCAACGGTTCCACCAATGGGAGAATTTTCCTGGTCAAACACATTTGTAACCTGACCATCAGTAACTTCAATAACCCCACGGCCATAAGCACCCAGATATACTTTTGAAGCATTCTGCGGGTCAACTACAGCTGCCAGAACATCCCAGATGGTATCCATTGCAGGCTCGTTGGTATAATTTCGACTTACCCACTCTTCATTTTTAAAAATATAATATCCACCCGGCTGGAAAACATTATTCCAACTGATATCTCTCGAACCTGGCACTCCAACAATAGTGGAAGGACCAGAGGCAAGACCATACACATTTCTGGTATAAGGCCCTTCAGGCTGAATGAACTCAATATTCCAAACATTTGAACTTTTAATCAACCCCACCGAATTGTCACCTATCCACCATGTGTTTGGGTCATTCTTATCCTGAACAAAATCAGAAGGATCAAGAAAATGATTATTAAAAAACCAGATGTAATTCACAGCATTCAGGCTATCATCATACATAACCAAAGAACCGGACTGAGCAAGCACAAAGTTATCGTCAAGGCTCCGGAATTGTCCTTTTAAAGAATTGGAAAATTGCGGCAGAATCTGCCATTCTCCATCTAACCAGACAAAAGAAGTGTCATTATCCCAAACATCTTTGGTGATATTAACAATCAGTTTATCCTGAAATGATTCAACAAGATTAAAGTAAAAACCGATTCTTAATAAAGTTGAATCAAGAGACCAGTTATTATAATCGGCAAGATTCGGGCTGTTTTCAGGAGCTTTATAGATTCCGAGACTGGTTCCTGCAAATACTGTGTCATTCAAAAAATCAAGATCATAAATAGGAATATGATCACCATTTGGACCTATAAACCAGGTATCTTTCACTTCTTTGCGATCGATATCAAACACTACAATACCAAAGTCGCATGAAAAATACACAAAATCACCGTAAATTTTAATATTGTTAATTTTCTTGCTCCCCTGAATGTTTGAGCGCTTTATATCGCTGATATTCTGAACATAACCATCTTTGAACAAATCTATATTTCCGTTTGTATATGCAATAATAAGCGTTTGTTCAGGAGCATACCATTCAATTTTGGAAATACCGATATCGCTTAAAAGATTCACCTTGGAATAGCGATATAGGGAAAAGTCTTCTTTATTGTAAACAAACAAAGAATAGGGAGTTGCTGAATAAACCATAGATCCCTGATCTACAACTGAGACGACTGAATTATACGGCAGGTGCTCCCGCCATTGACCGATGGCAACACCCTGACTGAAAGTGAATCCAAAAAAAAGCAGCACACTGCTGAAAGTAAAACATATTCGCGACAGCATATATTTCATATAAGAAACTATTTGAGTAAGAAACATTGAAAAAAATAAACTTAATTATTACGAAATTATTGCTTTTTTTCCACTTTGAGTACTAAAAAAATCGTTGGTGTCGTCAATTATTCTCAAGCAAAAGAAAGTAACAGCAGGGAAAATTTTTGTATTTTTGCAAGGCTAATGGCTCCGTAGTTCAATGGATAGAATTTCAGATTCCGGTTCTGAAGATGGGGGTTCGAATCCCTTCGGAGCCACTCCTAAATTAAAAAAAAAACTTCGTCTTCTGCTACGAAGGGATGAGAAGCTTATCCCGTTAAGCAGAGCGAAACGGGAAATCCCTTCGGTGTCACAAAACAGTTGTGAGCAAGAGTAGAGAGCAAGAGTCTTCTTTTACACAAAATTGTTCATGTATTATCGTTCCAATCGATGATTTGCTGGTTCACTGACTGAAAAATTCATCACATTGTTGTGCGTTCGGGCACTGTTAATAGCCGGTGCAACATCCTAATGTAACAGTTTTTTCAATTTCTCTGTCAGAAGCAATATTTTTTCAATCTTTGAATGCTCCAACACCCAATG
>CAYRXH010000037.1:0-23051 GCA_964428185.1 uncultured Bacteroidales bacterium
AGAACAGTCATTTATACTTTCGGCTGATTTTGGTTCTTTTGAAAATGAAAACCTGGTCTCTACTATTGGAATCGGGAAAATTGATTGCACGTCTTCTTTCGAATCTGTGTATTATGATTCGCAGAATAATGCTGTGCCATTTGTTCAGACCGTAAAAATTACATCGATTGCTTTTTATACCGCACTATCATATAGGAAAAATCTTGAAGACCGAAATTTTAGCATTTCCGGTACACTTGGACTGAGAAATATGCTGCCGCTGAAAAGCAGCAGTATGCTGGATCCCGACCCGCTTACTGGAATTGACTCTGAAGAAAGGGAACTTGATATGTTTGGCTTTAAATTCTTTTTATTCGGACAATTCATGCTTGACTTTCATGCAACAGATATATTGATTCTGAGTGCAGGAGTGAGTTATTATATGGGACTCTCAGAATTATTTACAACGTATAATGGATATGAAACTTCTACGAGTTCCTCTCAAATTAATGCAGGTGTCGGTATTTGTTTCTGAACAATGAATTACTTGTTTTTCCGTTTACTTTTTTAAAAATACCGTTTTCATGATTATGGGTGAAAATCAAGATATTTTTTCCGTTTCAGAAAAAAAAGATTTAATTTTATGCACTTTGACTGGCAAATAGATTTTGTTGCATGAAAAGGAAGTTGCTTTTCTTTATAGTTTTTCATATTCATGTTTTTGGCTTTTCTCAGATATATACTGATGTACATTTTGATACATATTATACTGAATATGTAAAAATTCAGAAGGGTTTATCTCAAAACTCTATTCTGTGTCTTGTTCAGGACCACATGGGTTTTTTGTGGATAGGTACTTGGGATGGGTTGAACAGGTTTGACGGATATGAGTTTATCGTGTACAAACCGGGTATTTCTTCAAATTTTTCAAATATCAGCAATGAAACAGTCAATGAACTGTTTGTTGACTCAGGTGGAGATATCTGGGTTGGTACTGATTTCGGATTGAATGTATTTGATCCTGCAGAAATGAACTTTGAAGTCTTTTTTCAGGATACAGCAGGAGGAACAGAATATGGTGATAACCGCATACTTGCGGTTTCAGAGGGAAAGAAAGGACAGATATGGGTTGGGACATCAAACGGATTATATGTTTTTGACAGAAGTGCCAAGGAATTCCATTTGATTTCATTCCCTACTGAAAGACTCACCAGACGACAACCTTATGTAGTTAAACTTTTCCATTCGAGGAATCCGTCAAATACAAATATGTGGGTTGGAACCTACTGTGGACTATATAGGTTTAATATTTCAACGCTCAGTTACACTGATTTTTCCAGAAAAAAAGTTTCATTAATGCCGTCTGATACTGTCAATGCAATTTATGAAGACAGCCGGGGAATTTTGTGGGCAGGGACACCTTCGGGGATATATTGTTATAATACTGTAACTGAAACTGACTACATATATAATACAAGAAACAGCAATCTGCCCTCAGATGAAATCCTGAGTTTTATGGAAGATGCAGAAGGCAGACTCTGGGTAGGAACGCTTGGTGGAGGTATCGCTGTGTTTGATTATGCAAAGGGTGTTTTTGAGCCATTCGGAAATCCTGACGAGTTGTATGGGGGGATGACCAATAATTATATTTATTCAATGCTTCAGACAAAAAACGGCTCTATCTGGCTTGGTACAATTAGGGGATTAAATAAATTCACTCCTGGGAAGTTCAGATTTACTCATATTTCAGCAGCTTCTGGAAAACCAATGCTTAATTCAAATATGGTGTGGTCGTTTCTTGAAATTGACACAAATACTGTCTGGATAGGGACTGAGAATGGTATAAATGTTTATGACAGAGTATTTAACCGTATCACTGCAATTACTTCAGTTGACAGGGGTGTTATAAAATTACCTTCTGATAAAATCAGGGCGATGTTTAGGGATAGCAGAAACAGGCTTTGGATTGGTACTTTGGATAAGGGGTTGGTTTGTTACGACAATAAAACCGGAAAAAACACATTATACTTCCCCGGCAATACAAATGTCAACCAGAGGCTTGGAGGAACGAGTGTTTGGTCTGTCATCGAAGACAAAATAGATAGTAGTATCTGGATAGGCACCAGCGGAGGTGTAACACGTGTTTTTTCAGACGGATCAGTAAAACAGTATAATCATCAGTTGGACAATCCAAATTCCCTGACTCAGGATGAGGTTTACAGTATTTTACAGGATAAGGATGGCAGAATCTGGCTGGCAACATTTGCAGGTGTAAATGTTTACAACAGAGAATATGACCATTTTGTGAAATATGAAGCAGATCCACTGAACGGGAAGAGATTGACCACTGACAGAATACTGTCCGTGTTTCAGGATTCAAGAGGTGACATATGGTTTGCTACAATGGGAGAGGGTCTTGTGAGAATAAACAGTAAGACAGGCAGGCTTTCTACTCTTTCTGTGAAAGATGGGCTGTCAAACAATACAGTGTATAATCTTGTTGAAGACAGAAACGGCAATCTGTGGGCAACCACAAATCAGGGGGTTTCCAAAATCAGCCCCGAGACGATGAATATCTGGAATTATGATATACAGGACGGTATTCAGGGACACGAATTCAATCTTGGAGCTGCTGTGCTTCTCAGTACAGGCGAAATAATGCTTGGCGGGATGAATGGCTTGAATATTTTTAATCCCTCAGCATTGACTGAAAATTTTGACGAACCGGATCTGTATATTACCAGGTTCAGTGTATATAACCAAAAACGCAAAGATGTGCTGAAAAATCATGATCTTATAGAACTATCCTATTGGGATAATTATTTTTCATTTGAGTTTTCAGCACTGGATTATACAAATCCAAAAAAGATTAATTATGCATACAGACTGGACGGATTTGATTCGGACTGGATTTATTTTACATCTGACAAGCGCTATGCAGATTATACAAACATCCCACCCGGAAAGTATGTTTTTATGGTGAAAGCTACAAACTCAGACGGTCTTTGGTCTGATAACACCCTGTCAATTTATGTTGAAATTGCAGCTCCTTTCTGGAAAACCCTCTGGTTCAAATTTACTTCAGCTCTTTTTCTAACATTTCTTATATGGTATACAGTGTATAGTCAAATACGAAAAATCAGGAAAAAACAGGAAATTGAGAGGAGACTCTTTGAGTTTGAGAAAAATGTGTTTGATCTTCAGCAAAGAATACTCCATTTACAGATGAATCCACATTTTCTCTTTAACTCCCTGAATTCTATTCAGAGTTTTATTATGAATAATGACACTGAAAATGCCATCAGCTATTTGTCAAAGTTTTCAAATCTGATGAGGCTCATTCTGACAACAAGCAGAACAACGAATGTTTATATTCAGGATGAAATTAAACTCCTGCATTATTATCTGGAAATTGAATCCTTAAGGTTTGATGATAAATTCAACTATGAGATCATTACTGATCCTATAATAGATGAAGATTTTACTGCAATACCTTCCCATATGATTCAGCCTTTGGTTGAAAATTGTATCAAACATGGTTTACTGAATAAGGAAGGTGATGGATTAATAAAAATTAAATTTACTCTTCTTCCTACTCATATTGAGATACAGATTGAAGATAATGGAATAGGGCGGAAACGTGCAGCTGAAATACTGGAGAAGAAAAAACTCCAGGCAAGTTCTCAGGGTATTGCCATTACCCGCGAGCGTCTGCAGATATTAAACAGACAGTACAATTCCAGTGTTTTTGGTTTGGAGTACCGGGATTTGCATGATGAAAGCGGACAGGCTGCGGGAACTATTGCCATATTAAAGGTTCCGTTTATGGATGAATAGCGTTATAATAATGTATAAATAATAAATAAAAGAGAATAATTATGAAGGCAGTAATCATTGATGATGAAAAAAATTCAAGACAGGTATTGAGAACGATGCTTGAAAAATATTGTTTAGATGTAACAATTCTTGGGGAAGCTTCAGGATACAGAGAGGGTGTGGAGCTCATCAATGAATTGAAACCCGAACTTGTTTTTCTTGATATTCAAATGCCAGACGGAAGCGGGTTCAATTTGTTGGAAAATTTTGAGCAACCGGCTTTTGATGTGATCTTTGTAACTGCATTCGATCAGTATGCAATTAAAGCAATAAAATTCAGTGCACTTGATTATTTGCTGAAACCGATCAATCCTCAGGACCTTATAAAATCTGTAGAACGATATAAACAGAAAGTCAATACCGGAGACATTTATAAAAGACTGGATATTCTGATGCAAAATCTTGGATTAGGGAGGGATAAACCCAAGAAGATCGTCCTCTCAACTGCTGAAGGATATCACGTTGTGAATCCTGACGATATTTTGAGGTGTCAGTCAGACAGTTATTATACAAACTTTTATTTTACAAATGGGAAAAGAATAATTGTTTCAAAGACACTGAAAGAATTTGAGGAATTGTTGACAGATTATGGGTTTGTCCGTTCCCATAAATCTCATCTTGTGAATATCAAATATATAAAAAGCTTCCTACGAGCTGATGGAGGATACATAATAATGAGTGATGGAACAGAAATCCCTGTATCCCGGCGGAAAAGGGATTATATTGTTGATATTATCAGTCATACCTAACCTAAAACTGAATGATTTGTACCGAAAACTGATTAGAAAAAATTTTGTATTGAATAATATTGTATTTTTGAAACAATAAATTTGGGAGAATTTTATGGAGCAAATTTTTATCTATCTGATCATCTTTGTTGTAATGATTCTTTTCTCTGCTATGCAGAATAAGAAAAAACAGCAGGCTGCACGTGAGGCATTACTTAAAAAGCAACAGCAAAAACAACAAAGTCTGACCGACTCAATTGAAGATATTTTTAAAAAACTTGGTGACTCAGGGTATATACAGCCCGAATCAGAGCTGTCTTCTGAAGGGTATATCCCCGAGGTGAATGAACAGGCACAATATGCAAGTTATGAAAATACATTTCCTGAAATTCAGAAGATTGAAAAGAAACCCCTGAGAAAAAGAATTAGAGAGGAAGTTCTTTTTGAAGAAAAAGAAGATCTCGATCATTTACATAAAAATGTTGATTTTCAAATTAATAATCTGGATGAAATGAAAAAGGCAATTGTTTATTCAGAGATAATTAACAGAAAATATGTTTGATAAATGAAATTTTTTTGTTTCAAAAATGATTTTTATGCTAATTTTACCAACTCGAAAAAAATTCTATGGTTAAAAATAAAATGGTTCCTTATGTTTAAAAAACTACTCAGTGGATTATTCGTGATTATGCTGATCAGCATTACCGGTTTTGCCCAAAGCAGCGGAACGCTCATGGGAAAACTTATTGATAAAGAAACCGGAGAGCCGATCCCATTCGGCAATATTGTTATTGAATCAGCAGGCAAACAGGTTGGTGGGACAACATCAAACTTTGAAGGTGAATATACAATTCGCCCTGTCCCTGCCGGTCGTTTTGAAGTTAAAGCAACCTATGTGGGCTATAAACCCATTCTGGTGCAAAATGTTGTTATTACTCCTGACAAGATAACATTTCTTGATATTGAAATGGAGTCCACAGCAGTAACCCTCACAACCTTTGAAGTAATTGATTACAAAGTCCCGCTCATTGAAAAGGACGGTGGTACTTCCGGTGGATCACTTACCAAAGAGGAAATTGAAAAAATGCCCGGTCGCGATGTAAGTTCTGTTGCTGTGACCGTGGGCGGTGTTTTCTCTCAGGATGGTGAAGTTGGAAGTATTCGTGGTCAGCGTAGCGAAGGTACTGTCTACTACATTGACGGTGTTCGTGTCCGTGGTTCACAGAGCCTTCCCAAGGGAGCTCTGGAACAAGTGACTGTTATAACAGGTGGTCTGCCTGCACAGTATGGTGATGCAACCGGTGGTATCATTCAGATCACCACCCGCGGTGCTTCCCGTAACTTTGGCGGTGGAATTGAACTTGTTACATCACAGTTCCTTGATCCCTACGGTTTCAATCTGCTTGGATTTAATGTACAGGGACCTCTGATCAAAGGTAGAGATACTACTCAAAGTACAGCATTGCTGGGGTTCTTCCTCTCAGGAGAAATTGAAACTTCTGAAGACTCAAGGCCTTTTGCTTCTGATATTGGTGTCTGGAAAGCCAAAGATGATGTTCTGACTTTCCTTGAAGAAGAACCCCTTCGTCCTACCGGACTTGGGTTTGGAGCATTTCAGAATGGTTCATATATCAAATTGTCTGATCTTGAAAAGATTAAAACCAAAATCAATGACAGAGATATCAGCGTGAACCTCGCCGGAAAAATTGACGTCAGAACTACTGCAAATACAAACCTTGCATTTGGTGGATCACTGAACTACAATAACGGTCTTGCTTATATTCATGATTACAGTCTTTTCAACTACGAAAACAATCCACAGGTAATCAATAATACCTGGCGTGTTTACGGTAGATTCTCACAGAGATTCCCTACTGATACTGCCAGTAAATCTCCCATTAAAAATGTGTTCTACCAGATTCAGGTGGACTTCTCAAAATATACTGAAAAAGTTCAGGATCCAGAACATCAGGATGAACTGTTTCACTATGGCTATATTGGTAAATTTACAACAACCAAGGTGCGTTCTTATGAGTTGACAGATCTTGCTACTCTCGGTCTCTATGACGTCTATGTTCATAACGGGTTCCGTGATCTGCTCTACTGGTTTGAACCAAATTATGATATCAATCCTGTTCTTGCCACATATACTCAGAGATATTATGATCTCTATGATATGGAGTCAGGGATGTACTCAAACTCAGTTCTGGTACAAAATGGCGGAGGTCTCCTGAATGGTCAACTCCCTTCCTATGTATTGGGACTGTGGGCAAGCCCAGGTACTGTATATAACCAATATTCAAAGGCAGATTTGACCCAGTTTGGAGTCAATGCCAATGCTTCTGCCGATATCGGTCGCCATTCTTTCCAATTTGGATTCCAGTATGAACAAAGAATAGATCGTTCATATGTTACTGCACCTGTTGGATTATGGTACAGAATGCGTCAGCTCACCAATAAGCACATTGAGCAGATTGATACAGCCAATCCTATTCTCGTTTTTGACGAATGGGGAATTTTCCAAGACACAGTCTGGTACAATAGACTCTATGACGGAGCCTCTCAGGCATTTTTCGACTATAACCTTCGTCAGGAACTTGGATTACCTGTTGACGGTCTCCACTGGCTTGATGTTGACAGTTATGATCCTTCACTGCTAACTATTGATTGGTTCAGTGCTGATGAGTTGCTCAATGAAGGCACAAGCCCGTATGTATCATATTATGGGTATGATCACACAGGAAAGAAGCTTACCACCAAACCTAGTTTTGATGACTTTTTCAACAAAACTGATGAATTTGGCAATTTCACCAGAGAAATTCCTGCCTTTGAACCAATTTACATGGCAGGATATATTCAGGATAAATTTGCATTCCACGATCTAATTTTCAATATTGGTGTTCGTGTTGACCGCTTTGATGCAAATCAGAAGGTACTGAAAGACCCATATCTGCTATATGAAGCAAAAACTGTTGCTGATGTCACCGAATTTGGAGAACATCCTTCAAATATGGGCAGTGATTATGTGGTTTATGTTGATGATGTTCGTTTCCCCACAACTATTATGGGATATCGTGATGGCGATACATGGTTCAACAGCCAGGGTATTGAGGTGACTGACCCAACCCTGCTTCGCGGACCTGGTGGAATTTCTCCCTATCTCGTTGATCCTTCTCTCACTAAACCCACATCTGCTGCGTTTAAAGATTATGAGCCTCAGATTACAGTTATGCCCCGTATTTCATTTTCATTCCCCATTTCTGATGAAGCTTTGTTCTTCGCTCATTATGACGTGCTTTCAAAACGTCCTACCAGCGGACTCAGACTTGATCCTACCGATTATTACTTTATTCAGGCTCAGGGACAGAATCTGCTCAGCAATCCCAATCTGAAACCTGAACTAACGGTTGACTACGAGCTTGGTTTCCAGCAAATGTTGAATCTGAGATCTGCTATCAAGTTTTCTGCATACTATCGTGAAATCAGAAACCTTGTTCAGGCATACAGATTTACTGAAGCATATCCTGTATCTTACATTTCTTATAATAACATTGACTTTGGTACTGTAAAAGGGATGACTATTTCATACGACCTTAGAAGAAGCACCAATATCTGGATCAAAGCAAGTTATACACTTCAGTTTGCTGATGGAACAGGTTCTTCTGCAACATCAGCTGTAAGTCTTGTTCGTTCAGGACAACCAAACCTTCGTATCATCAACCCTCTTGATTTTGACAGAAGACACAACTTTACACTTGTCATTGACTATCGTTATGGCTCAGGAAAAGACTATAATGGTCCCACAATTAAGAGAAAAATGAAAGACGGTTCAGGAAAAGTCAGAAATTTTCCATTCCTGCAGAATACCGGAGCAAATATCACATTTGTTGGTGGTTCAGGTGTTCCATATAGCCGCTCAAGTACAATTGTTCCTACCCAGCTGGGTGGAGGTACATATGTACTTCAGGGATCACTCAACGGATCTCGTTTACCATGGCAGTTTACAATGAATGCCAGAGTTGACCGTGATATCGAAATCAAATACGGAAGCAACAAAAAGAAAGTAATGTATGCCAACGTATATCTCGAAGTTCTCAATGTTCTGGATGCAATGAATATTATGGGTGTCTATCGTGCCACAGGGAACCCTGATGACGATGGTTACCTTGCTGCTGCAGAATATCAGGCTGGTATCGAAGCACAGCTCGACCCCATTGCTTTCCGCGAACAATATGCGCTTAAGGTCAACAGCCCTTACAACTACAGTCTGCCAAGAAGAATCAGACTTGGTGTAGCATTTAACTTTTAATATCAGAAAAATTGAAAAGTTATGAAAAATATTATGAAAAGAATCATTTTCGGATTATGTGTATGGGCATTGTTTAGCATGCCTGTACATGCCTACAAGAACCCCACCTCTTCCGGAGGGGGCAAAAGTAACCGTGCTACTGCGGCCGGCTGTTTACCTGCAGCATCATACACTTTTCTTGACCTGAACAATGTCAGAACAAGAATCAATACCGGTGGTGATATGTGGTGGGACCTCAGCGGTGCTGCATCATATGAAATTCCCAACGGATCACTTAAACACTCAATGTTTTCTGCTTCATTGTGGATTGGTGGTGTTGACGTGAACGGACAGCTTAAACTTGCTGCCTTGCGGTACAGGCAGGTGGGTAATGACTATTGGCCTGGTCCACTGACTACAGATGGAACCGCTTCAATTGAACCGGAAACCTGTATTGAATATGACAGACATTTTGTAATTACCCGTAAAGAAGTGGAAGATTTTCTCGCATGGAGAGAAGCTCCGCAATTGTACCCTGAATATAAAATCCCACGCTCAATCCAACAGTGGCCGGCACACGGAAACCCTGCTCAGAAGCAGTCCCGTTATCTTGCCCCCTTCTTTGATGTGGATGGTGATGGTGAATACAATTATGAACAGGGTGATTATCCATATTATGATCTGGATAACTTATTGTGTCCATTGCACCTGGCCTATGGTACTCCAATTCAGGAAGGTACAGAAGGTCCTACCAGCAAGCTGGTTGACCAGGTTCTCAAGGGAGACCAGACACTTTGGTGGGTCTTTAATGATAAAGGGAATGTTCACACTGAAACCGGTGGTTCTCCAATTGGTCTTGAAATTCGTGCTCAAGCGTTTGCCTTTACCACCAATGATGAGATCAACAACATGACATTTTACTCCTATGAAATCATTAACAGATCTACCTATCGTCTAACTGAAACCTATTTCTCACAATGGGTTGACTCAGATATCGGATATGCTTATGATGACTATGTAGGATGCGATGTGCTTCGCGGACTTGGCTACAGCTATAACGGAAAAGCCATTGACGGTACCGGAAAATTTGACCATTATGGTGATCAACCTCCTGCAATCGGTGTTGACTTTTTCCAGGGACCATATATGGATGCCGACGGACTGGACAATCCCAAATACAATATTGCTATTATTGATGAAGATACCGTTCAGATTCAGATTTGTGATGAAAGTATCAACGGGATTAACTTTGGCAACGGTATTGTTGATGATGAACGTTTCGGGATGAGAAGGTTTGTATATCACAATAATACCGGTGGATACTGGGCTCAAACTGACCCGGATATTGCTCCTGAGTATTACAATCTCCTCAGGGGTATCTGGAAAGACGGAACAAAAATGCTTTATGGCGGAAATGCCCATGCCAACTCAGATGCTTATGGCCCTGAATGTGATTTTATGTTTCCCGGAGATACTGATCCCTGTAACTGGGGTACAGGCGGTGCTTTACCCAATGGTCCTAAATACTGGACAGAAGAAGTTTCCGGCAATGAACCATATGACCGTCGTTTTATGCAGTCAGCAGGACCATTTACCCTTGAACCGGGCGCTGTAAACTATATTACTGTGGGTATTCCTTGGGCAAGAGCAGCCTCCGGAGGCCCGTTTGCTTCTGTTGAACTGTTGAGAAAGGTTGATGACAAATGTCAGAGATTGTTTGACAACTGTTTTAGAGTTGTTGATGGTCCAGATGCTCCAGATCTTGTGATCCGTGAACTTGACAAAGAACTGATTCTTTATATCTCCAACAAGCCAAACAGCAATAATTATAATGAAGAATATGAAGAGCCTGATCCTTCAATTGTTTCTCCTGATTCATTATCTGCTGAAGAAAGATACGACTCTTTATACAGATTTGAAGGATACCAGATCTTCCAGGTGAAGGATGCTACCGTTACTGCTAATGATATTCACGATGCCAGCAAAGCAAGACTTGTTGCCCAGTGTGACATTAAAAATGGTGTTACAAGACTAATAAATTTCTATTATGATGAAAATCTTGGGGCAGTAATCCCTGTTGAAGAAGTGAATGGAGCAGACAATGGAATAGTTCACTCTTTCAGAATTGTGGAAGATAAATTTGCAACAGGTGATAAGAGACTTGTTAACAATAAGAAATATTACTTCCTTGCTTTGGCCTACGGATACAACGAATATGAGAAATATGTTCAGGATCCTGAATCACAACAACCGGGTATTCAGAGTTTGTTCGGTCAGCAGAGACCATATCTTGCAGGACGTAATAACATTCAGGTTTATACTGCAATACCACACATCCCTGCTCCACTTTCTGATGGAACCATCATCAATGCCGAATATGGTGATGGACCAAAGATTACTAGAATTGAAGGACATGGTAACGGTGGAAACATTATTGAACTTACCAGTGAATCTGTCACTCAGATTCTTGCAAACGGAAAATTTGAAACACCCACATATAAGAACAATTACGGACCTCTCAACATCAAAGTTGTGGATCCGCTCAATGTGAAGGGTGGTAATTTTATTGTGAAATTCAATGTTACTAACAATAAAGTTGATAGTGCGTCATGGACGATGATGGAAGTTGACGAAAGCGATAACATCATAAAAACATGGGAGTCTGACAAGCAAATTTATATTGGAAATGAGCAGCTGATACTTGATCTTGGTCTTTCTGTAAACATTAATCAATGCTATTTGCCTGGTGATAAGGATATTAATCCTTCAAATGGTATGCTTGAATCCAACATGGTGTATGCTGATAGCTCCAGAATGTGGTTGACAGGTGTTCCTGACATAGACGGACCTTCTTCATTCAACTGGATTCGCTCAGGGACAACCAATAACCCTGATGATGCCACAAGTAATGACTATGAAAATCCCAATTTCCTTGATCCAGAGGAACATTTTGAAAAAGTGGTTGGCGGAACCTGGGCTCCCTATCGTATGGTTTCAAAATATGAAGACGGCCCGGCGTGGGGCTCATATCAGGCACAAAGCAAACTTGAAAATCTGTTTAGTGTGGATGTTGTGTTCACTTCTGATAAATCAAAATGGACACGCTGTCCGGTTATTGAAACAGGAGAAGATCCCTTGTTGTCAGAAGATGGTGTTTCAAAAATGTATGTACGTAAAGCGCCTTCTGTAGATAAGGATGGTAATCCTGATGGTACCGGTACCGGTATGGGTTGGTTCCCCGGATATGCGATCAATGTAGAAACAGGAGAGCGCTTAAATATGATGTTCGGTGAAAGTTCGTGGCTTGTCGGAGACAATGGCAATGATATGAAATTCAATCCCACATCAAATTATTCAACAGCACTTGGAGAGATTATTTTCGGAGGAAAACACTTCCTGTATGTTTTCGGAAGCTACAAAAACTCCACCCAGGATCTTTCACCTTCCTATGATGAAGGTATATGGGCAAAATCAAAACTTGATGAAGCCAGTACTTTTTCTATGCGTATGCTTTATCAGTCAATCATGTGGGTAAGTATTCCCATGGCTGTTGAAGGTGAAGAGTGGATGAGCAATGAAGTCAGAGTAAGAATCCGTGTTACCCGCCCCTATGCGAAAAATTACAGCGCATCAGCCAACTGGACCAATGCAAGTCCTCAGAATGAAGATTGGCCTTTATACAGGTTCAGCACATGGGATCTTGAAACAACAACGGGCGATCTCGAGACAGCAAAGAGTGCTCTTGATCTGATCAATTTAGTTCCGAATCCATATTATGCATATAGCCTCTACGAAGTGACACAGGTTGATAACCTTGTGAAAATCGTCAATCTGCCGGAGCGTTGTACAGTGTCCATTTTTACTGTGAATGGTACATTAATCAGACAGTTTACCAAGGATGACCCAACCACAATTATTGAGTGGGATCTGAAAAATTATGCGGGAATTCCAATTTCCGGAGGTATGTATCTTGTTCATATTAATGCTCCCGGAATTGGTGAACGCACTGTCAAATGGTTCGGATCTCTTCGTCCGCTTGACCTTAACTCATTCTAATGTTTAATAAAAATGAAAAGGAATAGAACAATGAAAGAAGTATTAAAATATATCATGATTGTCGGATTGTTAATGCTGACAATAATGCCTGCAACAACTTTTGCAGGGAATGAGGACAGGGCAGGTCAGGCTGGAGCTTCCGAACTTCTGATTCTTCCCTATGCAAGAAGTCAAGGATGGGCAGGAGCCAACACTTCAGGAATCAGAGGCCTTGAAGCCATGTATCTGAATGTGGCAGGTACTGCTTTTACAAGAAAAACAGAAGTCATGTTTTCATACACCGACTGGCTGAAAGGATCTGATGTTGCCATCAATGCTTTTGGATTTACACAGAGGGTTGGAGAAACCAGTGTAATAGGGCTGAGTGTTATGAATATGACTTTTGGCGATATTGACATTACAACTGTCAATCAACCGGAGGGAGGTATAGGTAAGTTTACACCCAGCTTGCTAAATATAGGCTTTTCATATGCAAAGGCTTTTTCAAACAGCATCTTTGGAGGTATAGTGTTTAAAGTGATCAGCGAATCCATTGCTGATAACAGTGCGCAAGGAATTGCAATTGATGCAGGAATTCAGTATGTTACCGGAGAAAGGGAAAATATAAAGTTCGGGATTGCACTGCGAAATGTTGGTCCTTCAATGACCTTCAGCGGTGATGGTCTGTCGTTCCGTGGAAATGTCATTGGATCTGACAATCTGCTGACTGTTGAACACAGATCTGCTGCTTTCGAATTACCTTCCCTGCTTAATATTGGCGCTTCATATGATTTTTATATCGGTGAAGATCACATTATTACTGCTTCCGGGACTTTTATCTCAAATTCTTTCCAGAAAGACAATATTATCGTTGGACTTGAATATAATTTCAGAAATATATTCATGTTACGCGGTGGATATTTTTACGAGGAAGGAATTCTCGAGTCAATGCCTGAGCGCACCACTGCTTACACCGGACCGGCAGCAGGGGTTTCTGTTCAGGTGCCTCTCAATAAAGAAGAAGGTTCAAACTTCTCTATTGATTATGCATTTCGCGCCACAAACCCTTATCAGGGGATTCATACAATTGGGGCCAGGATTAGTTTTTAGGTTGAACTATTACTGAAGCGTCAGAGACCCGTCATTTTTGGTGGGTCTCTGTTTTTTTAAACAAAACCAAAGCATCATGAAAATAATGACACTGAATGTTAACGGAATCAGATCGGCACTTTCAAAAGGCCTTCTTGAGTACCTAGATATTAAAAAACCCGAGATAGTGTGTTTTCAGGAAATTAAGGCTGATGAAAAGCAAATTCCTGTTGTTGAATTTGCAATGATGGGATATCAGTCATTTTGGTTTCCTGCTCTGAAAAAAGGTTACAGTGGCACAGGCATTCTTACCAGAATACCTTCTGATTATGTGAAGAAAGGAATGGATATTGAAAAGTATGACAATGAAGGCAGGTTTTTGAGAGTTGATATCGGCGATATTACAGTTGTGAGTGTGTACCATCCTTCCGGGTCCTCAGGTGATGAAAGGCAGGCTTTTAAAATGCAGTGGCTCAAAGATTTTCATACTTACGTTCGTGAACTGAGAAAAGAGAGACCCAAACTCGTGCTTTCAGGGGATTATAATATTTGTCACAGGGCAATCGATATTCATGATCCTGTGAGAAACAAAACAGTTTCAGGGTTTTTGCCTGAAGAACGTGCATGGATGGAACAGTTTCTGCAGGATGGGTTCACCGATAGTTTCAGATTTGTTAACAGTCAACCTCACCAATATACATGGTGGAGCTTCCGTGCAGGCGCAAAGCAAAAGAATATGGGATGGCGAATTGATTATAATATGGTTACAGAAAACATGAAAAATAATATTTCAGATTCTGTCATTGATGCTTCAGTCAACTTTTCAGACCATTGTCCGGTATTTCTTGATCTGCGGCAACTGAAATAGCATAATACATTTGGTAATAAATCACCAAAACCGTTTTGTCTCAAGTTTTTCTTCAATATCATTATCAAGATTTCTGAAGAAATCATATCCGGTTGATTGTTCAATGTGCCTAACAGTTGTCACATAGTGGTCCCATGAATTCTTTCTGATTTCCTGAATATTTGGCATAACAACAGCGATAATCCCAGTCTTTTTTGTAGCATCTTCCGGAGTTTCTCCCTCGTTCAATATCATAATGATTTTAAAACAGGAATCTGGAACCGCTACTTTCCCTTCTCCTTTCAGTGTTGAATCATTGTGAAAAATGCCACCTGAATAGATGAACAGATTTTTGTTTTCTTTCTTACACAGTTGTTCACAGTATAACTCAAGTTTCAGCCATACACCCTGATTCAGATCCGGAGTTTGCGGGAGTACATTTGTAAGATAAAAGGTTGCCATATTATCTGCCTCAGTTTTTGTGCGTTCTTCGCTTCTCACTATATGACCCCTGTTATATCCGCTGTTGGTATAATCGGAGTGTTTTACCCTGTAGAAAGTATCCGGAATCAGAGTATCAGATTTGAAAGTTCCTTGATATCTTGGAACATCACCAAACCAACTGCTGTTCAGATTCCATGCCACCCAATTTGGTGTATTTTTGGTCGGACAAAAGCTAACAACATATTGCGGCCTGCAAATGATCAACTCATTGTTTGTATCATCGTCAACAGGGATCCCTGCTGCGACATGAATAGTCCATTTTGTGTCATCTGAAGCAACAATGAAATTTCTTGGTAACTGGGAAAAAACAGTACCCGTGGATAAAACCAGAACAAACAGCACCCAAACCAATCGCCTGCATATTATGCAATGAATCCTGAAACAACTTCCCATATTCTCTATTGAATATTTTTTGTTTTCTATATTTATTAATTCAACCCCACAAACTTAAATAAAAAATTCACTCACCCCATGTTTCTCTGTCCAAACTTCTGTATTGGATCGCTTCTGCAATATGTTCTGTTTGAATCAGGTCTGAGTCCTCCAAGTCAGCAATAGTGCGAGCGATCTTCAGGATACGGTCATGTGCTCTAGCTGATAGACAGAGTCTTTCCATTGCATTTTTTAAAAGTGTTTGACCTGCTTCGTTGAGGTTGCAGTAAGTGCGGATTTGTCTCGAACTGATCTGAGCATTGCAGTATATTCCTTTTGCCTGTTCATATCTTTTGTCCTGAATTTTTCTTGCTTTGATAACTCTTTCCCTGACATGCTGGCTGTTTTCTCCGGGTTTTGCAGAAGAAAGTTCCTTAAAAGGAACAGGGACTACTTCGATATGAATATCAATTCTGTCAAGCAAAGGGCCTGAAATTTTGCCAATATATCTTTTTACCGATCCGGGCAAGCAGCTGCAATTTTTTTCGGGATGATTGTAAAATCCGCAGGGGCAAGGGTTCATTGAGGCTATAAGCATAAAAGTGGAAGGATATTCAACGGCAAAACGCGCTCTTGATATTGTAACAATTCTGTCTTCAAGCGGTTGTCGCATCACCTCGAGAACAGTTCGTTTAAACTCTGGTAATTCATCAAGAAACAATACTCCGTTATGTGCAAGTGAGATTTCGCCGGGTTGCGGAAACGTTCCTCCCCCAACAATTGCAACATCACTACTGGTATGGTGTGGTGACCTGAACGGTCTGGTAGTGATTAATGAAGAATACTTAAGAGTTTTCCCAGCAACGGAGTGGATTTTTGTTGTTTCAAGAGCCTCTTCAAGTGTTAGAGGAGGCAAAATTGACGGGATACGTTTGGCGAGCATTGTTTTTCCTGCGCCAGGAGGCCCGATCATAATTACATTATGACCACCTGCAGCTGCAATTTCCAATGCCCGTTTCACATTTTCCTGCCCTTTTACATCAGAGAAATCCAGATCATACTGGATGCCTGAGCATGAAAATATCTCATCTATATTAACCTTTACTGGTTTATGGTCAGACTGTCCTTTGCAGATTTCAATAACTTCAAGGATATTCTTCACACCAAACACTTTCAGATTCTCGATGATTGCAGCCTCAGCGGCATTTTGTTCAGGGAGTATAAACCCTTCAAATCCGCTTTTCTGTGCTTCAATAGCAATGGGCAGTGCCCCTTTTATGGGGAGAAGACTTCCGTCAAGAGAGAGTTCTCCCATGATAATATATTTCGACAAATGTTCAGATTGAATCTGTCCTGAGGCAGCCAGTATGGCAATTGCAATTGTTAAATCATAGGCAGAGCCCTCTTTTCTGATGTCTGCAGGTGCCAGATTGATGGTGATTTTTTTCCCGGGAATTTTATAGCCTGAGTTTTTCAATGCAGCATCAATTCGCTGATGACTTTCCTTCACTGCATTGTCGGGTAATCCCACCATAAGAAACTGAATGCCCTGATCAAGATGCACTTCAACTGTGATGGGAATAGCATGAATACCATAAATGGAGAAGCCAAAAGTTTTTACAAGCATAAATAAAGTTTGGGTCAACGAAAATACAAAAAAAACTTAAGTCATCTGTCTTTTCATAGGAAGCTTTTTTTGTTGTTAAATTTTAGTAAAAGGGATATTTCTCTACTGAAAACTCAAAAAAATGACAAAGTTTGAAGATCTGTAATAGTCAGCATCTTATACGACATTATAATATTTCTGAGATATTTACATAAGAAAAAAGTGTGGGTTTATCCTTGAAATCCTACTGTATGTACAAATATCAATATTTTAAGTGATACACATTTTATATTTGTAAACTTGTTAAAATTTGAAACTGCATACAACCATTGAGAAAAAATATTGTCATAAAAATCAGTAATACCCCCGTATTTGAAAATAAAAAACAGACATAAAAATTAAATAATTAATTACTTTGTTATGGAAAGAAGAACTACCCGTATTCTCTTACCATTCCTTTTTGTGTTAATAGGAATGGTATTTTCAGTTCAGGCGCAGATAAGCAGGCCTGGCACACCGGCATCCATTGAAAAAAATGCACCGGCAGTAGCAGTTACTGAAACATTTAATCCTGCGGTTGACTGGAACGTGATCCAGCAGGAAGACGCATTTTATAAGCAGCAGGGCGGATATGCTCCCCGTGGAGGGATTAGTGTGCCTGTGGGCAGAAGGATCACCGAATGTGGTGAGTGGTTTCAGACTCCTGAAGGTGATGCAGTGTGGAGGGTAATGCTCCATTCTGAGGATGCTCTCGGTCTGGGTGTTGTATTCAGTGATTTTTATTTGCCAGATAATGCAGAACTGTATGTGTATGATGTGGATAAGGATATGGTGCTGGGAGCATTTACAAGTGAGAATAATCACAGTTCCGGGCAGTTTAGTACTCAACTCATTCCTTCTGAAACAATAGTTGTAGAATATATTGAAAGAGGAGTATTCGCTCCATTTGAAAATGAAAATGGCAAGCTAAGAAGGGAAAACAACGTAAGTATAGGCGATGATATAATTCCTCTTGCAAATTATCAGCCTCAGGTGAATTTTCGCATCGATGAGCTGATTTATATGTATGTGGATGCCTATTTGTATTTTGATGCATCCCGCCCTGCCACTGGTGCCTCAGAAATCTGCCAGATTGATATTGTTTGCTCACCTGTAGGGGATAATTATACTAATCAGAAAAGAGGGGTTGCACACATGGTATTTCGAGAAGGTGCAAGTTGGTATTTCTGCTCAGGAACGCTAGTAAATAATACACTACAAAATGGTACTCCATATTTTCTCACTGCATATCATTGTGGCGGTGAAGCCTCTGCTGCAGATCATAATGTATGGCAGTTCTACTTTAATTATGAAAGACCAAATTGTGGATCAGGAACACCTCCTACTTCAGATATGATGACCGGTTGCGTGGAACGCTCAGGATATCGGATTTTGGGCGGATCAGACTTTCAGCTTGTTGAGTTAAACAGTAATGTGCCTTTATCATATAGCCCGTTTTATAATGGATGGGATAGATCAACAGTTGGAGCAACATCAGGTGCAAGTATCCATCATCCTGCTGGTGATGTGAAGAAGATATCCACGTTTACAGCACAATTAACTTCAGCAACTCCAAATATTGGTGGTGAATTAATGGCAACCAATGCTGCCTGGCGTGTTGTGTGGTCATCAAATCCCAACGGATGGGGTGTAACAGAAGGTGGATCTTCAGGATCTCCGATTTTCAATCAGAACGGACTGATAGTTGGTACCTTGACGGGAGGATCTTCATCCTGTGCATCACAAACATCTGCAGACTTTTATGGAAAATTTGACTATCACTGGATTTCCAATGGAGGAACTGCTGATGTTCAGTTACGACCTTGGCTTGATCCTGCCGGAACTAATCAGCAGACGCTTAACGGATGGGACCCCACATGGATTAGTGCTCCTCCGGTTTGTGATTTTGTTGCCGATCAGACAAATATTGTAGCAGGAACCACTGTTCAGTTTACTGATTTGTCCACAAACGGACCAACATCATGGAGCTGGACTATTACCGGAGCATACCCGGAAACTTCAACAGTAAGAAATCCCCCATTTACATTCATTAATCCGGGAACCTATACTGTTACTCTCACTTCAGCAAACAGTTATGGCCCGGACACTGAAACCAAGGTGAATTATATTACTGTATCAGCACTTCCGGCACTTCCCCCAACGAATCCTCTGATTATTGGAACCGGAATAGCTGGCAGTTTGTATCCAATGGGATGTAATTCTAGAGTTGCAGCACAGGCAAAGTTTGTAAGAAGTGCTGCTATTTATACTGCTGCTGAGATCGGTGGTGGTGGGCAGATCACAAGTATGGCATGGTATGCAAATACAAGTCAGACTGATCTAAGGACCGTAAAAATTTATGTGAAACATACTACAGCATCAACCCTTACATCTACAACAGTGGATAACATTATTTCAGATGCAGTACTTGTGTTTGACGGGACCTATACACCTAATGCTGTTGGTTGGCATAATTTAACCCTGGATAGTCCGTTTTTATATAACGGATCTGATAATCTGATGGTGATAATGCTTGCTAATCACGATCTGACAAATTTAGACAGAACGAGCAACTGGAGATTTACTACTTCTGCAAACAGACATCAGAGATGGAATGGAAATACAGCCCCAACAGGAAATGGTATTATAGATAGTAACAGGCCAAACATCCGCCTTACTTTTACTCCGGTTCTGCCTCCAGTAGCCAATTTTGGTGTGCCCCCAACCCTGATGTTTGAAGACTTTGAAGATGGTGTGCTCCCAACAGGTTGGCAAACTCTTGATGCTGATGGTGACGGATATGACTGGTATTTTGATAATTCAGGATCTATGACAGCTCATAGTGGAACAGGAGTTGCTTTTTCCCAGTCATGGGATGGATCTCCTCTTACTCCCAACAATTGGCTGATTACTCCTGCAGTTGATTTAAGTGATATGACGCCCAGCTATAGTCTTAAATATTACGTTATTGGACAGGATCCTGCATGGGAAGAAGAACATTACGGTGTGTACGTGTCAACAACTGGCACTGCTCCAGGAGATTTCACTGAAATATTCCAGGAAACACTTCCCAATGGACACACTGCATATCTTGAGCGTACTCTGTCTCTAGATGCTTATAAAGGAAATGCTACAGTATATGTTGCTTTCAGACACTATAATTCTACTGACTGGTTCAATCTTAATCTTGATGATGTGGGTGTTTACACAACAACCCAACCCACTTCTGTGACTATTTTTGAAGGAGAAACTGTGTCATTTACAGATTTATCAACCAATGATCCGATAGTTTGGCACTGGCAACTTCCCGGCGGTACTCCAACAGATTCTTACGAACAGAATCCTACTATTCAATACAATGTTGCTGGTTTATATAATGTTTCTCTTACAGCTGCCAATGCTGCAGGAAGTGACATAGAAACCAAAAATAATTATGTTGAGGTTCTTGGACGTGCTCCTTTGGCTAATTTTGGCGCTACAGGAAATCTTAAAACCATCTATTTCCAACCCTTTATTCCCAGCGGGGCAGATGTTGAATTTACAGATATGTCAACAAGAGTGCCCACAGCTTGGAACTGGACATTTGAAAACGGCAATCCAGCAACCTCAACAAACCCTAACCAGACTGTAAATTATACTGCAGTAGGAGAGCATGATGTGAGGCTGATAGCATCAAATGCTCATGGAAATGATACTCTTGCAATTGATTCTTTAGTGGCAGTGATGGGAACATTCTTTGTGACCAATATGATGCCATCAGATGGGTTAACAGTTTATACACTGGGTACCACCCAAGGCTACCTCCCTGGTCATAACGGCCATCTGATGAATAAGTATGCAGAATTCTTCACCAACTCATATGAGGGTGAGATTACTGCAGTGCTTTTCGGAGTCTATGAAGCTCTTGGCACGGGAAAAAATATTAATGTGACCATCTGGGATTCCAATAACGGTGCTCCGGGAACAGTATTATACACCCAGACAGAGGCAATTACCAATTTTACAGCTCTGCAATATAATGTCATTACACTGACAACTCCAGTAACTGTTACTGGTGATTTCTTTGTAGGTTATGAACTGAATTATGATGCTACACACAATTATACAACCCATATGTTTTGCCCCATGATGGCACCTGCCAGAAGTGGTGTTAATCCGCCCAATTCCGCCTGGGTTATGTATCAGTCTGCATGGTATACTATTGATGATCTTTTTGGAGGATTACCTACAGCTCTTTCTGTTGAACCGGAATTTACTTATGCTTCAACAGGGCCTATTGCATCAGTAACAGCAACTCCCGGTTGCGGTACTGGTACAGTCAGAGTGACTTCTTCGGAAAACACAAACCAGACATTCCATCTGACTGACAATGTTGGTACAATACTCAACTCATGGACAGGTACTGCCCAGTTTTATGATTTTACTGGTTTGGCAAGCGGTACATATCGTGGACAGGTTGTCATCGGAGCTCAGACTTCACCTCTTTCAGCAGCTGTGGTGCTTACCAATGATCCAACAACTGTTGGAGGTGCTGTAAGTGGCATAAATCCACAGCTTTGTTTTGGTTCCAATACAGGAACTCTTACACTTTCAGGGCATACAGGAACAGTTCTGAGATGGCAGAAAAGGGTTGATGCAGGTGCGTGGACAGATATTGCAAATACTCTTACTACCTATAGTGAAGTTCCTTCATCAGCAGGAACTTATGAATATCGTGCTGAAGTTCAGAGCGGATCATGCCCTGCGGCATTTTCATCAGCATACAGCATTCTTGTTCATCCTGCAACTGTTGCAGGTGCTGTTTCAGGAGTAAATCCAAGCATTTGTCTCGGACAATCAACAGGTACATTAACGCTCTCAGGATATACAGGAACCATCACAAAATGGCAGGTACGCTACAATGCCGGTGCATGGTCAGATATTGCACATACAGGAGCTACATATTCTACTACTCCGGGAGCAGCAGGAACTTATGAATATCGTGCTGAAGTTCAGAGCGGAACATGTACTGCTGCCTTCTCCACAGCGTATTCTATTACTGTTTCTCCTCTTTCTGTTGGCGGATCTGTGACAGGAACAAATACTCAGATCTGTCTCGGTTCTGCTACAGGAACAATGACATTGGCAGGCCATACTGGTACTATTACCAAATGGCAGGTCAGCTTTAATGCAGGCCCATGGACTGATATTGCCAATACTACAACTACATACTCAACAACACCCGGAGCAGCCGGAGCTTACCAATACCGTGCAGTAGTTCAAAGCGGTGTTTGTTCTGAAGCATATTCAGTGGCACATTCAATCACTGTGCATCCTGTTTCTGTTGGAGGTGCTGTTACTGGTGCAACTATCGACATTTGTCTTGGTTTGTCAACAGGCACAATGACTCTTTCAGGTCATACAGGTACAGTTGTTAGATGGCAGAAAAGAGTTGACGGTGGTGCATGGACAAATATTACAAATACCAACACTACCTATTCAGAAACTCCTTCATCTGCAGGGACATGGGAATATCGTGCTGAAATCCAGAGTGGAAACTGTACATCTACATTTTCTACTGCTCACTCAATAATAGTTCACCCTGCATCTGTTGGAGGCACTGTCTCAAGTGCCACTACTCAGATCTGCCTTGGTTCACCCACAGGCACAATGACACTATCAGGTCATACAGGTACAATTGTTAGATGG
>CAYRXH010000038.1:0-22819 GCA_964428185.1 uncultured Bacteroidales bacterium
AGATATTATTCTTTGACAATTTTAAATTCCCTTTTATTGTTATGATATATGAGAGTAAGAATGTATATTCCTGAAGAATAATTCCCCATCTGCAAGCCGAAGTATCTGGTGGTTGAGATTGCTGAATACAAAATTTTCCCGTTCAAGTCAGCAAGAATTATATCATAAAAAATTGCAGCACTCTTTTCTGAGGAAGCAACAATATTAAGTTCATTACTAACAGGATTTGGATAGACAAAGAATGCAACATCATCGATAATCTCTGTTGCAAAGCAGGTATCACTATCATTAAATTCCTGTGATTTAAAAGTAACAACCTGCCTGCTGATTCTGTTGCCATTACCATCATAGCCAAACTCATAATGAGTTTGAGCAAAAGAGTATGTTTGTCCCAGAAAAACAAACATCAGAATAATCTTAAATATTTTTTTCATATCTTAAAAATTAAGCGGCAAATAAAACAATAATATTTATAGTATGCAATAGTTAAATATAACTATTTTTCATAAATATGTAAATCTACATATGTTATTTGTTATATATTTGTCGATATTATTATTGAAATGGGATAGAGGGAGATTGATTTATTAATAAAGAAATATTGAATAAAAAAAATCATCAATGATGAATGATGAATATCGCTCCAAAGGAGTCTCCTGGGGAAATATTGAAATGTTTTTTACTAATCACCAGTCACTAATAGCCAGTCATATGCACTATATTAATCTTCTCCCATCACAAAGTGATCCCTCTCCCATAGGGAAGCCTTCGGCTCGCTCTGAATGACAATGTCATACAGAGGGATTGCTGTGTAACAACCGGTCTGAAAAGATCATTTTGCAATCCCGAAGTATCACAGACTTTTGAGATTCTTCACATTCTCGAAGAAAGTCTATCCTGTGGAGATCAGTTAGTGTTGACTTCATCCTCAATTTTCCCCACAGCCTTCGTAATTTCACCAAAATTTTCAATAATACAATGTGCTTTATCCAGATCACCGGTCTGATATTGATGATTGAAGAGGATGGTTTTCATGCCTGCATATGCAGCGCCTTCGATGTCTTTTTTATAATCGTTCCCAATAAACACGCATTGCGAGGGATTGACATTCATCTGATTGCATATTTCTGCAAAAAACCGGATATCAGGTTTAGAAAATCCCAGATCTTTTGAGGAAAAAAACCATGAAAAATACTGTTCAATATTCACTCTGTTCAGGGCTTCACGCATGAGTTTGGTGTCTGAGACACCGGCGTTTGTTGCCACTGCCAGAATATACTTTCCGGTCAGCTCTTGCAGTGTTTTATCAACTCCATCAAACAGCTCAATCACATCCCAGTGTGCCATAGGTTCTGGTTTTTCAGGAAAATCGCGCATCAGGGTGTCTCCCCAGTCAAAGATAAGATGTGTTATTGCCATTATGCAACAAAATTAAAAAAAGGATGTGCTGCCACATCCTTTTTCATTGTTTTATTTAAATCAACGTTTGATTTCACTGAAATGATGATAGAATCTGGTGATGGTTTCGATTCCTTTTTCGAAACATTCAACATGATAGTTTTCGTTGGGGCCGTGAATGGCATCTGTTTCCAGTCCGAAACCCATGAGAATTGATTTGAGTCCCAGCACGTCTTCGAGAGCCGAAATGATTGGAATACTGCCGCCACTGTATGTTGGAACAGGAACTTTTCCAAACACATCGGTATAGGCTGTTTCGGCTGCTTTATATTCGGGGATATCAGTTGGACAAACGTACCCTTGTCCGCCATGAAGCGCATCAACTTTCACTTTCACACCTGCGGGAGCGATTGATTTGAAATGTTTGGCAAACAATTCTGCAATTTCAACATGGTTCTGATGTGGAACAAGACGCATTGATATTTTTGCATACGCTTTTGAAGGCAGAACTGTTTTTGCACCCTCACCCTGATAGCCACCCCAGATTCCGTTTACATCCAGCGATGGACGAATGCCAACACGCTCAAGAGTTGTGTAGCCTGTTTCACCATATACTTCAGCAATATCCAGATTCTTTTTATAGGAATCAATATCAAAGGGAGCCATAGCAATGGCTGCTCGCTCTTCTTGTGAATATTCTTTTACTTTGTCATAGAATCCGGGGATGGTAATTTTGTTGTTTTCGTCAGTGAGTGAAGAAATCATTTTTGTGAGAATATTGATGGGGTTTGCAACAGCACCACCAAAGAGTCCTGAATGAAGATCTCCGGCCGGGCCGGTAATTTCAACCTGAACATAGGCCAGTCCACGAAGTCCTACTGTTACTGAAGGAATATCAATAGCGATCATGCTTGTGTCAGAAACAAGGATGATGTCGGCATTGAGTTTGTCTTTGTTCTCTGCAGCCCATGCACCCAGATTTGGAGAGCCAACTTCTTCTTCGCCCTCGATCATGAATTTTACATTGGATTTCAGTTGGCCCGTTTTTACCAAATATTCAAAAGCCTTCACATGCATCATGGCCTGCCCTTTGTCATCGTTGGCACCACGTCCGTATATTTTCCCGTCCCTGATTTCCGGTTCAAAAGGTTTTGATTTCCATTCTTCCAGCGGTTCGGCAGGCATCACGTCATAATGACCATACACCATAATGGTAGGTAATGATGTGTCAATAATCTTTTCAGCAAAAACCACAGGATTGCCTTTGGTTGGACAAACTTCTGCCTTGTCAGCACCTGAAGCAATCAGTTGATTTTTCAGATACTCGGCTGCTCTGATCATATCTTCCTTATGTTCAGATTTTGAACTGATTGACGGAATCCGGATGTATCCGAACAATTCTTCCATGAACCGTTCCCGGTTTTGTTGAATGTAATCTTTAATGTGTGTCATAACTATTTGTTTTTAATTGTTTTTTTTGGATTCGTTTTTCTTTCCACTTCTGAAACCATCGTTTGAGAAAGCAATGCTTTTTTTCTTCTGAATTTTGATCAGTTATATGGTCTTGACGATTGTTTTTACTTTCTTTATCAGGGTCTTTAATTGTATCTCTGCCTGATGAGTTCTCAGATTTATCTTTGTTTGTTTCGATCGTATCATTTTTGTTTTTCTGTTTTCCCCGTCCTCCTTCTTTTGGGTCAGAATAAATGATTTCAGTTGAGTCGGTTGAAATGACAGAATCAGTGAGCAAGGAATCGCTTGTCAGGATCATGGCAGAGTCAAGAATGAGTTCATCAGCTTCAGGCTGAATCTCAGGATCTCTGAATACATCTTTATAATGTTTAGGGCGTTTTGATTTCTCCCAGCGTAATCCTTCAAGTTGTTTTTGTGAATCGCTGACTGATTCTTCAGGATTGAGTGTGCCTTCGGGTTTGGAAATAAAAGTGATTTTACGTGCTTCATTGTCTTCAAAACGGATGGTCACATCTTCTGATTTGGCGATATTGATCGCGATTAGGCGCATTTTTTCATCGAATACATAGTAGATAGTTTCTGCATTTTCCCGTGCATAGAGCAGATCCAGTTCATTGTCCTTGAAAAAACCTTCCATGTTTTTGCTCTTAATCTGTTGAAAATCAGAAGTACTTTCCATTGAGACGATGAAAGCCTTGGTTCGCATTTGCAGTTTATCAAGATTTCCGTTCAGATAAGTGATATAAATTGTATCGGCAATGAGTTGCGTATTTCCCATCCAGACGATGGGATCATAAAACAGGTACATCACTGAATCACTGGTCATATAAACGAGTGAATCGCAGACAGATTGAAAATCGTGCCTCCACATTCTGGCTTTATGATGGGCATGGATGATTTTTTGCATTTTGATCAGCGTATCTTTGACCATATATATGGAATCAGCGTGCAGATATAGAGTATCGGCTTTGTCGGCAATTTTTAGCAGGGCTGAGTCAGTAATAAAAAACGTGCTGTCACTTTCAAGAAAGCGGCCGTAATGGCCACTGATAAAGATATTTTCTGTGGTATCAGAAAAAAAGACATTTTTGAAAGCTTCACTGAACTGAATTTGCTTATTGTAATACAGGCTATCACTTTTCAGTGTTCGTGATCCGCTGTACAGTTCGACATTAGTTTTAAAATGCCCGATTTCAGATTTTGTGTCATAGATTCCCCATTCGCAGAGCATTTCATTGTCAGCTTGAACGATTCTTGATTTTCCATAGAAATGTGTAATTTCAGTTCTGGTATTATACATTATTGTATCACTGAACATTTCAGTATCTTTGTTTTTGATATATACTGAATCACTGAAGTAGAACTGCCGGTCTTTCTGATAATAATACCCCTTTTCACTTTCCAGATAGCTGTTAGGATCAGTGATTTCACCACCTGTCAGATAATAGGCAATGTCTTTATCAAGATCATAATACAGCCTGTCTGTTGTCAGGGTAATTTCATTATCAATGAGTTTTACATTGTTAATCATTTCTGCTAGGTCTTTGTCGCCATCAATTTTTAATGTATCTCCATACATATGAGTTGTGTCATTGATAATAATATGTACGTTTCCATGGCACAGGACCAGATCTTTCTTAATGAAAATATGAGCTTTATCACAGTACAGCAGAGAACCGTCATATTCAAAAACAACACTTCCTGAAAGTATCTGATAGTCGGGACTAATGGATTTATTAAATTCAAGCACATCAGCAGAGATGAGATTCACTTTTGCTGAATCTTTCTGAGCCAGTATCCGGTGAGACAACAAAAATACAAATACAAGCAGGACAATTTGAAAGAGATGCCGAAAAGAGATCATTATAACTATTTAAACTTCAATGTTTTAATATTCTTCCTGCTCAATAAACTCACCTTTGAAGTTATAGGTTGCTTTAATCCTGGTTCTCACTCCCTCTTGTTTCAGGATTACCCAGTAGACAGTTTCTCCTGAGAAATCATCAATCATGATATAACATTCGGTGATTCTGTGTTCGGGATAATTTGCTTCAGTATGTTTCACTGCTCGGGTAGGCAGTTCTTTCGGGTTAATTTGTTTATATTCTTCAGGGGTAGAGAGATCATCACTATCCACATATTCAAGAAAATACTCATTCCGGGCTTCATAATCTTCTTTTTCAAATGCGTCATAGGAGTCAATAAAATCAGCATACACTTCACGTTCGAGTCTTCCGGATGTTGAAAAATAAAGTTCATGATATACCATAGGATCATTGAGCCACTTATTATCAAAAATCAAAATCAGGATGTACCTTTTTTTATCAGCAGTAGTGACACTTTCAGCGGAATTGATTTTCAGGTATGGATAGTTTTCGTCAATATGTTTGAGGATATTTTGGTTTAAAGATCCCTGGTCCAATTCAATACTTGTCATGATCCAACTTCCCTGTCTGTTAAATTCTGCTCTGCAGTTTTGCTGTTTAATGGGATCAAAATAGGAGGCAACATATTTTCCTTTGATAGTATCCCACCTGAGGTCTTCAAATTTTTTGATTTTTTTATTGAAGGAATCTCTAACTGGCTGCGGAACCTGTGTTTCACTCAGGGGTTGTCTTTCTGTCGGAGTTTTATCTTTTTTTGGTTTGTCAATTGTGTTTTCCTTTGTTTCATTACCCTTGTCATTTGGGTCAATTTTTTTCACAAGATTGCCTTTGAAGTCAAACCAGAGTTCAATCTTTTCATTTGCCATATTACTTGTCAGGATGATGTAGTAGGTGTTCTCCCAATCCTGATTATTGATGAGATAGCTTTCGCTGATTTTAAATCTTGAGTAATTTATCATGACATAAGAGTTGATTGCAGTTGGCAGTTCCCGTGAGGTCACTGCTTGGTTTCCGTGTTCAGTTTTAATAACTCCAGTGACGATATCTTTATCATCTTTATCGGCCATTCTTTGAAACACTCCGTCTTTGTCGAAAAACAGGTATCTCAGTTCCCCGTTTTCAATGGTTTCTATTTTATAATACCCGTTTTCGGCTCTTTTTTCAATAAATTTTGCTTTTTTAATTGTATGCTGCGGATAGTTTGAGTTGATATATCGGGCAATTGTTTTGGGGAGATCTTCTTCAGTCATGATTGTTTCTGAACCTATCCATTTGGTAGTTTTCTCATATTGTGAAAGAACAGGTAACCCCATGAACATGAAGTCTGCATAATAAATGTCATTTTGCAAAGACCAGCGTACCTGCTCAACACCTGGGTATCTGTTTTTAAACTCATATACCAATCCGGGAGGCAGATCTTCATCTTTCAATTGCTGTCCGGAAAGGGAAAGGACAATGCACTGGAGGCCGATGATGAATGAAAAAACTTTGAATTTCATAACTGTATGGATTTTAATGATGGGTTTCTGAATATGGTTTGATTTCTTTTTGGTCCTGTAGAAATCATTGATACAGGTTTGCCAAGTTCTGCTTCAAGAAAAGAGATATACTGTTTTAAAGCTTCAGGCAACTGGTTCCATTCTCTCATTTCTGACAATTCAGTCTTCCAGCCCTGATGTATAGTGAGCACTGTTTCAATCTTATCTCTGTTAGTATCAAACGGGGGAAACAGAAAATTATTTCCATTGATCTGATATGAGTGACATGCCTGTATGGAGTCAAATTGGTCGAGAACATCAGATTTAGTAACGATGAGGTCAGTCACTCCGTTAATCATGATACTGTATCTGAGGGCAGGCAGGTCAATCCATCCGCAACGTCTTGGTCTGCCAGTGGTAGAACCGAATTCATTTCCTGCAGTTCTGATTTTTTCGCCTTCATCACCAAATAGCTCGGTAGGGAAGGGGCCACTTCCAACTCTGGTGCAGTATGCTTTAAAAATGCCAAAAATACGTGAAACAGAAGACGGAGGGATTCCAAGTCCTGTACAAACTCCACCTGTGGTTGTACTTGAAGAAGTTACAAAGGGATATGATCCGAAATCAATATCTAGCAAGGTCCCCTGAGCTCCTTCAGCCAGTATTTTTTTATTTTCAGCAATGGCAATATTGATCATAATCTCACTGTCTGCAAATCGAAACTCTTTCAAAAGATGAATAGATTCATTCCATTTTGAAGAATACAATTCATAGGCCATGTTTTCAATCTTAAAATCGGAAGGATACAGCCCGAGAGATTTAATGAGATTGAAGTGATCCTGCTCAAGAGCAGCAATTTTCTTATGAAAGTCAGGATGTTCAAGGTCTCCGATTCGTATTCCCCGTCGAGCTACTTTATCAGTATAAGCAGGGCCAATGCCTTTGAGTGTAGACCCGATTTTCGCTGCACCTCTTGCATGTTCCAGCGCAGCATCAAGCAGTCTGTGAGATGGGACTATAAGATGTGCTCTCCTTGAAATATATAAATTGTTCCTTGGATGAATTCCATGTCCGTCCAGCATTGTAATCTCTTTCCTGAAAATATAAGGATCAATCAATACCCCATTCCCGATAATATTGATGGTTTTTTCTGAAGAAATACCTGAAGGGATAGTGTGAAGAATGTATTTTCTCTCATCTAACTGAATTGTATGTCCTGCATTTGGACCTCCCTGGAAACGGGCAACAATATCATAAGACGGAGCCAGAAGATCAACAATTTTACCTTTGCCTTCATCACCCCACTGTAAACCTAAAATGACATCAACCGACATATTTTATCTTTAAAAGAATGGATCTATTTGTTTTTGCAGTTTTTGCAGATTCCGAAAATATAAAAACTGTGTCTCAGTGCTTTTGCTTCAAGCTGTGATGCAATATCATCCTGAATGTCATTGATTCGTGTATCACAAAACTCGGTGATGGTATTGCAGGATACACAAATAAAGTGATCATGGTGCTTTGTTCCGAATGCCTGTTCATACACTGCATATTTTTCGCCAAACTGATGTTTAATAATCAGGTGGCAGTTTTGTAATAATTCAATTGTATTATATAGTGTAGCCCTGCTGACACGGTATTTGTTGTTCTTCATTTTAAGATATAATGATTCTACATCAAAATGTCCGTCATAATCATAAATCTCTCTGAGGATACTAAATCTTTCAGGTGTTTTTCTGTGTCCTTGTGCTTCAAGATATTCGACAAAGAATTTTCTGATTTTTTCAAAATCTTCTTTTTTATCTGGCATAGTTGTGAAATGTTGATTTTTTACCATGGGAGAATACTATTAAAATTCATGGCTAAATTAGTAATTTTTATGTAATTTAAATAAAATTGAAAAAAAAATCTCATGAATAATGAAAGTTTTCACATGAAAAGAGAAACAATAAGGAATTATTTCACAAGGGAAAATAAATTTTTCAGAATCAGATGGCTCTGTAGACCTGTTTAATACCTTCAATTTTGCCCAGTTTCCGGATCAGGGTTTTCAGCTGTTGAACATCAGGAATAAACAGTTTGATTTCACCTTCAAAAACATTATCCTTACTTTCAAGGTGGAAAGTTCTGATATTCACATTCAGCTCTTCAGAAATGACACGGCTTACATCTCTTATTATCCCGATTTTATCGATGCCGTTAATTTTTATGGAAGCAAGAAAATAAAGAGTATTTGCTTCACTCCATTGTATCTTAACCATTTTATGGCCGTATGTTGAAGAAAGTTCAATGGCTTTGTGACATGAGGTACGATGGACAATAATCTGATCAAAATGTCTGAACCCGATGATGTCATCACCCGGTATAGGGTTACAGCAGGATGCCTGTACAATCTCAGAGTCAGAATCTTCAAGTATCATATCTTCTTCAGAGATTTCAATGCTTGGTATTTCATTTTCCTTATCTCGGGATACAGAAGAAATCAATTTGGAAAAAGGTCTGATAAAGTATTCTTTCCAGCTTGTTTTTGAATGAAAAGCGTCTTTCACCTCTTTGAGCTTGATGATGTCTTCGGCTGCATCAATGAGCAGAGCTTGCTGGGAGCCGTAGTCCAGATGATGTCTGAGCATTTCAATATATTTTTCAGAGAATTCAACATCCAGCTGACTGAACATTTCAATCAGTTTGTTTCTGCCGGTTTCAGTGAGCTTACGTCGTTCTTCCCTGAGCCCTTGTTTAATCTGGGACAAAGCTTTTGCAGTGGTAGCAAAATTGAGCCAGTCTTCTTTCGGGCTTTGTTTGTCCGAAGTGATGATTTCAACCTGATCTCCGCTTTTCAATACATGATTCAGTGAAACAAGTTTATGATTCACTTTTGCACCGATACATTTGTTTCCTATATTGGAATGAATATGGTAGGCAAAATCAAGAGCAGTTGAACTTTTGGGCAATGTTTTCATATCCCCTTTCGGTGTGAATATGAAGATCTCATCTGAGAAGAGGTTCATTTTAAAATGGTCCAGAAAATCAAGGGCATTGGATTCCGGATTCTGAAGGACTTCCCTGATCTTTGTGAGCCATTCATCAAGAGAGTTTTCAGTATTTTGAGATCCATCTTTGTATTTCCAGTGAGCA
Organism: uncultured Bacteroidales bacterium; assembly: GCA_964428185.1. Taxonomy (GTDB): domain Bacteria; phylum Bacteroidota; class Bacteroidia; order Bacteroidales; family DTU049; genus CAYMAZ01. The sequence goes on from CAYRXH010000038.1 coordinate 9,371, forward strand.
GCATATCCTTTTTCAGCAATTTCATCCATCCGTTTGCTTCTGATCTGCACTTCCACCCATTTTCCTGTTTTACTCATGACAGTTGTGTGAAGAGCCTGATAGCCATTGGATTTGGGTGTATAAAGCCAGTTTCTGAATCGCTCAGGATTTCGTCTGTATATGCTTTCAACAATTGCCAGAGCCTTCATGCATTCGATTTGTTCATTGACAGGATCTGTTTCAATAATGATTCTGATAGCGAAAATATCATAGATTTCCTCAAACGGGACATGCTTGGTTTTCATCTTGTTCCAGATGGAACTGATTGATTTCATGCGTCCGATTACTTCAAACCGGAAACCGTTTTTTGCAAGTGACTGCTTTACAGGAAAAATGAACTGATTGATAAAACGACGGCGTTCAATTTCGGTTTCACTGATCTTTTGGCTGATTGAATAATACACTTCAGGTTCAGTATGTTTCATCACCAGATCTTCCATTTCACTTTTAATGGAATAGAGACCCAGACGGTGAGCAAGTGGAGCATACAGATAACTTGTTTCGGAAGCAATTCTTACCTGTTTTTCAGTGGGAAGAGATTCCAGAGTTCGCATATTATGCAGCCGATCAGCGAGTTTAATAAGAATTACCCGGACATCTTCGGACAGTGTAAGCAGTACTTTTTTAAAGTTTTCAGCCTGAATTGAACGGTTTACCTGCTGAGATCCGAAAATGCCAGAAATTTTTGTGAGTCCGTCAACTATTTTGGCAATTTTATCCCCAAACATATTTCTGATGTCATCCAGGGTATAGTCTGTATCTTCAACCACATCGTGAAGAAGCGCACTGATAATGGATGTTGCCCCAAGTCCGATATTCCTGGCGGCTATTGTGGCAACTTCGATGGGATGAAATACATAAGGCTCTCCACTTTTTCTTCGCATTCCCTTATGTGCTTCTATAGCCAGATAATATGCTTTCCGGATCATCTTTTTGTCTTCTCTGTTCAGATTATGTGTATAGGACTTCAGAAGTTGTCTGTATTTTTGCGTATATATTTTCCCTTCAGGATTATCTTCAGAAAAGATGGTCATTCAGTAATTGAATTTTTTTGCAAATTTAAATTAAAAATTTGGGTTTGTTATAATGATAGTTTTGTAATTTTGTCTCATAATATTACAGAATTTAATAATCCAATTATTTATGAAAACACCCCTGTATTTCATCAAAGGGATTTTAGTATCTCTTTTTGTTTTTTTTGTGTCCGCAATATCAGTAGGGCAGACTATTGTCTATAATGAGGATTTTGAAACCGCTCCCTATATGGTCACACCTTCGGGAGTTCCGATTTGGGCAGTGAGTACTTCAGTTCAGGTCAGTGGGACAAGTTCCTATACAAACATGATTGCATTCAATGATTCCTCAATGTTTGTAACTGATGCTGTTGATCTGACAGGCTACAATTTTGTTCTTCTTGATTTTGATCACATTTGTAAAATTGAATATTTTGATGCTGCTGAAATATTTATTTCCATTGATAATGGAGTGAACTGGGTAAAATTAACTTCTACTGAATACATCAATGCAAATAACAGTCAGTTTGGAGCCAGTGGTGATAAATTTACGGCAAATTCATATCCTTTGTTGTGGCTGCCTTCTCAGCATGGCGAACTTCCAACCAACAGCTGGTGGATGAATGAGCAGTTTAATGTTTCTGCTATAGCAGGAAATCAGACTCAGGTAAGATTTATGTTTAAGATGAGAGATGGCAACAGCAACGGAAGTAATACAAATGCCGGATGGTTTTTGGATGATATCAAGATCATAGCATCACCCTATGAGTTGATTCCTCCCACAATTACTCTCAATGCACCTATATTGCAGGATACTGTTTATTCTGCAGGCCCTTTTACCATAGGTGCAACAATCACCGATGCTTCCGGAATATCACAGGCAGATCTGATATTCAGACTTGATTCTACTCTTTGGGATACAATTGCAATGACCGATATGGGAAGTAATGTGTGGGAAGCCGATATTCCCGCACAACCGTACAATACTGTTGTTGATTACTATGTGAGAGCCATTGATGCTTCATTATCTTATAATGAGGCAGAAACAATGGTGAAAACTTTTGTAACAAAGAAACCTGCACCTGTTGTCATTATCGGAACAGGTACTCAAACCCAGTATTACATTCCCTGTTATGGATTTTATGATTATGGCTGGAGCGGAAGTTTATACACTGCAGCTGAAATCAATGCAAACGGGGTTATTGATTCAATTGGGTTTTATGTAAATAATTCTGTTGCAGCATATATGATGAACAATCAGTCCATGTATCTTGCACATAGACCCTATACTTTCTATGATGCAGCAATGAATACTATGCCTGATGTGATGCAATATACTCAGATTTATACCGGAAATGTCACATGGACAGGTCCGGGATGGTATATGTTTAAACTTCAGACACCGTTTATTTACAATGGTAGTCAGACTCTGGAAGTTGTCTGGATGAATTATGACGGTTCTTATACGGGCGGTTATCCGACATTTGCTGCAACTACCATGGGCCAGAGCATGGCTAAATATAAATATGCTGATTGGGCGATGCCCACAAATGCAGGAACACTTACAACCAGTAGGCCAAATCTGAAGATTGTATTCATGCCCAATGACAATGATTATGATGCCGGAATTGTTGCAATACCTGAACCAACAGGTGTTGTGATTACAGGAACACCCTATGATGTCAAGGTGAATATTAAGAACTATGGTATTCAGACACTTACGGATGTGAACATTGAATGGGAAATCAATGGAACCCCTCAGACAGCATATACATGGTCTGGGACTTTACTTGAGGATGTTGTATCTGGTGATATCACCATCGGTTCTTCAAGTTTTGTACTTGGTACAAATACAATCAGAGCCTGGACCAGCAACCCCAATATGCAGCCTGACGAAAATACATTGAATGATACATTGGAAACGACAGTGTTTGGGTGTGATAATATTCTGAATGGTGTATATTCAGTGAATTCAACACTGCCATCAGGCTCAGGAAACTTCAATACACTGAATGATGCCATGGCAGCGCTGACTACCTGTGGGATCAATGGTCCTGTGGTTTTTGAACTATATGACTCAACATATAACCAAACTCTTGTGTTTGGAGAGATTCCGGGTAGCTCTGCTGTGAATACAGTTACTTTTAAGCCAGCAGCAGGAAACAATGTATTAATCACAGCTAGTTCTGCCGATGCCACAATCAGATTCAATGCTACAAAAAATGTGATTTTTGACGGGTCAAATAACGGTACAAACAGTGTAAATATGACCATCAGAAACACATCAACAGCAGTGAATACTGCTGCTGTCTGGTTAAGCAGTATTGGTGCTACTCTGGGACAGGGATGTGAGAATATTACATTGAAAAATTGTCAGATTGAAGCAGGATCCATTACTGTATCTTCTACTTTTGGTGTTTATATCGGAGGAACCACAATCTCTACTTCAGGAACAGGAAATTATAATAACTCAGTAATTATTCAGAACAATATTATTAAAAAAGCCTATTATGGTATTTATGCACGTTCTGCTTCGCCCAATTTAAATACAGGTCTGATGATTGTTGAAAATGAAATCGGGTCAGTCACTCCAGCAGATTATATAATTTTCAGAGGTATTGATATTCAGGGTGCGACAAGTCCTGTCATTAGTGGAAATTATATTCATAATATGAGAACAACTTCTACTGTGAGCATTGCTGCCATTGATCTGGGACAATATGTAACAGGTGCCCTCATTGACGGAAATAATATTACCGGACTGAGATCAAGAAATACTGGTGGGTATGGTGCATACGGAATCAATGTATCCTCTTCTGTTGGTGTATCCAATATACTGATAGCCAATAATTTTATCAGCGATATCTTAACATCAAAGTATAGTGCTACAAGTACAACATATAATCCTTTCGGAATCAGACTTACAGGGGGTAACGGAGTGAAAGTCTATAACAACAGCATTCATTTGTTCGGAGAGCCTTCAACAGGAACCGCAGCAAGCATGTCTTCCTGTTTTCTTGTTACTGCAGTGATCAGTAATCTTGATGTGCGAAACAATATTTTTTCCAACTCCATGACAGGTGCTGCCGGAACAAAAAGTTATGCAATTCATAAATCATCTTCAACTGCATTTACATCTATTAATTATAACGACTATTATGTTAGTGGTTCTTATGGGATTCTTGGTTATTCAGGGACAGCTGATGTTACTTCTCTGAGTGCTTGGCAGACTGTTACGTCTCAGGATGTGAATTCAATTGATGAAAATCCTGATTTTGTTGGGAATACCAATCTTCACACATTTGCTTCTTCGGTGAACAACAAGGCCATATCACTTCCTGAGGTTACTCAGGATATTGATGGTGATCCCCGTGATCCTTCAACACCTGATATTGGGGCAGATGAATTTACTCCTCTGGCGTGGGATTTAAGAATCATGAGTATTGTTACTCCTGCGAATACTTGTGGACTTACTGCAACAGAGCCAGTAATTCTTTTAGTGAAAAATAACGGATCAAATACCATTACTACTTTCAATGCTACATATATTTTGGATGGGGGTACACCAGTTACTGAAACTTTCACAATCACCATTGAGCCGGACAGCATCCGTGAAATTACTTTCACTCAAACAATTGATCTGAGTGATCTGGAAACGTACGAATTGTTTGCTGATCTTGATCTGGCATCTGATATGTATACAGATAATGATACGATGACCAGGGTATTTACTCATGGGCATAATTTCACATATTTAGATTATACAATGGGTTTTGAGCTCACAGAACCCTATGGTTTCTGGTCAAAGATTAATGTGAACGGAGATGCCAGTTTATGGCAATATCCCTTTGTGGGTTCCACATTTGCACATAGTGGCAACAACAGTGCAAAATTTGTGAATTCTACTGCCAATCCTGCTGATGATTATCTGTTCAGTCGTTGTTTTACAATGTATGCAGGAGAAGTTTATGAAATTTCATACTGGCGAAGAGCAGAGAATGCATCGTATCCTCAGGACTTGGATCTGAAAGTTGCCTCTGGAACTCCTGAAGTTGCCTCAGTTATATCAAGTATTTATACTGAAACAGGCATTAATTCAACTGCCTATCAGCAGATAGACACTGTTTTCACTGTTCCTGCTGACGGAATTTATTATTTTGTATGGCATGCAAAAAGCCCGGCTACAGCATACGGTTGTTTTGTTGATGATATCAACATCAGTTTGTTGCCACCTCAGGAAGCATCAGTTATTGATATATCTTCTGCCACAAGTGGATGCACACTTGGAAACGAAGATATCAGTATTGATATTTTCAACAGTGGTTCACAAATCATCAATGGAAATCTGACAGCAAACTATCAGGTAGGAAGCGGTTCGGTCGTTTCTGAAAATGTTGTCACTCCGATCAATGTTGGAGATACTCTGACATATACCTTTGCAACACAGATAGATTTTACAGTTACCACATATGATTCATTGTTCAATATTGTTGCATGGGTTGAACTGCTCAATGACCCTGTTTCATTCAATGATTCCATTAATAATAGTGTGATGTCAATGCACACACCAACAGATCCTACTGTTGAGAATGACACAGTCTTTTATGGTAATCAGGCCACGCTGGTAGCCCATTCTACAGCACAGATATACTGGTTTGATGATATCATTGCTGTGGATGATTTCCACACAGGGGATACACTTGTCACAGGACCATTGTACGTCAATACTACATATTGGGTTGAGAGTTCAAATGCAGTTCTTGAAGAAGATTCTCTGCAAACTACTTTTGCAGCAGGAAATGGATGCAGCGGAGGAAATATGTTTGATGTCACTTCTTTGGGTGATGAAATTATTATAACCGGATTCCACATTAATCCAAGTGTAACTCAGGCAAATCTACCTGTTAATGTTTACTATAAATCAGGTACTTATATCGGGTCAGAAACAAATGCAGCAGCCTGGACTCTGGTTGGAAATTATACTGTCAATGCCACTGCTGGTGTTCCGACTTATTTTGATTGTGATGATTTTGCAATTCCTCCCGGGGCAACATATGGAATTTATGTTGAATATAATGCAAATTATACAACTGTTAGTGGTTTAACCCACTATGCCAATGCTGACATTAATATTACAGCGGGTGTTGGTCTGTGTGGTAGCTTTTCAAGTGTCAACAATCCCAGAGCATTCAACGGTATAGTTCATTACAAGAAAGAAGTTCCTGGTTGTACAAGCAACAGAGTACCTGTTACTGCTGTAGTTGAATTGTATCAGTGGGAAGCTGGAATTATTGAGTTAAATGCTACTCCCGATGGTTGTGCTGATGCAACTGAACCTGTTTCTGTTACCATTGTTAATTATGGGTATGGTGATATTACAGGAACACTGACAGCATCCTATACTGTCAACGGAGGTTCTGCTGTTATTGAAAATGTGTCCGGGACAATCCTAGCAGGTGACACTCTGGTCTATGAGTTTACAACACCTCTCACTACCGGATTGAGTGGTGCCAATCCAGATTCAACCTATACTATTGTTGCCTGGATTGAGCTGACTGGAGATGTATTTAACTCAAATGATACTTTAACCGAGATAAAATCTTACAACTATACTCCTGATGATCCTGTTATCAGTGATGTTGATATTCCCTACGGTACATCTGCAACACTGAATGCTACTTCCACAGTTGATCTGACATGGTACAGTGATCCTCCCACAACACCAATATTCACAGGGAATCCATACATTACACCTGTTCTGTATGATACAACCTATTATTGGGTTCAGGCAGGATTAACACTGAGTCAGCACTATACTTTTGATGTTGATCTGGAAGGATGGACTGCTTCTGATCCATGTAATCTTGGTTATACTTGGGCATGGGATTCTGATGGTGGATTGGGAACTGCAAAAATGGTCAATGCCAGCACAACTTCTGCTGCAATTTTAATGTCACCTCTCTATAATATCAATGCTGACTCTGTATATCTTTCTTTTGTACACAGATTGAACGCCGAAAGTTGTTGTGATGAATATTATGTTGTTTATTCTTTGGATGGTGGTCCGTGGACTACATTTATTCCAACAACAGGAAATTATAATACAACAGGGTATATTAGCAATAATCCATTCAGCTGCGGATCAAGTATTAGTTCTCAACCTGCATTTTATTCGCTTTATAATTACATGACCTCATCAGGACATGTATCAACTCAGGGAGCATCAACTCTTCAGATAGCATTTGTAGGAACTTCTGATAGTTCCGTAGGTATTGAAGGCTGGTTTATTGATGAAGTTACTGTGGAAGCCGGTGGATGTCAGAGCGATATGGTTCGGGTGGCTGTTAATGTGACAGGATACCCCAATATTGATGTGGGTCCCATTGATATTGTAACTCCGATTTCCGGGTTTAATCTAGGAAGTGAAACAGTAAGGGTTGAGGTGAAAAACTATGGAACAGACCCGGTGAGCAATATCCCAATCTCCTATCAGGTTAATGGTGGCACTCCTGTCACAGAAACCATAACAACAACAATACCTTCAGGAGATAGTTATATTCATCAGTTTTCAACACCCTTTATATTCGGAGCATTTGGAGGATATGATTTTACTGTATATACTCATCTGGCAACTGATCTTATTCTTGTGAATGACACACTTCAGGAAACGGTTAATAACAATGCGCTTATCTATTGTGATTCCTATGCCACTTCGCCTGCTTCTTATGGTGACATAGGAAATGTAACAGTGAGCAATTTGAACAACGGACTTGCCACACCAATTTTCAGCAATCCTGCTGCCACAGGAGGATATTCTGATTTTACAACATCCTTACCTCCCGTCGAATTTTCCCAAGGTGCCAGCTATCCGATGTCTGTTACTGTTATTTATACTTCTTCAAGCTATTATACTTATTACACAAAAGCATTCATTGACTATAACCAGGATGGAACCTTTGATCCGGTTAATGAACTTGTGTTCCAAGGGCAAACAGCTTCTTTAACAAATACTGTCATTACAGGAACTGTGAATGTGCCTTTGACTGCCATGTCAGGATATACCAGAATGCGTATTGTCTGTGTTGAAACATCAACTCCTTCAACTGTTCAACCTTGTGGAACTTATACCTGGGGTGAAACAGAAGACTATACTGTGGTCATTGCTCCTCAGTTGCCTCAGGATGCAGGTGTTTCTGCCATCAATTCTCCTGCAGCTATTTATTCTGAAGGAGAAAGTGTTGATGTGATTGTCACTCTGAGGAATTATGGAACTGATCCGCTGACTTCTATTCCTGTTACATACCAGCATAATGCCAACGCTCCTGTTACTCAGACCTGGACGGGCAATCTGTTACCCGGAACTACTGTTCAGTTCACCATGACTCCTTTAATTGTTGAAAATGGCAGCAACAGTATTTGTGCCTATACAGAAGTCCCCGCTGACTCAAATTATTTCAATGATGAAAGTTGCGGAACATTCTGGGGATTACCCGGTGTGATCTTCTTTGAAGACAACTTTGAAGGAAGTACTGTATTCACTACCACCGGTACAGTATGGGAACACGGAGAACCTGCAGGTGTTGTTATCAATACCGCTTTTGAAGGCGATACATGCTGGGTTACTAATCTCGATGGTGCCTATCCGGCAATGTGTACAGAATATCTGGTGTCTCCAACAATGAACTTTACCGGAATTTATGATGCTTACTTCTCTCTCGGCTACTGGATGCACGGTGAAATTAATATGGACGGAGGAAATATCCAGTATTCTACCAATAACGGAATCACATGGACAACTCTTGGTGTGATTGACGATACCGAAGGATATAACTGGTATGATACCTATGTGGGTGCACTTCCTTCATGGTCAGAACCAACCGGTGGATGGAAAGCCGCATTTATTAGCCTTTCCGCTCTTGACAATGCAGGTCCCAATGTGAAATTCAGATTTGTATTCAGATCGAATGCCACAGTGCAGAATGAAGGATTTGCAGTTGACGAAGTGAAAATTCATGTTCCACAGATAGCCGTTGATGCAGGTGTCATCGCCATAGAAAATCCTGTTGGTCAGTCTGCTACCGGTTCAGCCAATCAGGTGAGAGTGAGGATTAAAAACTTCGGATCAACAACTTTGACTTCAATCCCTGTATCCTACAGAATATCCACCGGCGCACCTCCTGTCAATGCAATATGGACAGGTTCACTTGCTCCTGGTGAAGATACCTTGTACACCTTTGCCACCACATTTATTGGTCCCTTTGTTGATTATACTCTCTGTTCATACACTGCAGTCGCAGCAGATATCTACAAATTCAATGATACCATCTGTGATTATCTGACTCCCGGTCAGGCAGCCATTGACGGTGCAGTAACTTCAATTGTATCTCCGACAGTGGTTAATCCCGCAGGTCAGTCTGTTCAGGTTACTATTCAGATTACCAATCACGGGACAAATGCTCTGACAAACTTCCCGGTTCAGTTTTCTGTTAACGGAGCTACACAAACAACAGAAATTGTTGCAGCCACCCTCAACTCAGGAGCATCTATGAATTATACATTCATAACGTCATATAACAGTCCTGGTGTTGATCATGAGTTATGCGCCAAGACTGCAATCCCTTCTGACGCTGTACCCAATAACGACCAGTTATGTAATGACATGTTTGTAAGTATTGATGAATCAGTTTCACAGGGAATCAGTCTAATGCAGAATGTTCCAAATCCTGCTTCCGACATGACAACTATTGGTTTCTCTATACCAGAGGCTGCAAAAGTCACATTCACTGTTGTCAATGTGCTGGGTCAGTCTCTGTTGTCTCAAACATCTGATTATGATGTCGGAAAACATACCATCAACCTGAATACTCAGAACCTAGCTCCCGGTGTGTACTACTACTCAATTACTGTCAACGAAACAACGCTTACTCGGAAAATGACAATTCAATAGTCATTCAACCAGTACTTTCAAAGGGTTGTAGTCTCATTGCAACCCTTTTTTTATTACTTTTGCTTCAAAACAAAGTATAATGTCACGTCCGTTGCCTCAGGGTTCTCTCATCAGTTATATGAGTACCATGGTTAAAGAAAGGGGAGGAGTTAATCTGGCACAGGGTCTGCCGGGTTTCGAACCACCAAAGGAGTTGCTGAATTTTCTCAGCGACATTGCACACAAGCCCATTCATCAGTATCCTCCCGGAATCGGCAATTTTAAAATCCTCGATCTTCTGGTACAACAATACGGACAGAAAATTTCTGTTACCAGAGATAATTTTCTGATCACTCAGGGTGCCACTGAAGCCATTTCCTTACTTTATTTGTATCTGATGCAGAAAATCACAACCCCCTTTTCTGTGATGTCATTTGCTCCTGCCTATGAGAGTTATACTCAGCTACCCAAGCATCTGGGGCAACAGTTTGTTGAAGCACAGCTTTTGTCAGACGGTGGTTTTGATGCAGATATTGTAGAAAAACAAATCAGAGAAAACAGTGTGAAAATCTTTTTTGCAGCTTCACCATCAAATCCCTACGGACGAATCATGCCACGCAGCTATGTTAAACAACTGACAGAAATCTGCAGACGCAACGCCTGCTATCTGATCTTTGATGCTGTCTATAAGGAATTGTATTACCAACAACCACCTTATATTCCGCTTGAACACATCGGTGAATATGTGTTTTATGTGAACAGCTTTTCAAAGCTGCTTTCAATTACCGGCTGGAGGGTTGGATATATGATTACCAGTGCCGAACACATGAAGGAAATCAGGAAGATGCATGATTATACCGGTTTGTGTGTCAATTCCGTTTGTCAGGAAGCCATAGCATTGTATCTGGAAAACTACAATATGGGACTTGACTATGTGGCAGGTCTCAGAACCATGTTTTTTCAATCCTTTAAAAAAATGGCACAGGCTCTTGAACAACTGGGTTTTGAAATTCCTCACACTGACGGAGGGTATTTTATCTGGGCAAAGCTTCCGCATGGTTTTGATGATGGTTTTGAGCTTGCCGTTGATCTATATGAACAAACCCGTGTGGCAACAGTGCCCGGAATTCACTTTTCTCCCTCTGGAAAAAATTATATCAGATTCAATATTGCCCGTCCCCATGAAGATATTGAGAAAGGAATTGAGGCTGTGAATACATTTTTCGGGAGTAGCTAATAAGTTAATTTTTTGCAGGAACCATTAAAATGATCCTTATATCAAAGGGATTAATTGTCTTTTTGACTTTTTGTGATAAGTGTTGTATTTTTTTGATATCAGGAATATTATAACCATATCGGAGAACTAAAAAGAAGTAACTTTGCACTTCTTTTTTACTATGAACTCCTATATTCATGCAGAACATCCTAAACATCGCCATTGTCGCCCATGTTGACCATGGCAAAACCACAATTGTTGACTGAATTCTTCAGCTCAAATTATTCAGAGACAATCAGCATCGCGGAGAACTCATCCTCCACAGCAATGATCTGGAGTGGGAGAGGGGAATTACCATCCATGCCAAAAACGCCTCTGTCAGATACAAAGGAGTAAAGATCAATATCATTGACACTCAGGGTCACTCTGATTTTGGCAAGGAGGTAGAACGTGAGCTGAATATGGCTGATGGAGTACTCCTGGTGGTTGATGCTTTTGAAGGCCCAATGCCTCAGACACGTATTGTTCTTGAAAAGGCGCTGCAAATGAATAAGAAGCCGGTTGTGGTCATCAATAAAGTTGATAAACCCAATTGCGATCCTGAAGGAACTCAGGAAGTCGTTTTTGACCTGATGTATTCGCTTGGAGCTACTGAAGATCAGCTTGACTTTCCCACTGTATTCGGTTCCTCAAAGCAGGGATGGATGTTTAACCACTAAGACAATGTAAAATCATAAGTGAGCCATTTGCTGGACGTGATTATTGAGCATATTCAACCTCCCCATGTTGAAGAAGGCAGTCTGCAGATGATGATCTCATCTCTGGATTATTTATCCTATACCGGAAGAATTGCTGTGGGTCGGATTCTGAGAGGGAGTCTGCAGTATGGAATGAACGTCTTGCTGGTGAAACGTGACAGTAGTGTGGAACAGACAAAAATCAAGGAATTGTATATTTTCGAAGGCCTTGGAAAGGAGCGAATCAAACACGAAATTCATGCGGCTGAAATCTGTGCGATGCTGGGACCCGAGAATTTTGAAATCGGAGATACCATTGCCGATTTTGAAAATCCAGAAACACTGATTCCGATTTCAGTGGATGAACCAACCATGAGCATGTTGTTCACTATCAATAACTCACCGTTTTTCGGCAAGGAAGAAAAATATGTCCGTTCGCGGCATCTCAGAGACAGGCTGATGAAGGAAGCTGAAAAAAATCTGGCATTGAGAGTAGAAGAAACAGCCTCTCCTGATTCTTACATTGTGTATGGAAGGGGCATTCTGCATCTTTCTATACTTATTGAGAATATGCGACGTGAAGGCTATGAATTGGAGGTGGGGCAGCCCAAGGTAATTATTAAGGAAATTGATGGGGTGAAATGTGAACCCTTTGAAGAACTGACTGTGAGTGTGCCTGTTGATTTTTCTGGCAAAGTGATTGAACTTGTCACTTCAAGAAAAGGTGATATTGTAAGTATTAACACAAAGGGAGACCGTTCACAGCTTGTTTTTTCCTTGCCTTCGAGGGCGCTCATTGGGCTTCAGAACATTATGATGAAACTGACCAATATGCGAGCATCGGGGAGTGATGAGAAAATGGTCATGCCCCCGGCTGTGAAATTTTCAATGGAATAATGTATGGAGTATATCGGTGAAGATGAATAACTCGAAGTGACACCACAATCACTGCGTCTCAGGAAAATACTTCTGGACGAGACTGCACGGAAGAGGGCAAAATCATCAGCAAACCTTTAGAAGCAAAACAGGACTACATTTTTTTCAGCTGAATTTGAATGTTTTTCTTTTCACCTGCATCAATTTCAGCGGGCGTCATCTGCAAGGTCGTATCAAGATCCTGAAAACTTCTGTTGTTGTTGCCGTCAATGTCTTTGATTGACAGGAGTAATGTTTGATTACACACATCAATATCGGCATGAATAGAAAACAATCCGTTCACATCAGATAGTGATGTGACATTTCCATAACTGTTGAGCACCTCAATTTTAATTCCAGGAATTGCCTTAGCCGAATCCTTCGACACTACCGAACCTTCAATATCCATTGGTGCCATATCCTCTGGCGCTCCATATTTAGTACAAGCCATCAACAAACCAAGGCTGCCAAAGCCTAGCATACGCATCAGCAACTTAAGGAGAGAAAGACGGAGGGGGAGCATAGTAAGCAATTTTGAATTAGTTATTATTTATGGTGTGTTCTAAAAATTAATTTTTCTTGGTTTGGGATTTACAAAAATCG